>NZ_NTRO01000004.1:0-573462 GCF_002560575.1 Bacillus sp. AFS023182 | reverse complement strand
CTTTCTGAGAAATACAATTATTTTTTGAAAAATTATTATATACAAATTATTAGAAAATAATAACTATATTGGTAATTTAAAACAAAACTACAACCCAAAAAAAATCATATCATTCACATTACAAATGAACTAAAAAACTTAATTGTAATAACATGTTCATCTTCTGTTCATAAACATTTCTTATTCTACAAAAGTGAAAGGAGGAACACTCATACTTATTACATTTTTGACTTTGTTGGATTTTTCAATCTCTTATATCATTTGTAGCCATCATTTGTATAAAGTGAAACTTCCATCAATTGGATTTTTCCCCTTATCCCCTACTGTTCAGTCACATGCCAGCAGTCAACTCCCTCCTATCTTCTGTGTTTTCTCAAAATCTTGATACGGAGGACTTACTTTCAAAAAATAGAACGATAAATTAGAGGTGAAAAAATATGCGCTCGTTATATTCTAGATTTGTTATCATATCAGTTTTTATTATGCTGGTTAGTAGTATATTGGCATTTCTACTTACAAATGTATATTATCATGTTTATTTAAAGCCATATAACAGCGAGAAAATTTTAAAATATGCACAAGAAGTAAAATATTTATATGAGAAAAATACAGAACAAAATAAAGATGATTATTTACAGTCTATTTCTAACCTTGGCTTTGAAGTCTACTTAGTAGACGATAAAAAACAAGGCAAGCGGTACAGTGATAATTTCAAGAAAATGAATATTAGCGAAGAGACACTTGAACATGTATTAAAAGGAAATATATACAATGGAATTGCAACGTACCCGAATCGTTTATTTGCTACTGGCTTTTTTGATAATACACTTTTAAATAGTATTGGGATTCCTATCGAAAACAATGGTAAGGGTTATGCGCTATTTATTCGTCCGGATATTCAACATCAATTTGGAGAATTACGTATTTTCTATGCTGTTTTATTAGGACTGATTATTATAATTAGTCTAATTTGTATCGCGGTAGCTACACGCTTTGTCGTTCGCCCTATTCAAAGATTTACACATGCGACAAAAGAGGTCGCAAGTGGTAACTATGATTTAGCACTACCAGAAAATCGCAAAGACGAACTTGGTACACTTGCAACTAGCTTTCGCAAGATGGCCCAAAAGTTGCAGAATGTAGATCGGATGCGACAAGAATTTGTTTCGAATGTTTCACATGAATTTCAGTCTCCCCTCTCATCTATTCAGGGATTTTCCAAGACATTACAAACAAATGATTTAACGGTAGCGGAACAGAAACATTACTTAGAAATCATTGAATCAGAAAGTCGCCGATTGTCCAGTTTATGTAAACAATTATTAATGCTAGCTTCACTTGATAAACAAGATCTTACTTTACTTAAACAGCCTTTTAATCTAGGAAAGCAAATAAGAGATATTATTTTTATGCTTGAGTGGGAATGGAGAACAAAAGATCTTGCAGTTGAAATGGCTGTTCCTAACATGCAAATTTACGGAGATGAAAACTTGCTCTATCAAGTATGGACCAACTTGTTTACCAATAGTATTAAATTTACAGAAAGTGCTGGGACAATTTCATTTGAAGCGGAAGAGCTAGACACAGAATGGCATATTTCGATTACTGATATGGGTATTGGTATACCCGAGAATGAAGTAAAAAAAATATTTGATCGATTTCATAAAGTTGATACTGCCCGAAATAGAAAAGTAAATGGCAGCGGATTAGGTCTTTCTATTGTAAAAAAAGTGATTGACCTTCATGAAGGAGCAATAACCGTTGATAGTGAACTTGGAAAAGGAACGACCTTCTCTATTTACCTTCCGAAACAACAAGAAGGAACTATATAAATCCATTTTAATTATTTCAACATATAAGTCGTTGCTATGTAGAATAAAAAGCTTTCTCTCTGACCGCTTCTATGCGTGGCCAGATGCTCTTGCTCACCTAAAAACAGGGGGGTATGTCATTACTTCAGTTTGTATTTATATATAAATTGTAGACTCTTCTTTTGTAACCTGTTGTTCATATTCCGTTCATATTTCCTCTTTATGATAAGAACATAGAACAAAACAAGGAGGAACGAACCTAATGTTTTTAGCACTTAAAGAATTAAAACAATCGAAATTACGATACGGATTAATTGGTACAATCATGATGTTATTATCATTTCTTGTACTTATTATATCAGGTCTAGCAAATGGTTTATCACATGCTAATGCTTCTTCTTTTATCGAAATGAAAGCAGACAAGTTTATAGTATCAGATGATGTAGATGGTAAATTATTACGCTCCCAAATCAAGAAAGAAGATGTAGATAAAGTATTAGCACAGGTTGATGCAAAAGATGCTGTTCCGATGCATATTAAAGTGGCGACATTTGAAAAAGAAGGAAACTCAAATAAAGTTGATGTTGCCATTTTCTCAAGTAAACAAGATTCATTCATTGCCCCAAAAGTTATTGAAGGAAAAAACGGTACGTTAGAAAACAATGAAGTTGTTGTTGATGAATCTATCAAGCAAAAAGGGATCAAACTTGGAGATGAGCTAGTAGAACCTATTTCTAAAAAGACTTTCAAAGTTGTCGGATTCTCGCAAAATCAAATGTTTAGTCATTCACCTGTTGTTCATATGAATGAAAATGCATGGGATGCTATTGCACTTCCACATCAAAAAGATTACAGTGTAATTGCTCTAAATACTGATAAAAAAATCGACAATGCAAAAGTTATTGATAAAAAAGAAGTATTACAAAGTATTCCAGGTTATAAAGAAGAACAAGGAACATTAACGATGATTATTGGGTTTTTACTTGCAATTTCAGCATTGTTAATTGGTGTTTTCTTCTATGTCATTACATTACAAAAAACACATCAATTAGGTGTATTAAAAGCAATCGGAACAAAAAACTCATATTTAGCAAAAACTTTAGTTGTACAATCTATATTCTTAACTGGCGTTGCTCTTATCATCGGCATTGGCCTAATCTTTGCTGTAGAAGCTATTCTACCAGCTAGTATGCCGTTCTTATTAACAACAACAACAATCTTGCAATATATAGGTGTCTTTATCTTAATTAGTATACTGGGTACACTAATTTCTCTATATCAAGTATTGAAAGTAGATGCATTAGAAGCAATCGGAGGTGGCATGTAATGGTAACAGAATTAAAATGGGATAACTCATCGTCATTATTAAAGTTGGATCAAGTAAGTAAAGTATATGGCGATGGAGATACAGAAGTAACTGCTCTGCACCCAATTACATTAGATGTAAAAGAAGGCGAATTTATCGGTATTGTTGGTCCATCTGGTTCAGGAAAAAGTACATTGCTTTCCATTGCAGGGGCACTTTTATCTCCTTCAAAAGGAAATATCTATGTTTCTGGTCAAAACATAACAAGTTTATCAGAAAAAGAAATGACCGATATTCGTTTAAGAAAAATTGGATTTATATTTCAATTTGCAAACCTCGTACCTTTCTTAACAGTGAAAGAGCAACTCTTATATATCGCTAAGTTAAAGGGAGAAGATAAAAAAGAAGCTGGTAAATTGGCAGAACAATTACTGAACACTTTTGGATTATCACATCGAATGAATCATTATCCAAACCAACTTTCAGGTGGGGAAAAACAGCGGGTAGCCATTGCTCGTGCATTTATGAATAATCCAGATTTAATTTTAGCTGATGAACCTACTGCTAGTCTTGACTCAAAACGTGCTAGAGAAGTAGTTGAACGAATGAAAGATGAAGTTAAGAAAAATAAAAAAGCAGCGATTATGATTACACACGATGAAAAAATGCTTGATGTATGTGATCGAATTTTAACACTTCGCGATGGAAAATTACTACGAGAAAACGAAGTGTAAGAAAACATGTACAATAACAGTAGTCTAAAAAACTTTCTTATCCCTAGTCAAATAGGAAATAAGAAAGTTTTTTTCATTAACAGCACATTTTAATTTTTTGTTTACATCACAATTGAATCCCAATATAATAATTCAACAAACTTCATATGTAATATTGCGTTCATATTCTATTCATAATTCTCATGTAACATATTTTATATAAGGAACATGGCAGTTAGAAAGGAATGATGAACGTGTTGGCATCTGCTATTACATGTATTACAGCTGCACTCATTTTTTATACAATTGGCGTATGGAGTGAAAAATTCCAAAAGACATTAAAACCTTGGCATGTCGTCATTTTTTGGCTCGGACTCGTATGTGATACACTCGGAACGACTTTAATGGAAAAGATGGCAGAAGCAGGATCCCTATTCAGTTTCCACGGAATCACAGGTCTAGCAGCCATTTTACTGATGTTATTCCATGCTGTTTGGGCAACAATTGTATTAATCAAAAAAGATACAAATATGATGACAACATTCCACAAGCTAAGTATTATCGTCTGGTTCATTTGGCTAATCCCATATATTTCTGGCCTTATATACGGAATGACAAACCACTAATAATCGCAGCCTACTATCCAAAAATAAACATTGCTAATGCTACCTAGGAGGTATATGATGAAAAAGTTATATAATGCAGCATTCACTTATTTAATTATCGGTTTATTATCAGGTGTATTTGCGAGAGAATATTCAAAAGCGCAAGGAATTCAAGGTACTACATCGTTATACAAGTTGCACACACATGTGCTAGTTCTTGGATTTTTATTCTTCTTACTCGCCTTTGCCCTATCAAAATCATTTGCATTCTATAAAGAAAAAAGTTTTAACATCTGGTTTATCCTCTATAATTTAGGATTAGTTTTAACAGTTGGTTCAATGGCGGCCCGCGGACTCCTTCAACTCAATGGGGCTGATTTTAAAGGGTTAAGTCATATTGCGGGAATGTCTCATACGATCATTGGTGCCGCTCTCGTTTGGTTTATGATTCTATTAAAAAAATCGTTCAAAGGATAAAAGGAGGTCAAACATGAGCTTAGCTGTTTTATCAAGTATCATTGCTCTGTGTATGGCTGTTGGAATGATGTTTCTTCGCTTAAAATCAGCAAAGAAACCTGTAACACTTAAAAAAATTGTACTCCCTCCAATTTTTATGAGTACGGGAGCATGCATGTACTTCTTACCAGAATTTCGCTTAACATCATCTGAAATTCTCGAAGCAGTTATTGTTGGTTTATTTTTCTCTATTTTTCTTATTAAAACATCAAAATTTGAAATTCGCGGACAAGACATCTATTTAATACCTTCTAAAGCATTTATCTTTATTTTAGTCGGTTTACTAGCTGTCCGCCTCGGTATGAAAGAATATTTAAGTCAATCAATTGATTTAGGACAATTAAGCGGTATGTTCTTCTTACTCGCTTTTGCGATGATCGTCTCTTGGAGAATTGGAATGTACCGTTCATTTATAAAATTGCAGCGGGAAATACAGTTTGTAGACAGAAGCCTTTAATGGAAAAACACATCTCTAAATAACCTGAGCCTGATACAATATCGGACTCAGGTTATTTATTTTCCTTTAAAACCGTTTATGAATGTATAGATGAGCTTCACACATACTTCCTATACATCATCTTCCTATCAATAGTACCCTTATTGTAAAAATAAATATCGCAACAAACAAAAAAGAAGCGATTTATTTTATCACTTCTTTTTCTTCACCTAATATTCCCTCGAAATAACAGACAAAAAAATCTATTATTGCATGTCCATTCCATCTTTCCTATTCACTACTTATTTTCATTGCAATAAAGGTAATTTCCCTCAACACACCTATCCTACATCACCCGTTTAAACATCTTTTCCAGTTCATACGTCGAATGATGTACAAGGATCGGTCTACCATGTGGACATGTGTAAGGATTTGTTGTTGTGCGCAATTCTTCTAGCAAAGCAAAAATTTGATCGTTCGTTAAATATTGATTTGCTTTAATCGATGCTTTACAGCTCATCATAATGGCTGCTTCTTCACGCAGTTTTTTTATATCAACTTTTTTTAGCTTTACGACCTGCTGCATCATTTCGTCTATGATTTCTGTTTCCTGACCTTTCGGGAACCACGTTGGATGCGAACGAACAATAAAGGATTGGTGGCCGAATTGCTCTAGGAACAATCCTACCTTTTTCAATTCTTCTAATTGTTCTTCGACACGTAGGAATTCAGTAAGGGATAAATCAATACGATATGGTACAAGTAACTCCTGTACTTCTTGCCCAACTTGACCTACTTTATCACGGAAATATTCATAATTGATTCGCTCTTGCGCCGCATGTTGGTCAATCATATATAACCCTTTATCATTTTGAGCGAAAATATAAGTTCCGTGCATTTGTCCAATTGGATAAAGCGGTGGTAAATCGTTTCCGTTCATTTTAATCTCTTCGATCTCTTGAATCTCTTCTTCTAATTCCTCTAATTCAAAGTCTTCTTCACTGCTATCCCATTCTTGTTCTTCTTGAGCCTTTTCTTCAATTAGCGATTTAGAAGTTGGTTGCCAACTTTCTTCTCTTACAAGTGATTGTGGTGGCTGCCATTCTTGCTTCGGCTGTTGCCAAAGTTGCGGCGCTGGCGTTTGTTTTATTGTACTTACTTCTTGCTTCTCATCCATCCCAGTTGGTAAGACGATATTAGGCATTGGTGGTTCTTTTGGTTTTGTATGTTCAAAATGAAATTGCTCTTGTACACTTTCATCTTTTTCTTTTTTCTTCGTTGTAACACCAGCATCTGGAATGAGCTGCACTTTTTTAAACGCGTCTTGCAATGTTTTTTCAATGAGTTGCAGTAACTCCTGTTCTTTACTGAAGCGCACTTCTAACTTAGCTGGATGAACGTTAACATCTACTAACATTGGGTCCATCTCGATTGATAAGAAACCAATTGGATAGCGGCCAACTGGAAGCAATGTGTGATACCCTTGCTGAATAGCTTTCATTAATACATAATTCCGAACGTAACGACCATTTACAATCGTTGACATATAGTTACGAGATGCTCTCGTTACTTCAGGTAGCGTTACATAACCACGAATCGTAAAATCTAATGATTCTGCTTCAATTGGAATCAATTTTTTCGCAACTTGAATACTGTAAATGGCTGCAAGTACTTGTCTTACATCACCATTCCCAGAAGTGTGTAGCAGCTTCTTCTCATTATGAAACAATTTCAAAGATACTTCTGGATGGGACATCGCAATACGATATACAATGTCTGTAATATTCCCAAGCTCTGTATGAATTGTCTTCATATATTTAAGGCGCGCTGGTGTGTTAAAAAACAGGTTTTGAACCGTAATATCTGTCCCTTTACGGCTCGCTGTTTTTTCCTGCTTTATAATGTCTCCACCTTTAATAATAAGATGTGTACCTGGTTCATCTCCTGTGCTTGTGATTAACTCTAATTCACTAACAGATGCGATACTTGGCAATGCCTCACCGCGGAAGCCAAGCGTTCTGATACGAAACAGATCATTTTCATCTTTAATTTTGCTTGTTGCATGTCGTTCAAAGGCAACAATACAATCTTCCTCAACAATGCCATCTCCATTATCAATGATGCGAATTTTCGATAATCCAGCTTCTTCTAAGTGGATTTCAATAGATGTACTATTCGCATCGATGGAATTTTCGACAAGTTCTTTTACAACTGAAGCAGGGCGTTCGACTACTTCCCCTGCTGCAATTAAGTTAGAGAGTTGGTCATCGAGTTTGCGAATTTTCCCCATCTACTTACTCATCCTTTCTTTAACTTTTTTTGTAAACGATACAATTCATTTAATGCTTCTAGAGGCGTCATATCAAGTAAATCAATTTTTTTAATTTGTGTTAAGACAGCCGTTTCTTTTTGATCCAGTACAGGGTTTTCTTGTTTTTTAGGAGATTGTTCTGCCGCAAAGAACGAAAGCTGTGATTCTGCTTCTTCGTTCTTCTCTGATAGTGTCTCTACCTCTTCTTTTATTACAACTGGTTCTTGTACCTTTTCTTCTTGAATTTTGACTTCTGCACGTTTCGGAATAATGATTTCCTCTTGTCCTTCTAACTGCGCTAATACTTCTTTTGCACGAGCAATTAAACTATCTGGAAGCTCCGCAAGTTGTGCAACATGAATACCATAACTTTTATCTGCTGCACCGTCTTGAATTTTATGCAAGAAGACAACTTTTCCGTTTTCTTCAATAGCCGAAACATGTACATTTTTAAGGTGTGTTAAACTTTCTTCTAACACTGTTAATTCATGATAGTGTGTCGAGAATAGCGTCTTTGCACCAATTTGATCATGAATATGTTCAATAATTGCTTGTGCAAGTGCCATACCGTCATACGTAGATGTACCACGGCCAATTTCATCAAATAAAATTAAACTTCTTTCTGATGCATTCGCAATTGCATTTTTCGCTTCTAACATTTCAACCATAAATGTACTTTGACCTGAAATTAAATCATCTGCTGCACCAATTCTCGTAAAGATTTGATCGAAGACTGGTAATACAGCTTCTGTTGCTGGTACAAAACAACCGATTTGCGACATAACAGTAACAAGTGCTAATTGACGCATATACGTACTCTTACCAGACATGTTTGGACCTGTAATTAAAAAGACATCCATATTTTCTGGCATCACACAATCATTCGGAACATACAATTTGCCGTTCAATACTTTTTCTACAACAGGATGGCGACCATCTTTTATAAAGATTTCACGCTTATCTGTTAAAACTGGTTTTACAAATTGTTCTTCTTCACTCACTGTCGCGAAGCTTTGCAGTACATCTAGTTCACTAATAACTTTCGCTAGATGCTGTAATTTCGGAATAAATACTTTTACTTCTTCACGTAGTGAAGTAAACAAATCATATTCCAGCTGTACAATTTTTTCCTCTGCCTCTAAAATCAATGTTTCTTTTTCTTTTAATTCATCTGTAATAAAGCGTTCCGCATTTGCAAGCGTCTGTTTGCGTTCATAACGCCCTTCTGGGAGCGAAGCGAGGTTTGCCTTTGTCACTTCAATATAGTAGCCGAAAATACGGTTATAACCAATCTTTAATGATTTAATTCCTGTAATATCACGCTCACGTTTTTCAAGTTCTGCAATCCACGTTTTTCCGTTCTTACTAACATAGCGATATTGATCTAACTGGTCATTATAGCCATCTTTTATAATATCACCGTCTTTTATAGAAAGCGGTGGATTTTCTTGAATACTTCTGCCTAGTAATTCTGTTAAACTTTCACATGGATCAGCGCCTTGAATTAATCTTGCTGCGTAAGAATTGTCTAATAAACTAATCGCCTCTAAAATAGCTGGCACTTGCAGAAGTGAACGTCTTAATTGCAGTAAATCACGTGCATTTACATTACCATATGCAACTTTCCCTGCTAAACGCTCTAAATCATACACTTCTTTTAGTTTTTCTTTTAAATCTTCACGTAAGAAATAGTCATTCACAAACGTTTCAACCATTTCTAAACGTTCCTCAATCTTTTCTTTTTGTATAAGCGGGCGTTCCATCCACTGTTTTAACATACGACCGCCCATCGCTGTTTTTGTTTTATCTAATAGCCATAATAAAGAGCCCATTTTTTCTTTTGTTCGAAGTGTTTCTGTTAACTCTAAGTTACGCTTTGAATGTACATCAATTTTCATAAATTGATTTGTATAATAAATATCTACAGGCTGCAGATGATCTAATGAACGTTTTTGTGTTCTTAATACATAATTTAATAATCGTCCTACTGCTGTAACTAATTTCGTTTGGGTTACATTTCTCACAAGATGCTCTAATCCTTCAGGAACTTTCGTTTCATCTTCATAAGAGATTGTCATCTTTAATGTTTCTGTCAACTTGTTTAGCTCATCTTTTGAAAATGTGGAATCTACAACAATTTCTTTTGAACCTGTTGCGTATACTTCCAACAAGACATCTTCTACAGAACCTGTTAACAATGTTACCGTATTTTGTCCTGTTGTTAAATCATTACAAGCTAGTGCATAAGAACCATCTTCAAAATGAGTTAACGCTGCTAAGAAGTTGTTTTCTTTCTCATCAATTGTGCGCCCTTCCATCATCGTTCCTGGCGTAATCAATTGAACAACTTCACGACGTACAACACCTTTTGCTGTTTTCGGATCTTCTACTTGCTCACAAACCGCAACCTTATATCCTTTTTCAACGAGCTGTTCAATATAATTTTTTGCTGCATGATACGGTACACCACACATCGGTATACGATCACTACTCCCACCATCTCGGCTCGTTAATGTGATTTCAAGCTCGTGCGCTGCTTTAACCGCGTCTTCAAAAAACATTTCATAAAAATCACCTAATCTAAAAAATAAAAAGGCATCTTGATAGTCTGCCTTGACCTTTAAATATTGTTGTATCATCGGGGTATACTGAACCATTTGTTTCCTCCATACTTCATAAAAATGTGCTATATATTTATATGCCGCACTTCACGGACACTCTCATCTCCTCTTTTGGGAGTCTCTCTTCATTATAGCACATTTTTATCTTGAAACATGTTCATTCACATCATGTAAAAAGCTAGGAAGAGTTTCTCCCTAGCTTTCTATTATTCTTCTTCTGCATCTACAATAAAATTTGGATCTAACTCTTCAAATTCATCGTCATCTACTTCAAAATTATCCTCAGCCTCTGGACATCCATCTGGATTTACATTTACACACATTTTTGTTTCACCGACCACTTCAGTTACAAATTCACGCTCTACAGTTACAACAATTTTGTTACCATTTGGTGAAACGATTGCTTCTAAACAATTAGGATGTTGAATAACACGGGTAATAATTTCTAAATCTTCACCCGAAAAGTTTTTGTCACGATATCCAACATTGATTTCATCCGTATAACTAACACGTTCTGTTACAACTTCTGTTTTTGTGTTTTCATTAAATGAATACCACGTATTCACATCGTAGTATCCTTCAATTTCTACAGACTTCCCATTCTTTCTTGCTTCATATGTGTGATTAATTACCCAACATCCGAGAATACTCGTCGGTTCATGATTTGATTCACATGTATGCGTTGACTTTGTATACCTACGTCCTTTTCCCACTACTGCCTTTGTAATAATCTCTCTAAATTCGGACATTCGGAACCCTCCTCAATCAATATTCACTTAATCATATGCGTGACAATAGCGGAATGTGTCATTCTTTTTTTGACAAAAGACTATAGAGTAGAATAAAAACAAAAAAAGATGTCCATAAGACATCTCTCTTAACAACCACAATTTCCTTTTTTACTCTCTACTTCAGCACCTGTTTCACCTTTTAACACATTGCCACCAGTTGAAATTAAAATTTCATCTGTTACGTTATTAGAAATGGTACTTGCTACAAGCTGCAGTAAATCATTTACATATGTTTGTGAAGATTTAAATTCCTGTACAACCGGAATGCTATCAAGTTTATCTTGCAGAGCATCTATTTCCGCTTCTACTTTTTTCAATCCTTCCCATTTCCCATAATGCTGCAGGTTTACTGCTTGTTTTTGCAGTACTTTAATTTCATCTATTGCACGTTTGACATTTTCATTTTTATGAATTTGTGCTTCCGCACGTTTAAAGAAATCTACTTCTTCTGTTTCAGAAATCATTTTCGCCAATTCTTTTGCTTGCTCAACAATTTCATCTTTTGTATAAACTTTCATCTATTATTTCACCTCGATCGGCTCCTCAACCAATTCCCCGTTTAGAGACCAAGTTTTTGCTTCCGTTACTCTTACTTTCACAAGCTGACCAATTGCAGATTTTGGAGCTACGAAGTTTACCAGCTTATTAGTACGTGTATAACCTGCAAGTACATCAGGGTTATTTTTACTTTCTCCATCAACTAATACTTCAACAATTTTACCTTTATATCGTTTATTCTTTTCTATAGAATATTCATTAACTAGTGCATTTAAACGTTGTAAACGCTCTTTTTTGACTTCCATCGGTACATTATCCTTCATTTTTGCAGCAGGTGTACCTTCACGTGGAGAATAAATAAATGTAAATGCACTGTCAAAACCTACTTCGCGATATAACGACATCGTTTCTTCAAATTGCTCGTCTGTTTCATTTGGGAAACCAACGATAATATCAGTTGTTAATACAGCATCAGGAATCGCCTCTTTAATTTTACGTACAAGTTCTAAATAATGTTCCCGTGAATATTTACGTGCCATAATCTTTAGCATATCTGTACTTCCAGATTGCACTGGTAAGTGGATATGTTCAACTAAATTACCGCCTTTTCCAAGCACTTCAATTAAGTGATCATCAAAATCACGTGGGTGACTTGTTGTAAAGCGAACACGTGCTATATCAATCTTACGAAGTTCATCCATTAAATCGCCAAGACCATATTCTAAATCTTCAAAGTCTTTACCATATGCGTTTACGTTCTGACCAAGCAACGTAATTTCTTTATATCCATTTGCAGCTAAATGACGAATTTCATTAATAATATCTTCTGGACGGCGACTACGTTCTTTGCCACGTGTATACGGTACGATGCAATATGTACAGAATTTGTCGCATCCATACATAATGTTTACCCATGCTTTAATATCACCACGACGTACTTTCGGAAGGTTTTCAATTACATCTCCTTCTTTAGACCATACTTCAACAACTGTTGCTTTTGAGAACATCGCATCCTTTAAAATGTACGGTAAACGGTGAATATTATGTGTACCAAATACCATATCTACATGCTGGTTTTTTTGCATAATTTTGTTTACAACGGATTCTTCTTGAGACATACAACCACACACACCGATTAAAAGATCCGGATTTCTTTGTTTTAATGGTTTTAAATGTCCAAGTTCCCCAAATACTTTATTCTCAGCGTTTTCACGAATAGCACAAGTATTTAATAGAATCACATCTGCATCTTCTGTCGAAAATGTTGGTTCATATCCAAGCGCTGTAAAAATACCAGCCATTACTTCTGTATCATGCTCATTCATTTGACATCCATAAGTACGGATATAAAACTTTCTTCCTGCACCAAAGTTACGAAACTCTTCTGGCAAACCAAAATCACGTTCAATTTTAACTTCTTCTTTCCCGCGCTTTTTCGCATCTTTTAAAGAAGGCGGCTGATATACACTTTCAAAGTATTTACTGTAATCTTTTTCTCCTTTTTTCATAGAAGAATTGGCTTGTTGACTTGCTAATCGTTGTTGCTCGTTCATGGGTAATCTCCTTTCAACCTTAACTCTACACACTCTGTAGTCCATTTTGATGACAATTAGACCCATCTTAAAGATTAGGATAGTTTGAGAGATAGCTTGCCCCTTTGAAACTCGAGTAGTCGATCTAACCATCCGTAAGAATGGAGTCCTCCCGACACCAATAGACATTCCCTTTTTTGTTGTTTTAACTTTGTCCTAAAAAACATATTACTTTATTCCTATACACACTATCATAGTATAAGATGTTTAGCCAAATTTAACAACAAAGAGACCATACCATACCCACTTACTTCAGCGCACAAACCCATTTAACTAACAAGACGATACACTTATTATTTTAACATTCTGAATTTTATGAGTGAATAAAAAAGCTGCCATTAAGCAGCTTTTTATTACGATTACATAAACTCAGCAACGAGTTCATCAAACATTTTTTGATCCATTTGTAAATCAGCCTGCACTAAAGGTTTTTCACTATATCCCTTTACAAGTTCTTGATAAGAAGGCTGTTCTGTATTTTGATAAATTAAACCCGTTACTAAACCTTTGTTTTCCATTAATGTTTGCATAGCAATCATACGATTAGATGGATCGTATCCTTCGACTGTGCTTAGTTTTGTTAAATTCTCTTTAAACCAGTCATACGTATTTACTTTATTATAAGTTACACATGGACTGAATACATTAATTAAAGAGAACCCTTTATGCTGAATACCAGCTTCGATAAGCTGCGTTAATTCTTTTAAGTCACTTGAAAAGCTTTGCGCCACAAATGTCGCACCAGCTGTTAATGCCATTTCCATTACAGATAACGCTGGTTCAATTGAACCTTGCGGTGTACTTTTCGTTTTAAAGCCGGCTTCACTACGTGGTGAAGTTTGACCTTTTGTTAAACCGTAAATTTGGTTATCCATAACAATGTAAGTAATGTCAATGTTACGACGAATCGAATGAATTGTATGTCCCATACCGATTGCGAAGCCATCTCCGTCACCACCAGATGCGATAACTGTTAAATCACGGTTTGCCATTTTCACGCCTTGTGCAATTGGCAGTGCACGTCCATGAATACTATGAACGCCATATGAATTAATGTAACCCGAAATACGACCCGAACAGCCAATTCCAGAAATAACAGCTAATTCATCTGGGTTTAAACCAACGTTAGCTGCTGCACGTTGAATTGCAGCTTGCACTGAGAAGTCTCCGCAACCTGGACACCAGTTTGGTTTTACACTGTTACGAAAGTCCTTAAATGTTGCCATTTAATACAACCCCTTTTTTGCATTCGTTGTAAATTTCTTTTGGTAGGAATGGATTCCCGTCATATTTTAACAGACTAGAAATTTTCTCACCATTGCCAAGATTCATTTTCATAATGTTAGTAAGCTGACCAGTTGCATTGTTTTCTACTACAACAACGCGTTTTGCTCCCTTCACAAGTGGAAGAATTTCATCAGTTGGGAACGGATGAATTAAACGAACGTGAGCATGATTTACTTTTAATCCTTCTTGCTCTAAGCGCTCCATCGCTTCTTCAATTGCACCACGAGTAGAGTTAAAGCCAACTAACAATACATCAGCGTCATCATACTTAGCATTTTTGTAAACAGGGGTATTAAACTTTAAATTCTCCATTTTACGGAAACGTTTGTCCATTTGTGCTTTACGATTTAGTGATGATTCAGAAGGTTTACCAGTTTCATCATGCTCTACACCTGTCACATGGTGAATACCATTTTTCATACCAGGTAAAACGCGTGGCGAAATACCATCTTCTGTCACTTCGTAACGTTTAAAGTAAGCTTTATTTTCACGCTCTGGTAACTCTGCTTGTAAATCAAGCTTACCGCGGCGAATTTCTACTCTATCTAACTTCAGTGGTTCTACAGTTTGCTTTCCTAAAGAAAGCTGTAAATCTGTTAAGAAAATAACAGGAACTTGGTATTCTTCTGCTAAGTTAAACGCTTCTACGATATCATAGAACGCTTCTTCAACAGTACTTGGTGCCATTACGATTTTTGGAATTTCCCCATGTGTACCGTAAATCATCGCCATTAAATCAGACTGCTCTTGTTTTGTTGGTAAACCAGTACTTGGGCCACCACGTTGTGTATCTATGATAACAAGAGGTGTTTCTGTAATACCAGCTAAACCAATTGCTTCCATCATTAAAGATAGGCCAGGTCCTGCTGATGCTGTTAATGTACGTACACCAGCATAGTTCGCACCAATTGCCATTGTACAAGCGGCAATTTCATCCTCTGTTTGGATGACTGTTCCGCCTACTTTTGGTAATTTTTTAATTAAGTATTCCATAATTTCAGAGGCAGGTGTAATTGGATATGCTGACATAAAACGTGCACCGCCAGCTACTGCACCAAATGCAATTGCATCGTTACCGATCATAAACATACGTTTTTGACCATCAGCTTTTTCAAGCTGCATCATATTTACTTTTTCACCAAGTAATTCTTTCATATATTGAGAGCCGCGTTTGATTGCTTCCATATTCTTCTGAACGACTTGCTCTCCCTTGCGACCGAAAATTTCTTCAACAACTTCTAAATATACAGTTTCATCTAATCCTAATACCGCACTAGATGCTCCAACGGCAACCATGTTTTTCATTAATGATGTCCCTAATTCAGAGGCAATATCTGTAAAAGGTATTGCATATAAATTCACATCTGCACTTTCTGGTATAGTTGGATTAAATTTTGCATCTGCAACAACAATCCCACCCGGGCGTAATTCGTGGAAGTTAAAGTCAATTGTTTCTTGATCAAATGCAATTAAAATATCTAAATCATCAGATATCGCACGTACTTCAGTTGTACTTACGCGAATTTTATTATTTGTATGACCACCTTTAATTCGTGATGAAAAGTGGCGGTAACCGTATAGGTAATACCCTAAGCGGTTTAATGCAATACAGAAAATTTCTCCTGTACTTTCAATCCCTTCACCTTGTTGTCCTCCAACTTTCCATGAAAGTTGACTAATCATCTCCTACACCCCTTTTGGCTGCATTCATTGTAGTGTATTTTTTTACAGTAATAGTGTAGCACTTTTTGTGCAAAGAAACTACAATGGACGCAAATTATACCTCTTCAGACTTCCCTGAATCTTTTGCATAATCTTAATTCGTCTACAATTCTAGCCTTACAATGAAAAAAATGCAATGATTTGGTCTGATTTTTATTAAATTTTTTAACTTTTCTAACTATTTGAATTTAAATTTAAAAGACAATATAAAATAAGCATCTAGAAAAGAATATGATCAATGAAATTATCATATAAAAACCTTTTGACATTTGTTTCACTGTATCGCTTACTCAGTTCATTGATTACACATTCATAATGTCGATACGCCTCTAGACCGACAACCATTTTTGTAATACCATCAAAATCCGAACCAAACCCTATATTACGCTCTCCTCCAAGTGAACAAATATGCTCCACATGCCGTAATATGTCATCTATATAAGCAGGCCTTTGATTGCTTAAAAACTCCGGAACGAAAGTTACACCAATTACACCATCTTTTTGAATAAGTGCTTGTACTTGTTCATTTTTCAAATTACGCGGGTGTTGACAAAGCTCATAACAATTTGAATGTGATGCAATTGGATATTGGGCAATTTCTATCACATCCCAAAAACCTTTTTCGTTTAAGTGAGACACATCTGTCCATAAACGAAACGAATTCAGTTCTTCTACAACCTTCCTACCAAACGTAGTAAGTCCTGCTCCTCTCGTTTCAAGTGCCCCATCAGCTAATAAATTTGCATGATTCCAAGTGAGTCCCATAGATCGAACTCCTAAGCGATAGAGCGTGAGCAATTTCATCATTTCTTTTCCAATTGGTTCGCCGCCTTCTAATGTTAAAATGGCACCAATTTCATTGGGTCCTAACTGCTCTATGTCTTTTTTTGTTTGAATCAATTTCATATTTGGTAGCGATAATACCTGCTTATAAAATATATCTACCATAGCTAGCGCGGCTTCAAAACGTTGTTCATATGGCACTGTTTCTGGGACATATATCGCAAAGCATTGAACGCTTCCTTTTCTTTTTTCCAGCTGTTCAAATGTAATATGTAAAGAGGGATCGTTTTGAAAATCCTTCTTTCCTTTTGAACTCCATAGTTGCCATAATACATCACAATGTGCATCAAAAACTTTCACTTTTATCCCCCTTCCTCATAAAAACAACCTGTTTGCATAAAAGCAAACAGGTTGTTTAAACTTAACGAGGTTCTACAATTAATTTTATTGCTGTACGTTCTTCACCATCAATCATAATGTCTGTAAAAGCCGGAATACAAATTAAATCTAAACCACTAGGCGCTACAAATCCTCTTGCAATTGCTACTGCCTTCACGGCTTGATTTAATGCACCTGCGCCAATAGCTTGGATTTCTGCTGTTCCGCGTTCGCGGATAACCCCAGCAAGTGCACCGGCTACAGAGTTAGGGACCGAAGTTGCTTTAACTTTTAATATTTCCATTCCTCGTTTCCTCCTCGTTTCTTTAAAAAGTATTAGCGATTATTTCACTTTAACTTATATTCACGAGGAAAGACATGTATTCCTGCTTAATTTCTGTAATTTTTCTAAAAAATTAAAATATAATGTTTTTTCTAACTTTTAAATTATATTATTCAAAAAATGGCTGATCATCATTGATTAAAATACGTTCAATTTTTTTAGCTTTTCCAGTATTTGGATCAACATCAATTAACACTGCGCTTAACTGTGTTCTTCCATTTGTTACTTCAAAACGTACAGGTAAATTCGTTAAAAACTTCTTCAGTACAGCTTCACGATCCATCCCTAAAATTCCATCATATGGACCAGTCATTCCAACATCTGTAATGTAAGCTGTCCCACTTGGTAAAATACGATTATCTGCTGTTGGAACATGCGTATGTGTCCCTACTACTGCTGTAGCACGTCCGTCTACATACCAACCAAGTGCTTGTTTTTCACTTGTTGTCTCAGCATGAAAATCAATAAAGATAATATTTGTGCGCTTTTTCGCAATGTTAATTAATTCATCCACTTTTCGGAACGGACAATCAATTGGCGGAAGGAACGTACGTCCTTGTAAGTTAATTACTGCTACTTCTGTACCGTTACAATTTACAAAAATAAGTCCTTTTCCTGGTGTTCCCTCCGGAAAGTTGGCTGGTCTTGCAAGATATTTAGCATCATCAATAAATTCAAACACTTCACGGTTATCCCAAGCATGATTCCCAAGTGTAACTGCTTGTGCACCGCACTCTAAAAAGTTCCGGTAAATTTTCTCTGTAATACCACGACCACCTGCAGCATTTTCTCCATTAATAATTGTTACAGTAGGCGTATATTTTTTCTTTAACGCTGGTACGTATTGTTGAATCATACCTCTTCCAGGGGACCCTACTACATCTCCAACAAATAAAATTCTCATATGTCTTACCCTTTCTATGTACTGCTTATTTTATTACTATCCGCAAATAGCGAGATCCAAGTTGTTTACAAACAATTTATTTTATATTGCCCAATCCCAACACAAAAAAATAAAGTGGTGCTTCACCACTTTATTTTGCGTATTCCACTGCACGTGTTTCACGAATAACGGTTACTTTGATATGTCCTGGATAATCCAGTTCATTTTCAATACGTTTTCGAATATCCCGCGCTAAACGATGAGCTTCTAAATCATCGATTGTATCAGGTTTTACCAAGATGCGAACTTCACGTCCTGCTTGAATTGCAAAAGATTTTTCTACTCCTTCATAGGATTCTGAAATCTCTTCTAACTTCTCAAGACGACGAATATAGTTTTCAAGTGTTTCACTACGAGCTCCTGGTCTTGCAGCTGATAACGC
Organism: Bacillus sp. AFS023182; assembly: GCF_002560575.1. NCBI lineage: Bacteria > Bacillati > Bacillota > Bacilli > Caryophanales > Bacillaceae > Bacillus > Bacillus sp. AFS023182. The sequence continues at coordinate 554,424 of NZ_NTRO01000004.1, read as the reverse complement.
ATCTGCTGCCGCAACTAAAACCGCAATGATGGAAGTTGGTTCTGTATCACCATGGTGAGATGCGATACTATTAATAACAACCGGATGCTCTTTATATTTCGTTGCGAGTTCAACACCAATTTCAACGTGACTACCTTCTACTTCGTGGTCAATTGCTTTTCCAATATCATGCAACAGACCTGCTCGTCTCGCTAATTTTTCGTCCTCGCCAAGCTCCGCTGCCATCAGTCCTGTTAAGTACGCTACTTCCATAGAGTGTTTCAACACGTTTTGTCCATAACTTGTACGGTATTTCAAACGACCTAAAATCTTAATTAAGTCTGGATGTAATCCGTGGACACCTACTTCAAACGTTGTTTGTTCCCCAACTTCGCGAATGTACTCATCCACTTCACGTCTCGATTTTTCGACCATTTCCTCAATACGCGCTGGGTGAATACGTCCATCCTGTACGAGCTTATCAAGAGCGATACGAGCTGTTTCACGACGAATTGGATCGAATCCTGATAGAATTACCGCTTCTGGCGTATCATCAATAATAAGGTCAATACCTGTTAACGTTTCTAACGTACGAATATTACGACCTTCGCGTCCGATAATACGTCCCTTCATTTCGTCATTTGGAAGATTTACAACCGAAACGGTTGTTTCAGCAACATGATCAGCCGCACATCTTTGCATTGCAAGAGATAAAATCTCTTTTGCTTTCTTATCCGCTTCTTCTTTCGCACGAACTTCACTTTCTTTTACCATAACGGCAATTTCATGAGAAATTTCACTTTCCACTTTCCCTAAAATGATCGCTTTCGCTTGTTCGCGTGTCAGATTGGAAATGCGCTCTAATTCTGTTTGTTGCTTTTGAACTAACTCTCCCACTTTGCTTTCCAACTCTTCAATCTGTTGTTGTCTCGCTACAAGAGATTCCTCTTTCTTTTCTAACATTTGCTCGCGTTTATCGAGCGTTTCGTCTTTACGATCAAGGTTCTCTTCTTTTTGCATTAAACGATTTTCTTGTTTTTGTAATTCGCTTCTACGGTCACGAATTTCTAATTCAGCTTCTGTACGAAGTGTATGAATTTCATCCTTTGCTTCTAAAAGCGCTTCTTTTTTAAGTGCTTCTGCTTCGCGATTCGCATCGTCTAAAATACGTCTCGCTTCATTCGCTGCACCATTAATCTTCGCTTCTGCAATAGACTTTCGAACAAAAAAGCCAACAACTGCACCGACTGTTGCAAGCAAAATGGAGATGAGTATCCAAACTGTACTACTCATGATTTCACCTCCCCTTGCTATGAATGAAAAAAGACTGTCGGCATGTACATTGAATTGCAACGTACAGCAAAGACCGTCGCCCCGCTTTTTTAAGGGACTTTCTTCATTTCACAATTAAAATGTCATATTATTATTTCGAAAAGGTATAGAACCTACCCCGAATGTTACTTCTCTTCTAGAGAAGAGTGTATCGTATATAAGAAAAAATATACATTCTCATTGTATCTATCGCATTTTTCATTGTCAAGCGTTGTCTACTTTTACTTTCTTTACCTTTGTCATGTAAATCTTCTTTTTACAAAAAAAGTTTATACACATCAATGATAACAACCCTTACTAAATCAGTTCTAACAAAGGAAAAAACCTTACAAAAAGGCCTTGTTACATATTATTGTGAGATAAAAAATAAAAGACACGGAATCGTGTCTTTTATTAATCAAGAAGAGTTCCATCTTCCATACTTTCAGCAGCAGAATCTTCACTAATTCCATGGTGCTCACGAATAAAGAATGCAATTTCATCTCTTACATCTGGATTTTCTTTTAAGAACTGCTTCGCATTTTCGCGTCCTTGTCCTAAACGTTCTTCATTATAAGAATACCAAGCACCACTTTTTTGAACGATATCAAGTTCAGAAGCCATATCTAAAATTTCGCCTTCTCGTGAAATTCCTTCTCCATACATAATATCAACTTCAGCAACACGGAAAGGAGGTGCCACTTTATTTTTCACTACTTTTATTTTCGTTTTGTTACCAACAATGTCATTACCTTGCTTTAATTGCTCAGCACGACGTACTTCAAGACGAACTGTTGAATAGAATTTCAAAGCACGACCACCTGGAGTTGTTTCTGGGTTCCCGAACATAACCCCAACTTTTTCACGAATTTGGTTAATAAAGATTGCAATTGTTTTTGATTTATTAATCGCACCAGAAAGCTTACGAAGTGCTTGTGACATTAAACGCGCTTGTAAACCGACATGAGAGTCACCCATTTCCCCTTCGATTTCCGCTTTTGGTACAAGAGCCGCTACAGAGTCAATTACGATGATATCAATTGCACCGCTTCGTACTAATGCTTCTGCAATTTCTAAACCTTGTTCTCCTGTATCAGGCTGTGATAATAGTAACTCATCAATATTAACACCTAACTTTTGTGCATATACCGGATCCATCGCATGCTCAGCATCAATAAATGCTGCTTGTCCACCTTGACGTTGCACTTCTGCAATCGCATGTAAGGAAACTGTTGTTTTACCTGAACTTTCAGGTCCGTAAATTTCGATAATACGGCCACGTGGGTAACCACCAACACCTAAAGCTACATCAAGTGCTAATGAACCACTCGGTACCGTAGAAATTCTACGTTCTGCCTGTTCTCCTAATTTCATAATAGAACCTTTACCGAATTGCTTCTCTATTTGTTTTAACGCCATATCTAATGCCGCTTGACGATCACTCATTCAAAATTCCTCCTTAACTGAATTGCTAATCTCATTATACCTATTTTCATATCAATTTGCCAACAAAAATCGAACATTTATTCGTTTTTTTATTTTCTATAGAAGAATGTATGATTTTCATTACAAAAAAGCTAGAAGAGGTTTAAATCTCTTCTAGCTTTTTATACAAATGATAAAATCCATATTTCACAGAGCGTTCTCGAATTTGCTGACGGCTTCCGCTTAATTTAAGAGAAACAACAATAGTTGGTTCATTCTTTATCGCTAAACCTACAAAAACAGTACCAGGTTCTTTATTTTCCGAAGCATTTGGTCCTGCCACTCCAGTGAAGCTAACACCAATATCTGTCTTCAATAATGTTTTTACATTTTCAGCAAGATAACGCGCACATTGTTCGCTTACAGCACCAACTGTTTGTAATACTTCTTCAGGTACTTGTAAAATATGTTGTTTTACATCGTTATGATAGCAAATTATGCCACCTTTAAATACAGAAGATACACCCGTGTTTTCTGTTACTTGATTTCCAAACAGACCGCCTGTTAAACTTTCCGCAGATGCTAAAGTTAAACCTTTTTTCTTCAATAAATCAATTGCTTTATTATGAAGAAAATCTTGGTTATAACCGTAGAAAAATTCCCCTACTCGCTCTAAAATCAAATCTTCTACATGTTGAATGAGCACTTCTGCTTGCTTTACATCACGATGTTTAGCGGTCAAACGCAGCGTTACTTCCCCATCCGAAGCTAGCGGAGCAATTGTTGGATTCGTTTGACTATCAATTAAATCTTGAACTTTCACTTCCAGTTGGGATTCTCCAATGCCGAAAAAACGAAGAACACGGGAATATATATGCTCTTCAGTTGTAAAGTTACGTAAAAATGGCTCTACGTAACTTGTATACATCGGTTTCATTTCTTTTGGTGGGCCTGGTAATAGAATATAAACCTTCTCGTTCTTAGCTAACCCCATACCCGGAGCCATACCATGATCATTTGCAAATACAGTCGATCCTTTTAAAACAAGTGCTTGCTTCTTGTTGTTTTCTGTGAATTCACGCCCTGTACGTTTAAAATATTCACTAATTGACGTTAATGCCACTTCATCATAAACAAGTTCTTCTTGCAAAGTTGAAGCAATTGTTTCTTTCGTTAAATCATCTTTTGTCGGTCCTAATCCACCAGTAAAAATAAGTATATCCGCACGCTTCTCTGCAATTTGAATTGCTTCTTGTAACCGCTGATTATTATCACCTACAACAGTATGATAATACACATTGATTCCAATGGATGCTAATTTTTCAGATAAAAATTTCGCATTTGTATTTGTAATTTGTCCGAGTAACAATTCCGTTCCAACCGCAATAATTTCGGCATTCATTCCGATTCCCCCATAAGCTGTTATTTTGAATTTACAAAAGCAGCTCTATTTTTCCAGAAATAGTCCCATCCAGAAATAACTGTAAAGATAAGCGCAATCCATATGAAAATATCTGCGACTGGAATATGGATTAAATTTAACGGTACATCATGCAATAAATACGCTGAAATTGCGATAATTTGTGTCCATGTTTTAATTTTCCCTAACATATTAGCTGCAACAACCTCACCAGTTCCAGCCAATATAAGACGTAATCCTGTTACAGCAAACTCACGACTAATGATTACAATAACAATCCAAGATGGAACATATTGCATTTCTACTAATGTAATAAGCGCAGCTGAAACGAGTAACTTATCAGCTAATGGATCAAGAAACTTCCCTAAATTTGTTACAAGGTTATATTTTCTTGCATAATGTCCATCAATCCAATCTGTAGCCGAAGCAACAATAAAAATAATTGCTCCTACTAAATGTTGAATTGGTAAATCCACATTTCCAACTGTATATGTTCCCCAGTTAAAAGGAGCTAACATAATTACTAAAAAAATTGGAATTAAGCAGATTCGAGATATTGTAATTTTATTTGGTAAATTCACAGCTATTCCTCCATCATGTCAAAAACATTTGTTCATTGGAAAAAAGTCATCGAAGCGATGACTATTATTGTGCAGGTTGCCCTGTCCCTAGATTTTTAATCACTAATCTTTGGTGATATTCCTTTTCTGGATCTAGTGGGAAAGCAACTGGTTGGCCATTCAGTTTAATTTCAACATTCGGTGCACTTCCAATGTTGAGAAGTACTTCTTTTGCTGTTGTTAAATCATGTTTTTCTGTTTGACCTTCTTGAAGTGTGCCATTAAAAACGACATTTCCAGCTTCACTTTTAATATCTACATAACTTGCACCCTTCGCTGTAATTTCTAACTCCAGTGCTTTATTATTATGAATTTCCAAAGTAGATACCTTACCACTTGTTCCAATAACCTTCACTTCTTCTTGACCAGTAGTCGGCTGTTGTGCTGGTGGTTCTTCTTTCTTTGGCTCTTCTTTCTTAGGTTCTTCTTTTTTAGGTTCTTTTGCTTTTTCTTCTTCTTTCTTTTCATCAAGCGGAGAATCTTTTGCCTTCTGTACTTCTATTTGTTCGCTTTTACTTTGTTTTACTTGTCCTTCATCTTTTCCCGCTAACCATTGAAAAACAAACCACACAGCTACTCCTACTGCAATTACCAATAATGCGATCAATATTTTAGGCATATGATCTGCAATTGGAAGTGATGCTGCTTTTTGCATTGTTTCTTGTGTCTTTTGACTTTTTGATACTTGCGGTACATCATGAGATTCAGATTGTGGTATTACACTTTGATACTCTGCAAGCAATTGTTCTCCATTTAAGCCAACCGCATCCGCATATTGTTTAATAAATGCACGCGCATAAAATGCGCCAGGCAATATACTATAATCGCCCTCTTCAATCGTTACTAAATAACGTTTTTGAATTTTCGTAACCCCATGTAGCTGATCGATAGACAAGCCTTTCGCTTCCCTTGCTTCTTTCAGCTTTTGTCCTAATTCCGTCACTTCTAACACCTCAATATTTCTTTAAAAGTCAAACATAGAGAAATTATTTTGCGTTCCTTGCTCAATTTCATCTACTAAATCATATTGAATTTCTTCATCATAATCGTTACGCAATTCAATAATATAATCAAAATCATCAAGTGTGTATTCTGATTGAGTCACGAATACATCTGGATGTTCGACAACTTTTGTTGCAGGCAATCTCATAATTTCACGAACGAGCTGCCAATGTTTTTCATTTGCACGCTTTGTTGAAACAATTCCATCTAATATAAAAATATTATCGTCACTATACTCATCTTCAATTAGTTGACTGCGTACAGTTTGTTTAATCAGAGTAGACGAAACAAAAAGCCAACGCTTATTTGCACAAACGCTTGCAGCAACGATAGATTCTGTTTTACCAACGCGAGGCATTCCTCGTATCCCGATGAGTTTATGTCCTTCTTTTTTCATCAGTTCTGCCATAAAATCAACGAGTAACCCTAATTCATCACGCACAAAACGAAATGTTTTCTTATCATCTGCATCTCGTTGTATATACCTGCCGTGCCTAACTGCCAACCTATCTCTGAGCTTTGGCGGACGATATTTCGTTACCGTTATATTATCCATCGTATTCAAAATTGATTCAAGTCTAGAGATTTGCTCTTGACTATCACACATAAGTAACAGTCCACGCCGAGCGTTATCTACACCATTAATTGTGACAATATTAATGCCAAGCATACCGATTAACGAAGAAACGTCACCAAGCAAGCCAGGTCGGTTTTTATGTATTTCATATTCAAAATACCATTCAATCATCAAACGTCACTCCCCCTGCTTACTTTACACCTACGTACTATATTATATGATTTTACGTTAATAGGGAAGATAAATGTATAATCGAATCACGGTATTTTCGATACCTAAAAAAAAAAGAGAGGATTTTCTCCTCTCTTTTTTTACTTATGTTGTACAAACTTTACCATTAAATTAGCTATTATATGCTGCTCTTGTTCATCAGCCACTTTCCAAAGCTCAGCTAATAACTTTTCTTGATCATTTCGTGCCTCTACTTCATTTGCTAAATAATCTCCTACACGGAATGCCATATCTGAGACCGCACTACCATCAAGCCCTTTTCCTTGCGCCTGTTCTAAGCGCTCTCCTAAATAACTTTTCCACTGGTCAAAATTATCTAATACTGACATGGTTAAGCACCTCACTATTAAGTAATAGAATCATGCTTAATTTGTACAATTTTTCATTTTTTATGTACATATTTTTATTTTAACAATGCCAGCCACCATTCACTCCAATAATTTGTCCTGTTATATATGAAGCAGATGGTGATACAAGGAAAGAAACAGTTTTTGCGACTTCCTCCGGAAATCCAATTCTTCCAGCTGGAATCTCTTCTGCAATTCCTTGCTTGTCCTCTTCTGAGAACACGCTTAACATTTCTGTATTTATTGCTCCTGGTGATACTGCGTTTACACGTATCCCGCTTAAAGCTACCTCTTTCGCTAATGCTTTTACATACGAATTTTGTGCCCCTTTTACCATGGAGTATAACACTTCACAAGACGCCCCTATCTGCCCCCATATAGATGAAATAACTACGATATTTCCACTTCTTAGACGAATCATCGATGGAAGCGCAAGTGAAAGAAGTTTATAAACACTCTTCACTTGCAATTCCACCATCTCATTCAATTGCTCATTTGTCACATCTGTCACCAAACCAAATATACTTCGCCCAGCTGCATACACAATTACATCAATAGGATTTTGAATTTGCGCCCAGAGCTTCTGTACGCCATCTGCTGCAGCTAAATTAGCTTGAACCGGAATAATCGCACCCAGCTCTAGCTTTAATCCCTTTATCTTTTCTTCACTCTTGTTGTAATGAACATACACTGTATAACCATCTTCAACTAATTGTTTTGAAATTGCAGAGCCGATTCCTCCGCTTCCTCCCGTCACTAGTGCAAACTTTGTCATATATATCCTCTCTTATCTTTCCTCTACAGAGAAACTCTTTCAAGTCACTAATTCTATCATGTATTCACAAACAAATAATACCCCCACCTTACAATTCAGCAATAGCCAAAAGGTTAGGTGAGGGGATAAAGTAAAACTACCTGTAAAGTTCTACATCGTAAAGCTTAAGCTCAACTATTCATGTTTCACTTTATTTTTTGGGCAATACTTGGCAAATGCTCATTCTTTCCTCAGACAAAAATACTTTTGCCGCTTCTTGTAAATCTTGAACAGTTAATCCCTCTAAAACGGAAAGAGCATCGAATAAACTAGATTCATTAAATGCATACCTTGTGAATTGATTTGCAATATATTCAGGCGAGTTAAGCGAGCGTAAGAAGCCACCAATTTTCTTTTTCTTTACACGCTCTAGCGCCTTCTCATCTAACTCATTATAATCCGTCTGTAATAAAATACCTTTCAATCGATTGGCTAGCTCATCAGGCTGTTTCGTGTCGCCACCAACCATCGCAAAGCCAAAGTTATTTTCTTCTGTATAATCATAAGAGAATGAATCATCAATAAGTCCTTCATTATATAATGACTCATAATGAGTTGATCCTTTCCCAAATAAATAATCTAAAAGTAATGTAAGCGCAATCTCTTGTTTTAAAAGCTCTTGCCCTTTTTCTTTAAGCCCAGTCGCTTTAATACCAACTAAACATTTCGGTGTTTGAACAGGCATAGAAATAATTTTTTTCTTTTCATTTACCGCTTCTGGTTCCTCTTCAAACGAACGTACAATTTCTGGTTGATTTTTATAATCTTTTTTCGCCTGGTTTTTACGTACTAACTGCATTGTCTTTTCTGGATCAATCGCTCCAACAACAAATAGCAACATGTTGCTAGGGTGATAAAATGTCTCGTAACATTCATATAATAAGTCTTTTGTAATTTCACTAATGGACTCAATAGTTCCTGCAATATCAATTTTAATTGGATGTTTAACGAATAAACTATCGATTAAACCAAAATACAAACGCCAATCTGGGTTATCTTGATACATTTGAATCTCTTGGCCAATAATACCTTTTTCTTTTTCAACTGTTTTTTCAGAAAAATACGGCTCTTGAACGAAATTTAATAATGTATTTAAATTTTGTTCTACATTTGATGTACACGAAAAAAGATAGGCTGTTCTCGTAAATGATGTAAAGGCATTAGCAGAAGCACCTTGTTTACTAAACAATTGAAACGCATCATGATCTTCTTTTTCGAACAATTTATGCTCAAGAAAATGAGCAATTCCATCTGGCACCCGAATCATTTCTTCTTTTCCAAGTGGAACAAACGTATTATCAACGGAACCATATTTTGTTGTAAATGTAGCGAAAGTTTTGTTAAATCCTTGCTTCGGCAATATATATACATCTAACCCATTTGGAAGCTTCTCATAATATAGAGTTTCTTTTAATTGTTCATAAGAAATTTTCTCCATCTATTCTCCCTCCGTTCCGTGTAAAAAGTAAATCGTATCAAGTTCAATATTATTGGCAACCTTTACAATTTCCTCTTTTGTAACACGTTCAATCCCAGTCAACCATTCCTCTACTGGACGTGTACGTTCTGCAATAACGCCATGATAAAGCATTTCTACAAAACCACGTGGTGTATCAATCGCCTCTAGAATTTGATTTTGAATTACACTCTTAGTTTGATGAATCTCTTCTTCTGAAAAGTCACCACTTTGCATCGCTTTCATTTGTTCTTTAATAATCTCGACCGCTTTTTTATAATTTTTCGCTTCAATTCCTGACATAACAAAAAGAAGACCTTTATGACTTTCAAAGCGAGATGCTGCATAATACGCTAAACTATTTTTTTCGCGTACATTCACAAATAATTTTGAATGTGAGAACCCGCCAAATAATCCATTAAATAGCTGAAGCGCAAAATAATCTTCATCACGGTACGTAATATATGTGCGATATCCGATATTTAATTTACTTTGCTTTAATTCTTGTTTTTCCACAATTTCTTGTTCTTCATTATTTCGCTTATGAAGAATAACATGTTTCTCTTTTTCTTCACGAGGCGGAATTGAAAAATATTTACCTACTAAATCAATCGCATCTTCAGCTATGTCACCAATGATATATAGATCCATTTCATCTTCCACTAACACCTTTTGATAATAACTATATAACGTTTCATTCGTAATGGAAGCAACGCGCTCTTTTTGACCATTTGCACTTATACGATACGGTTCTACTTTACACATTTCTTCTATTAATCGTTCATTCGCATAACGCATTTTATCATCATATGTAGCTTCAATTCGTTGCACGAGTGCTCTTTTCTCGCTTTCTACAATTGGTTGTAAAAAGCCACTTCCCTCCGTTGCTGGATGTAATACGATATCGGATAGTATAGAAAGCGCCTTTTCAAAGAGTGGCGGTGCATCCTGTAAATATGTTTCATTTGCAATGTCTACATAAATAGAAATGATATGATCTTCCCCTTTTTTACTTACATCTACCGCTAGGGAAGAACCGTATAATTCCTCTAAATATTGACGAAGACGAATTACGGATGGTAGTTTTTCTGTTGCACTTTGTAATACATATGGTAATAATGCACGCTCTGTCACCGTTTCTTCGTTTAAAGGTGCTTTAAAGCGAAATACAAATGTATTTGTTTTATATTTATCTGTCGGAATCATATGTACACGCAAACCACCTAATTCATGTATTTGCTGTTCCATCAGTTTCATTTTATAGCCCTCCTTTACGTATGTAGGAATATTCCTCTTCAATATACAATTTTTAGAAACGAAAAATCAACTTTTCCCCCTTATTTCCGTCACATAGTTCTCCTTCTAACGGTTGACTACTTAAAAAGGAAGAAAGTGAATTTCTGTATTAAGCATATTCTATGTAAAAAAGCTCGCACTAATGTGCGAGCTTTTTTATAACTTATTTTCTCTTTACAAATGCTTATAATAATGTAACAGTATTTACTGTTTTATATTATCGTTTTCCTTTTTCATACGGTGTCCCAAGTGCCTTTGGCGCTTCTGAACGTCCTACAAAACCAACAAGTGCTAAAATCGTAAATACATACGGTAATATTGTTAAGAGAACACTTGGGATTTGATCTAATACTGGAATTGTACCGCCCGTTACACTAAGTGATTGTGCAAAACCGAAAAACAATGCGGCACCAAGCGCACCAAGTGGATTCCATTTCCCGAAAATCATCGCAGCTAACGCCAAGAAACCTTGTCCTGTAATCGTAGCACCTGAGAAGTTATTCGAGATTGACATTGAAAAAATGGCACCACCAACCCCTGCAAACATTCCTGAAATACAAACAGCGATATAACGCATTTTATACACATTAATTCCCATTGTATCTGCCGCCATTGGATGTTCCCCAACAGCGCGAAGGCGAAGGCCGAATGGAGTTTTATAAATAATGTACCAAACAACGAATGCTAAAATAATGGCAATATAAGATGTTAATGGTACATTTGAGAAAAAGATCTTTCCGATAATTGGAATATCTGAAAGTCCTGGAATATCAATTTTTTCAATACGGTATTGTATAAAATCAGTTTGTCCTTTACCAAAGATCTTCTTAATCGCAAATACCGTTAAACCAAGTGCTAAAAAGTTGATGGCAACTCCACTGACAACTTGATCAGCTCGGAACGTAATGGATGCAAGCGCATGAAGTAGTGCAAATAATCCACTTCCAATTGCTGCAAATACAAGCGCAATCCAAGGAGTCATTGCCCCCCAAGTATCACCCATTAATAGCGTTGTAATAACACCAATAAACGCACCAAACAACATTAATCCTTCTAACGCAATATTTACAACACCTGAACGCTCACTAAACACTCCACCTAGCGCTGTAAAAATAATCGGTGCCGCCGTATATAATGTCCCTGTCACAAGAATGGCTAAAATATCTAGGAAGCTCATTTATTTCCCCTCCTTGCTCATGCGAGTAAGTGCCCATCTTAAAACATAACTACATGCAACAAAGAAGATTATACATGCAATAATTACGTTAATCAGCTCTGATGGAACATCTGCTTCAAAGTTCATTTGCGGCGCTGCACTTTTTAACCCACCAAATAATAACGCCGAAAGTATAATACCGAATGGATTATTCCCCCCAAGAAGAGCTACTGCGATTCCATCGAATCCAATTCCCGTGAATGTCGACATTGCCGTCATGCTTTGGAATGTACCCAACCCTTCCATTGCACCACCAATTCCTGCAAACGCACCAGCAATTGTCATAGAAAGGATAACATTACGTGACACTTTCATTCCTGCATATTTTGACGCATGTTGGTTAAATCCAACTGATTTTAATTCATAACCTAAAGTTGTTCTATCTAGTAAAAACCACATGAAGATTGCAATAAGAATTGCGACAATAATCCCCCAATGAAGACGTGACCCATCTGTCAAAGAAGATAACCAATCCGAAGCTAACGATGCACTTGACTTAACATCATATGTTTTATCGTTTCCTTCATGTAAAAAACGTTTAATGATGTCATATGTAACATATAACGCAATATAGTTCATCATAATTGTGACAATAACTTCGTTAACTTTAAATTTCCCTTTTAAATACCCCGGAATAAATCCCCATAATCCACCTACAATCGCAGCTACTAAAATAGATAACGGAATATGAAGAAATGCAGGAAGTGATACGGCATAACCAAACCAAACTGCCGCAAGCCAACCAACCAGCAACTGGCCTTCTACACCAATATTAAATAATCCTGTACGAAACGCAAACGCGACTGACAACCCAGCAAGAACAAGTGGAATCATTGTACGTAATGTTTCTCCGATTGCACTTGGACTACCAAACATACCAGTCCAAAGTGCACCGTATCCAACAATTGGATCATAACCACTTACTAACATTACAATAGCGCCTACAAGTAATCCAAAGATAACTGATAATACAGGAACTAAAATATTAATCGTTCGTTCGGTTAATATTTTTTTAGCCATTTGTACCCACCTGCTCTTTCTCTGTTCCCCCAGCCATTAAAAGACCAAGCTGTTGTTCATTTGTTTCTTTCGCATCAACTATCGCTACGATTTTCCCTTCATAAATAACCGCGACACGGTCACTCACATTTAGAATTTCATCAAGTTCTAAAGATAACAGAAGCACCGCTTTTCCTTTATCTCTCTGCTCAATTAATTTTTTATGGATAAATTCAATTGCCCCAACATCTAAACCACGTGTTGGCTGCGCTGCAATTAATAATTCTGGATCACGATCTACTTCACGTGCAATAATTGCCTTTTGTTGGTTTCCACCAGATAGGGCACGAGCTAATGTTTGTTCACTCGGTGTACGCACATCAAACTGTTCAATTAGAGCTTTTGCTTTCTCTGTAATTTTAGCGAAGTTTAAAATTCCTTTTTTTGAAAATTGATTTTTATAATACGTTTGTAAAACCATGTTATCTCTTACTGAAAAATCAAGAACGAGACCATGTTTATGACGATCTTCTGGAATATGACCAATTCCTTCTTCTGTAATACGTCTAACTGGCCAATTTGTTATTTCTTTCCCTTTAATTGCAATAGAACCTGACTCAACTTTTCGTAAACCAGTAATCGCTTCTATAAGTTCGCTTTGTCCATTTCCATCAATTCCTGCAATACCGACAATTTCTCCTGCACGAACAGTTAAGTCAAGGCCTTTTACAGCAGGTAATTGACGTGCATCATGAACCACAAGGTTTGTAATGGAAAGTACATCTCCCTCAGGTTTAGCGTCTATTTTTTCTGTTTTAAAATTCACTTGACGTCCGACCATTAATTCCGCAAGTTTATGTTCATTTGTATTTGCAACGTCAACAGTTCCAATTCCTTTTCCTTTTCGAATAATCGTACAGCGGTCACAAACTTCCATAATTTCTTTTAACTTATGTGTAATAAGAATAATAGATTTTCCTTCTTGTACAAGCTTTTTCATAATTTGAATAAGCTCATGAATCTCTTGAGGAGTTAACACTGCCGTCGGTTCATCGAATATTAAAATTTCTGCTCCTCGATAGAGCGTTTTTAAAATCTCAACACGTTGCTGCATACCTACAGAAATATCTTCTATCTTTGCATACGGATCCACAGCTAAACCGTACTGTTCAGATAACTGCTTAATTTCTTTTGCAGCATCTTCAATAGCAATCTTCCCTTTTTTCTTCGGTTCATTTCCAAGAATAATATTCTCTGTAACTGTAAAATTATGAACGAGCATAAAATGTTGATGAACCATCCCGATACCAAGGTCATTTGCAATGTTAGGATTGGTAATTTTTACAGGGTTACCTTTAATTTTAATTTCCCCTTGCTCTGGTTGATACAAACCAAATAATACATTCATGAGCGTTGATTTCCCTGCACCATTTTCTCCAAGTAAAGCATGTATCTCTCCCTGTTTTACTTGTAACGTAATATCATCATTCGCTACAATGCCTGGGAATACTTTTGTAATATTATTCATCTCAATTACGTATTCCATATTGTGCCTCCTTTTAGCAGGGAACAGTCCCCTATTACACTCTATTAACAGCAATTTCATATATACAAAGGTTAGTTCTAAGAACTAACCTTTGCTATTTCTCTATCATTATTTCTTAAGAGAAGCCTCGTATTGCTTGTACTCATCATCAGTCGCAGGTACTTTAATTTCACCAGCAGTAATTTTCTTTTCAAACTCTTCTATTTTTGTTAAAATTTCTGGGTTTACTTTTTTCACATTATCAGTTGTTTTCGCAATACCGACACCGTCATCTTTTAAACCGAACTCTTCTACTTTTCCACCTTTTAGTTTACCGTCTTTTGCTTCTTCTGCTACTTTTTGAACCGCAATGTCAACACGTTTTACCATAGAAGTTAACGTTACATTTTCAGGCATACCTTCTTGATGTTGGTCACGGTCAACACCGATTACCCAAACATTTTCACCTTTTTTCTTACGGTTTTTCGCTTCAGTAAATACACCGTTACCAGTACCGCCCGCAGCGTGATAAATCACATCTACTCCCTGTCCATACATCGCTGATGCAAGAACTGTACCTTTTTCAGGTTTATCAAATGCTTCTGCATATTCAGATACAATCTCGATGTTTGGATTAACAGCTTTAGCGCCAGCTTTAAATCCGTTCTCAAACTTACTAATTAAATCACTCTTCATTCCGCCAACAAAACCAACTTTATTCGTTTTTGTTGACATCGCTGCTACTGCACCTACAAGAAACGACCCTTCATGATCCTTAAATGTAATGCTTGTAACGTTTGGTTCTTTTACGACAGTATCTACAATCGCAAACTGTTGTTTTGGAAATTCTTTTGCAACCTCTCCAATTGCTTTTTCTAATTTATATCCAATACCAAAAGATAAATCATATTTATCTTTTGCAAATTTCTTTAAGTTCGGAATATAGTCGGCTTCTTTTTCAGACTGAAGGTAACGATAGTTTGTTTTCTCTTTCAGCCCGTTATCTTTACCGAATTTTTTTAAACCTTCCCAAGAGGATTGGTTAAATGATTTATCATCAACGCCCCCAACATCTGTAACCAGACCTACTTTAATGCTCTTTTCATCTTTTTTGTCCCCACTTGCCTTATCCGAGTTACCACATGCCCCTAACACTGCACTCGCTGCCAACGTTAATGATAATAAAATACCTGTTTTTTTCTTCATACTAGAAACCCCTCCTAAATGATATATGTATCTATTAATATGCTAGTGTCCCCTTCTTCTTGCTGTCACCTCCCTAAAAAGGGAACGAATTACATGCGTTTTCTTAATACGTGGAAGCTAAATTTATCTGCTCTAAAATAATTAATAGAATATAAAATTGGTTCATCATTTTGATCATAGTGCATTTGTTTTAGAATCAGCAGCGCTGTTTCTGGTTCGCATTGTAAAATTGGTGATATTTTCGGATGATAACCAATTGGTTCAATGTGAGCAACTGCATATGTAATACGTTTATGCGTGTTATTATGAATTACAGTAAGCAATGATTCCTCATTATAATCGGATAAGTCCGGTAATACCTCTTTCGCCAACTTGTCAACACAGTACACAACAGGTTCCCCATCTGCTGTACGAACACGCTCAATCATTACAGCCTCAAAGCCTTCATCACTATTAAACTTTTCTTTTTCCTCTTCTGTTAGACTCGTAGTAGATGATGATAAAAAGATGGTTCCCGGCGTTTTCCCAACACTAGAAATCATATCTGTAATACTAGAAAGCTGTTCAATTCCAGAAGAAAACAGTGGTTTGGCATTCACAAAAGTACCAACGCCATGTCTACGAATGACAACATTTTCCTCCTCTAAAATACGCAACGCTTCTCGTAAAGTCGCTCTACTTACGCCAAGTTCTTTCGCTAAATCAAACTCTGAAGGCAATTTTTGTTTTTCTTTATATGCCCCGCTTTTGATTTTTTCTTTAATATGATCGATCACCCGTAAATATAAGTGTCGACTATCGGATTTAACTGACATAAGACTCCCCCGCATTCCAATTATTCGACCTCTGATGTAAGACTTCCGTTCTCTTTTTTCAACTAACAACATAGTATAGCAATGCTACCACAAAACGATATTTGTCGAATAAATGTTAATAATTTTTCAAAATGAAATTTTCTATCTTTATTTCATAAAAAAAACTTTGTACCACAAACATTCCTCATACAGAGAAAAAGTTCGGCACAAAGATCCCTTACATCCTTTGTTACACACTTTTCCCCTCATAGTCTAGCAATTCATGGTTGCCAGGTAGAAACTTATGGACCTTATCTCCAAGATTATATGAGGCAGTGATTCTTTTCGAAGTAATCGTAACACTTGCTCCCATATGTGTCAACACAATTCAACATTTTCCCACAAGTAATATCGAACATTTTTTAAAAATAACATTGAAAGCATTCGTATTCTAAAGAACATCTAAAAATGAAAGCCCTTTCTTTACCGGTGACTATAGTATATAACAAAAACACCATATAAAAAAGCCTAATTGTAAACAATTAGACTTTTTTATTAAGAACTTTTTTCTTGTATATCTTTAATCAAAACTTCTCTCGGTTTACTACCTTCATAAGGTCCAACCACACCATTCATTTCCATCGCATCAATAAGACGCGCTGCACGTGTATATCCTACTCGAAATCTACGTTGTAGCATCGAAACAGAAGCTGTTTGCATTTCTACAACAAGCTGAACCGCTTCATCATATAATTCATCTTCTACTTCTTGCTTTGTTTCCGGGACATCTTGCGGTATCATATCTTCTTGATATTGTGCTTTTTGTTGACCAATAACGTATTCTACAACTCGTTCCACTTCATCGTCTGATAGAAACGCCCCTTGTACACGAACTGGCTTAGACGCACCAATTGGTATGAATAACATATCCCCTCGTCCTAATAATTTTTCAGCGCCTCCGCTATCAAGAATTGTCCGAGAGTCCGTCTGCGAGGAAACCGCGAACGCAATACGTGACGGAATATTCGCTTTAATAACACCAGTAATAACATCAACAGATGGACGCTGCGTTGCGATAATTAAGTGAATACCAGCAGCACGTGCCATCTGTGCTAAACGCATAATTGCATCCTCTACATCCGAAGAAGCGACCATCATTAAATCCGCCAACTCGTCCACAATTACAACAATGTATGGAAGCTCAGGTTGTTTTGCTTCTGATTGATCATTATGGTTTCTAATGTATTCATTATACCCTTCAATGTTACGTGTTCCACTATGAGCAAATAGTTCATAACGTCGCTCCATCTCACTCACAACTTTTTTCAAAGCTTGTGATGCTTTTTTAGGATCCGTCACAACAGGTGTTAATAAGTGCGGAACACCATTGTATACATTCAACTCTACCATCTTTGGATCAATCATCATTAACTTTACTTCATGTGGTTTAGCACGCATTAAAATACTAACAATAATACCATTAATACATACACTCTTGCCGCTACCAGTCGCTCCAGCTACTAATAGATGAGGCATCTTATTTAACCGCGCTAACACTGCGTCACCAGTAATATCACGCCCAAGGCCAATTAATAATTTTTCTTCCGGATGATTGTTCGCTTTCGAATCAAGTACTTCTCTAAGTGTTACCATGGAAACCTCTGAATTTGGAACTTCAATCCCTACTGCGGATTTCCCAGGAATAGGAGCTTCAATACGAATATCTTTCGCAGCTAATGCCAGTGCTAAATCATCACTCAAACTCACAATTTTACTTACTTTCACTCCCATATCAGGATACACTTCATATTTCGTAACCGCAGGCCCTTTATGTACTTTCGTCACTTTTGCTTTCACACCAAAACTTTGGAACGTACGCTCAAGCTTACGAGCATTTTCATAAATTTTTTCATTTTCATTTGTAACCTGCTTGTTTTTGGGAAACTTCAATATATCGATAGAAGGAAGCTTGTAATCTTTGTTTTCCACATTTGAAAATTGCATTGGGGGAGTTTTCATTTCCCCTTCTAGAGATTCAACTATCTTTTCTCCTCGTTTCTTTTGCGACCGCTCTTTTAATGCCGATGGAAGCTCCTCTTCCATAACAGGGGGGGCAATCAGCTCATCAGCAACTTCATCTTCACGATTTTTATCCTTTTCTTCACTTACTGGATAATTCTCTGTAAAGTTCGAAATAATTGGTGGACCAATTTCTATTTCTTCTACCGGTTCGACAATCTCTTCTTGTATATCATGCCTTTCACTACGTGTGCGCCTTGTCGCTTTTTTCTTTTCTGTTTGTTCAGCAGTGCGTTTCGCTCTCCAGTCCTTATAATCTCCCTGCATCACTTGAAATTGACTTCTAAGTATTCGTCCAACTGGAGCTAGTACTTCCCCAATATGTTTATTTGTAATGCAAAGTATACCAAGAATAACTAGAATAATCCCAATAATGTAAGCACCTACTTCATCAAACAAAAAGTAAAACGTTGCAAACATAAGCGCCCCAAACATACCTCCACCTAAATGAACTGTCTCTGTGCCTTTCTTCATCTCATGAAAGAACATATCTTTTGTGCTCACAATTACAGAAGTATTTTCCACCGCTCCGTCTTTTGTAAGAAGGTTAAATAATGTAATATGACTAAACATCAATATCGCTAACACAATTAAATAGACACCGATTAACCGTTTATTTAAAAGGTTTGGCCAACCGCGTCTTATAACAAACGCAATAGATAAAGCTATTACACCTAATACACCAATTATGTACCATTCGCCAAAGAAAAAGCGAAAAAATAACACAAACGATTTCCCTACAATGCCTAGCTGTAAGATTGTAATGATCGAAAGCGCAAAAAGAGTCAACCCGACGATTTCGTAATACAAAGTTGGCTTTATCGTACGTCTTGCTTTTGATTTCGTCCCTCTTTGCTTTTGTTTTACCATTTCTTCACCCCAAGTCCAAAAATTAAGTGAAACTTTCATTCATTGAAAGTATTTTTCATGTCATTCATCACATTTTTTAAATCTATTTACGCCGCATTTTACAAGATGTGTAAAATGCCGCGTAAACAGAAGAAAGCAGCCTAATCATGGCTGCTCAACCGTCTTGTTTTTTATATTATACCATAGCTTCTTAACAAAATCCTGCTTTTTGCTAAAAGGTTATTTTCTGGCCCGGTTCATACTGTAAGTAGTGGAATGGATTTGTACTTAACACACGAACAACGGAATAATATTGATTATTCTCTTCCGATACAACCATCTCTACTCCATTTACATTCACTATTTTTTGTCGTTCGTACTGCGAATAGTCCGCCTCATAAATAAGTTGCTCGGGCATAATTGTATATAAAATCATTGTAGCAACTTCCCATCTTGATTTCCACCTGTTTGCATATCTATTAATTCATTCAACTTTCGAATTGCATCTCCAATACCACCAACATCATCTATAAGACCATACTTCACTGCATCTATTCCGATTACATTTGTTCCAATATCGCGCGTTAAATTTCCCTTAGCAAACATAAGCTCTTTAAAACGATCTTCCGTCACTTTTGAGTGTTTTGTTACAAATCTTACCACACGTTCTTGCATTTTATCCAAGTACTCAAATGTTTGCGGCACACCAATAACAAGACCAGTCAGACGAACTGGGTGAATTGTCATCGTTGCAGTTTCAGCAATAAATGAATAATCTGTTGAGACTGCAATTGGCACACCTATCGAGTGCCCTCCACCTAAAACCAAAGATACAGTTGGCTTCGATAATGAAGCTACCATTTCTGAGATTGCCAATCCAGCCTCAACATCCCCGCCCACAGTATTTAGCAATAAAAGTAATCCCTCAATTTTCGGATTCTGCTCAATTGCCACAATTTGTGGAATCACATGTTCATATTTCGTCGTTTTATTTTGTGGCGGAAGCTGCATATGGCCTTCTACTTGTCCAACAATTGTTAAGCAGTGAATACGTGATTCATTCATTTGCGGAACGTTCGTTTGACCGAGTTGTTGGATTTTCTCTATTACTGATGCCTCTTTCGGCTCTGCTTCTTTTTCCTCATTTGTTAAACCATCACGTTCTGTCATATCGCATCCCCTTTCACTCTTATACCACTATTATTTCTTAAGTTGTAAATTTCATGCGATAGGGATCAAAAGAAAAAACCACCGGTAAAGGTGGTTTTCTTACACTTCCATGATAATTGGTAAAATCATCGGTTTTCTCTTCGTTTCCTCGTATAGGAACTGTCCTAATAATTCGCGAATATTTTGCTTTAACATAGACCATTCAATGGAATATTCTTTAATGGATTGTTCAACAATTGTACGTACAATATCTGTAGATTTTTCAATTAACGCTTCAGATTCACGAACATACACAAAACCACGTGAAATAATTTCTGGTCCAGAGATGATTTTCTTCTCATCTTTCCCAAGTGTTACAACAACAACTAAAATTCCGTCTTGTGATAACATCTTACGATCACGCAAGACAATATTTCCGACATCACCTACACCTAATCCATCAATAAGAACATTGCCCGCTTGTACTTTACCAGCTGGCTTTGCCTCTACGCCTTCAAAAACAATTACATCGCCTTTTTCTACGATGAAAATATTTTCTTTCAAGACACCAACATCTTCCGCCAAATACGCATGTGCCTTTTGCATACGAAATTCACCATGTACGGGTATAAAATACTTCGGTTTCATTAAATTTAGCATCAATTTCAATTCTTCTTGACTACCATGACCGGAAACGTGAACTTTTCTTTCTCCATAGTAGACAACCTCTGCACCAGCTCTAAATAGTAAATCAATAATTTTAGATACTGATATTTCATTTCCCGGAATCGGAGAAGCAGCAATGATAACTGTATCACCTTTACGAATTGAAATTTGTTTATGTGCTTGCTTTGCCATTCTTGAAAGAGCTGCCATTGGTTCCCCTTGGCTACCAGTTGTTAAAATTGCTACCTTCTTCTCTGGGAAATTATCCACTTCTTGCAGTGAAATAACCATGCCATCTGGAACATCTAAATATCCAAGACGTCTTGCGATATCCACCACTTTCACCATACTACGGCCTACAACAGCTACTTTACGTCCTGTTTCAGCAGCCGCATCAAACACTTGTTGAATACGATGTACATTAGAGGCGAAAGAAGCAACGATGATACGGCCTTCTGCACCATAAAATACTTTTGAAATCTCTATTCCAACTTCTTTTTCAGAACCTGTATAACCAGGACGCTCAGCATTTGTACTATCTGATAACAGACAAAGAACACCTTCATTTCCGATTTGAGCCATCTTTCCAAGGTCTGCTCCACTGTTACCAATTGGTGTTTGGTCAAATTTAAAATCTCCTGTATATACGATTGCACCTTTTGATGTATGGAAACAAACACCAACGGAATCTGGAATACTATGTGTTGTACCAAAGAATGAAACCGTTGTCGTATTGAATTCTACTTCTGAATTAGAATCAATTGTTTTTAAATCTACACGACCAAGCATTCCTGCTTCACCAAGTTTTTCTTGTATTAAACCTACTGTTAACTTAGTTGCATATACTGGGATTGAAAGTTTACGCAGTACATAAACAATTCCACCAATGTGATCTTCATGACCATGTGTAATAAATAAACCTTTTACTCGTTCTTGATTTTCTACTAAATATGTAATGTCAGGGATAACAATATCAATTCCAAACATCTCGTCTCCCGGGAACATCAATCCTGCGTCTACAATAAAAATCTCGGAATCAATTTCCACACAATACATATTCTTCCCGATTTCACCTACTCCACCGAGAGCAAATACTTTTACAGAATCATTCTCTTTTCTCTTCATGTTGTTGCCTGGTTTAAAAATCTTACAAACACTGATTTCACTAAAATTGTAGAGACACCAGGGAAACTCTACAACCACCATATATTCACCGTCCAAGACGAATGTCCTTACCGTTATGCGATATCATGTTCTCGTTCGTTTTTTAAACCAGGTTTCACCTCTCTTTCATTATATAAATCAAATATCTTATGCGATATGATATGAAAATTCCGTTAAACCATAATTTTTTCCAATTTTGCTAAGCATACCCGTACTAAGCTACTTAGCCATATTATAACTGATACAAGAAATAGAACACAAGTTAAATCGTGAGAAAGAAGGATGAAGTATATAAATTTCAAGGAGAATACCTGTAAAAAATTTCTTTCAAAATAAAAATGACCTAGTTTTTACACTAGGTCATTTTTATTAACGAGGAATCGATTGCATTACATCATGTAATGTTAGTCGTTCTTCTTCTGTTAATGGAATAAGTGGTAAACGCACAGATCCTACGTCTAATCCAACCATTTGTAACGCTGTTTTTACTGGTGTTGGGCTTGGTGCCATAAACAATGCATTCGTTACTTTAACAAGCAATTGATGCAATTTCTGTGCTTTTTTGAAATCTCCTACTTGGAATGCCGCAATCATTTCTTGCATTTCATTTCCAATCACATGAGAGGCAACAGAAACAATACCTTTAGCCCCAACCGCCATAGCTGGTAACGTTAAACCATCATCACCGCTGTATACAGCAAAGTCGTCCGCTGTTTTTTCAATAATTTCTGTCATTGTTAACACATCGCCACCAGCATCTTTAATCGCTACGATGTTTGGTATTTCTGATAAACGAACAACTGTATCAACGGAGATTTGTACAATAGATCGTCCTGGAACATTATATAGCATAACCGGAAGTTCTGTACTTTCAGCAATTGTTTTAAAATGCAGATACATTCCTTCTTGACTCGGCTTATTATAATACGGTGCCACTAACATAATTGCATCGACACCAACTTCTGTTGCTTTTTTCGTTAACTCGATAGAAGCATGCGTATTATTGCTTCCTGTTCCAGCGATTACGGGCACCCTTTTATCGACAACAGATACGACATGGCGATATAACGCTACTTTTTCTTCTGATGACAATGTAGGAGACTCTCCAGTCGTTCCTCCTACCACAATTGCTGTTGTACCGTTATCAATTAAATAATTTACCAATTTAGTTGTCTTCGCAAAATCGACGTTTCCATTTTTATCAAACGGTGTTACCATCGCTGTTGCAATTGTCCCAAAATCTATCATGGTCTCACTCCTTACTGTTCCAGTTGCTGTTCTTTTGAAAGCTCAAACGCAGTATGCAATGCATTCACAGCTTCCACTAAATCTACTTCTTTTACAAGCACCCAAATTGTCGTATGACTATCAGCTGATTGTAAAATTTGAACACCTTTTTCTGCTAAAGCTGTAACGATTTTAGCAGTAACCCCTGGAATACCTGCCATTCCAGCTCCTACAATAGATACCTTTGCACAGTGCTCCGTCACGATTGGATCATATCCAAGCTTATGAAGAACTTCAACAGCACGCCCAGATACATTATCACTTATTGTGTATGCCACGCCTGTAGGCGAAATGTTAATTAAGTCTACACTAATTCCTTCATTTGCCATTTCTTTGAAAACATGCTTTTGCAAATCGTACGATCCGTCTTTCGCAACTACTTTAATTTGCGTCACATTTGATACATGGGCAATTCCTGTAACTGGACGTTCCTCTATATCACGGCCTTTTGTAGCACCGGCATATGCAGCAATAAGTGTCCCTTCACTATCAGAGTACGTAGAGCGTACACGAAGTGGCACCTTTGCATGCATTGCAATTTCAACTGCACGCGGATGAACAACCTTCGCACCTTGATAAGCCATGTTGCAAATTTCATTGTACGTCACGTTTTGAAGATGACGCGCGTCCTTTACTATACGGGGATCAGCAGTCATCACACCTTCTACATCAGTAAAAATATCGATATATTCAGCATGAAGCGCAACACCTAGTGCCGAAGCTGAAGTATCACTACCACCGCGTCCAAGTGTTGTTATATCGCCATCTTTCGTTTGGCCTTGAAATCCAGTAACAACAATAACATCTACGTTTTGTAACTCTTCATGTATACGATCACAATTCATTTCAACAATCTTTGCGTTCGTAAAATCATCATTTGTCACAAAACCAGCTTGTGCACCATTCAGTGCTGCTGCTTTTATTCCGTTTTCATTTAACATATTTGAGAAAACGATTGCCGAGATTAATTCTCCGCATGATAGTAATAAATCCTGCTCACGTTTTGAAATACTAAATTCATTTTGATTTACAAGACTTAATAATGTATCCGTTGCATATGGTTCACCTTTACGTCCCATAGCTGATACAACTGTAACTACTTTATAACCAGCATCTAATGATTTTTTAACATGGTGAAGTGCATGCTTACGTCCATTTTCGTCACGTACAGATGTACCACCAAATTTTTGAACAATAATTTTCATTTTCTTTGCACCTTCTCTTAGCCGTTTACACTAATTGTAATTTTACTAATCGTTCTGCAATTTGAACAGAGTTCCATGCAGCACCTTTTAATAAGTTATCAGATACGACCCAAAGATGGAATCCTTTTTCATTATTTAAATCTTTACGAATACGCCCAACGAACACTTCGTTTTTACCTACTGCAGTAGATGGCATTGGGTAGAACTGTTCTGCTGGATTATCTTGCAGTACTACTCCTTCTGCATTTGCAAGTAGGTTTTTCATATCTTCTACTGTTACACCTTCTTTTTCTAATTCAATGTAAACAGACTCAGAATGACCTGATACAACAGGTAAACGTACACATGTTGCTGCTACTTCTAACTCAGGCATATGCATAATTTTTTTCGTTTCATTAATCATTTTCATCTCTTCAAATGTAAATCCATTATCTTGAAACTTATCAATTTGTGGAATAGCATTAAAAGCAATTTGGTAATGTTTTTTATCACCTGATACAGGTAAAACACTTGCTTTTACTTCTTCCCCATTTAAGATTGCTTGTGATTGTTCATGAAGCTCCTCAATTGCAGCAGCTCCAGCACCAGACACAGCTTGATATGTGGAAACAATTACTCGTTTTAAACCAAACTGTTGACGAATTGGTTCAAGAGCAACTACCATTTGAATTGTAGAACAGTTTGGATTTGCAATGATACCACTATGTTCTTTTAAGTCATTTTCATTCACTTCTGGTACAACAAGTGGTACATTTTCTGTCATACGGAATGCACTTGTATTGTCAACAACAATCGCACCACGTTTTGCTGCTTCTGGTGCTAATTGTTTCGATACAGATCCGCCTGCACTAAAGAGTGCAATATCGACTCCTTCAAAGCTTTCAGGAGTTGCTTCTTGTACTATGAATTCTTCTCCTTTAAATACAAGCTTCTTGCCTGCAGAACGTTTAGATGAAAGTAACGTTAATTTCCCAATTGGAAATTCTCGTTTCTCTAAAGTATTTAACATTTGTTCACCAACTGCGCCGGTTGCTCCAACTACAGCGACATGAAAAGTTTTTTGCTTTTCCATCACTATGCCCCTTTCTAGATACCAATCCTTCTATACTTAGAATTAGAAGGAGTATAAAATACCCCTTCTAATCTTAATAACGTTAATTTTATCATATTCTGCGATAAGAATGATGGTTTCATAAAAAAATGTCCGTTTTTTTTCGTTTTTTAATTCATATATCTGAATTTTTCTACAACAACAGGTTGTATTTGCTTCCCTTCTATCGCTTCTACAATTGTATCTTCAAGAAGTTCCATACGGGCTACCATTGAGTTTGGTTTTTTCTCTGGTGCATCTTGCCCAAATGGCACAAAATAAATATGTTTTGTCGCCATTAAACGCATAAGATTGACGCCAACATGGTGATGACAAAAAGAAATATTTTTTATTTACTTCTATTATATATGTACAACGTTAAAACGTTTAATAATTATAACTTGTAACATTATAATCATTTTTATAGTCTACGTTTGCAGACACCTCTTTCTTTTTATCTCCAGATACATAACCGTCAACATTAATCCAGCTTCCAGAGATATCGTTAGAAAATTCCACTTTGGTCACTACGATATCCAAATTCTCCTTTACCTTAAAGTATTCAATAGCTGCTTTCGATGCTTTTTCTTTTATCTCTTGTTCTTCCTTTTCAGTGTACGGATGAGTAGCTTTATACAATTCATAAACAGTGCACGAACCCATTCCTAAAATTAACAAAAATATAACGAATAGAACTTTTTTCATTTATGATCTCCTCTATACGATCCTAATTAACGTAAAAGTAATTAGAATAAAGGGATTGTATGCGTCTGCCAATTGTAAAGTGATGAAACTCAATTGATGATAACAAACAAATTTTATCCTCATCTGAGTTTCGACATTTTTATATTAATAAATAGAGCAGAGCTTTTAATTATAATTAAACAATATGTAGTAAAAGTACCGTTCATTTAGAATAATTAATCACTCGTGTTTCCAATTTTATAATCATCTCTATATCTTATATTTGCATATACTTCTTTCTTTTTGTTGTCAGTAACATAGCCATAAACATTAATTGAACTTCGAGAAATATCTGTTGAAAATCCAACATTTTTCACTGTAATATTCCAATTTTTTTCTTTTTCAAAATACTCGGCTGCTACTCTTGACGCTTTTTCTTTCATCTCTTGTTCTTCTTTTTTAGTGTACGGATGAGTAGCTTTATAAAACTCATATACAGCACACGAACCAGTACCTAAAATTAATATAAATGTAATTAATAGGATTTTCTTCATTTATTATTACCCCCATTACCATTATAATATTAAATATTCAGAAATAAAGGGACGTTATAGGGGATATAATCTCAGATAAAACCTATAAAGAGTTGTCTAGCACAACATATAGAGCTAAGCAAAAAAGCTAACTAATTTCAGTTAACTTTTTTGCTTGATGATATTTACCAAAATCACAAATTATATGTAATTAATGAAATTTTCACTCTTTTCCACTTTCCATATTATGTAGTTTTTCGCTTACAGTTACTCCAGATACTTCGTAATTTTTATTATACTTTATTGTTGCAGATACCTTTTCTCGATTTTCCTTAACATATCCATGTACAAAAATAGAACCACCTCCCAAAGATCCAGAAAATTCAACTTTAGTAACTTTAATATCCCAATTTTTTTCTTTTTTAAAATATTCAACAGCAGCTTGTGAAGATTTTTCTTTCATTTCCTTTTCTTCCTGTGCGGTGTAAGGATGTAACGCTTTGTTATATTGAACCGCAAGATACGCCCCCATACCAAAAAACACCAAAACAATAACAAATATTACCTTTTTCATTCATTTCCCCCCCTAATCTATTATAATAGAAATAATATAATATTAGGAGGAATATTATGAGTACCAGCATTTCTGATAGAACTTATAACGAGTTATCCGACGAATCCTACACTGATCATGAAATAGGCTCAACTTACACATCTACAGGGGGAGAAAACTGGAAAGTAATTGAACCTAAAGGTGCAACATTACATGACCCTGTAACTGGGTTTGATGCAACAGTTTTTTACAATAAGCAAACTAAAGAAGTTGTTGTATCCTATAGAGGTACAGAGGGTGGTAAATCAATAGACAGAGCAGGACCAGATTATTTGACAGATTTTAAGTATATATTCAAAGGTGACAAACCTTTACAAGATGGGGAGAAAATAGATCCATCTGATAAAACTCAAGTAGTAGCACCAAATCAATTTACGCAAGCAACGTCTCTCTTAGAAATAGTAAAAAAGGAATATGGCGGTGAAGCTACGATAACAGTCACAGGTCATTCGTTAGGTGGTGCAAATGCTCAATATGCTGCAGCGATGTGCGATGTGCCTGCAATAACTTATTCTGCTCCTGGTGTTTATGATATGTTACCAAAAGAAATTCAAGAAAAGGTGGACTCAGGAGAATACAAAGGAAAAATAACGAATTACATTAACCCTAAGGATTCTATTTCTGGTGGTTTTCTATGGGAAGATAAAAATCATATTGGCGATACATATATGATTGATTCGGATTTTAAAACAGCTACAGATGACTATGGTTTTCATATGATTGATAGATTCAGCGACTCTGTCTCAAAAGATAAAGATTTTCATGGATTAGGCAATTATCATTATGACAAATTCGGAAATATAGATAATAAATTGATAGATGCTAGTACAGGAAAAGAAATTTATCAATCTCCGAGATATTCTATTAATGGTGTCGGGGAGGTAAAAGTTATCATGGAATATCTAGAGAAGTCAGCAAACGAAATGAAACAGAGCGCAGAAGCCTTCCGAAACCATATCCCACGGGTAATTGACGAAGTAAAACAGTCTCTAAAATCAACAAAGAGTCAGCGTATGGAAAATAGAATAAATGAACTTTATCACCTTTTAGATCAGACTAGCCGAGTATATGCTTTAAAGTCTCAAGAAGTTGCAGAGTTTATTAAGAAAAAGGCGGACGAATATAAAAATGCGGACGAAAATTTCCAAGGATTTGGGTGGATAAAAAAATGAGACAAATGTACTTTAACGAAGAACATATAGAAGACGCTTTTGAAAGCTTAAACAAATTAATCACATATATAAATGAAAATCAAGAGCGTATCAACGACATTTATAACCTCGTACAAGCTGGTTGGTCACAAAATGGTGCGGGAAAAAAAGCGACGGAAGATTTAGGGACCTTACGTAAAGAATTGAACCACGGTATTAATGAAATACACACAAAGAAAAAAGAATTAAGAAATGATTGGGAACTGATGAAAGCTGTAGATAGAAGTTATAAATAAAAATAGAATTAAAACAATCAAAAAAATTTAGTTAATACTTGTCGTATTAACTTAAATTGAATTATATTCGATTAACAACTAATCATAATCTAAAAACAAAAGTCCCTCTCACTCGAGAGGGACTTTCACTTTATCAGCTAAATTCTCTTGTATATTTTTTTTACATGCCAATACATTTCTACCTCTTGATCTGTCGCTTTTCTTTTATATAAACCCACGTCATCAACCGCAATCCATACCTAACCTTTTAAATCTCCAAAAAAGTCCCTCTTGAGTTGCTCCGATGTAATTGCACCTGTTTTAGTAACTATCTCTTCATTCATCAAACTACACTGCCTCTCATCTTCTAATAAAAATACCGATTCCACAAAAGTTGAATCCTTGTGGAATAAAAATGTGTATTCTTTTGATTCTGCTGGTACTTTGATGATACATCAAACAGATTCGTTAACATCGAAAATTTGCATTTCCACCGATTACATCTCCTATTAACTATTTTGTTATTACATGTAAGATTCTAACAAAGCAATGTTAAGAATATGAAAATTGGAATTTAAAGGTAATATCTTGTGGTATAGTAAAAATACGTTCATTGTTACCCATCCGAGGCGTTCTCTTTTGATTGCATCTTTTTTTACGAAAAATTACCTCCACAATAAGAGGACAAACTGTTTCTAATGAAATTTTGAAAGAAATTAGAACAGAAATAAGAAAAAAAGCTAATGCATTACCTGAAATAAAAATTATAAAAGAGGACTGATAAAAATGGCAGTAGGATTTTCTGTAGATATGTTTTTTTATGAAGCAGGACACCCTGACTTTCTACACAGTTTTTTCTCAACAGTGTCATACCACTGTGAGCCTGATGGTTGGGGAACTAAATACCCTTTATTAATGCAGGATTTATATTTTGAAAGATTAAAATGGCAGGATGTGTCTGCGGCATTAAAAAACGTGGAAGAAATTAGAGAAAAATTGAGCAAAATCCCTCCATCAGAGGTAATATGGGATTTTGAAGATATAACAAAAAAACCACCTTATGGAGATAAAATTCCTGCTAAAATAACTAACTTAGCAAACTATCATACTATTCAAGGAACTTCTTTTTTAGATTTACTAAAAAATGCATTAAAGGAATCAGAGGAATGTAAAATGGATGTAACGATCGAAAAGGTTGGGAGATAAAATTAGTAACAAAACCTGTCAGAGTAGAGTGTTATCATAATAAAAATCACTTCAAATGAGGTGATTTTTATTTTTGTCTAACAACGAAGAGTTCAACTTGATTGGAGTTTTAAAAATAAGTTTCTGCAACTCCTTAATCACGGATTTATGGGAATGTAATATTTACAGTTGTTGCATGAGATTGGTATGATTTAGGTGTTATTTCAAGGAGGTCTTTTCATGAGTTATGATCCTATTGCAACGTATGGAACAATTAGCACAGACAGTTCTTATTTAGTGTTCTATTTAAATATAAATAAAACAATTAGAGATATTCAAATAAAAAGCGAAGGACAGAACCTAAAAAAAGGGTAAAAAACAAGGATTTTCTTTAGTCCGAATATGAAAATATAAGTATTAATAAATAATTATGTAAGGATTATAGTATTTAATCTCATTAGTAGTAAATAAATAGTCCAAACCTTTTCCGTATAGTATGAATATTTTATTATAGGGAATTGCTTGTCCCTAACACTACGTATATATGGAAAGAAGGGATTTTATGTATTCAGATGATTATCATTCATGCGAATCTAGATGTTCATCTAGCAGTCAATTATGTAATGAATTTGCGAGAATCTTAGGTGGAGAGGGATCAGTCACTCCGGAGGGAGTATGTTTGGTACAAAAGTTTCGTAATATTAGATTTACGATTCTTGGACGTAGAACAAGGTCTCCACTTGTAAACCCTCAATTTTTTTCATTTGAAGATCTGGATAGTAGAGGTAATGCGTTAAATTTAGGAGAAACTGTGCTTTTACAAGAAGAAATTAACCCGTTATTAACTGAACTTAGAAAAAGAGATATTATAGTTACAGCGATTCATAATCACTGGTTATTTGACGAACCACGGGCAATGTATATGCACTTTGAATCTATTGAACCACCATTAGAATTTGCTAGAAAAATAAGAGCAGCATTTAGAGTATTAAGAGGATAGTCTGATTTTACAACAGGGGGGATTTTAATCCTCCCTGTGTTTTATTTATCTTTATGATTTTTAAGTAAAGGACATCTCTAATGCCCTTTTTGGATAGTAATTGCTGTATTATAATTTTTATTTATTCCCTGGAGCAGGTTGATCCACTCCTTTAACATGGTGTTTATGCCCATCATCTTCAGTCGTGTAAAAATCATAATAATGAACATGCATTCCATTTCCAACAGGAATGGCTGGTCCTGAGTATGCCTTATAATAATGGGTGTGCCCATCCTCAAATAGAACATATCCTTCTGTATAGTGAATATGTCCTCCCTCTTGCGTCGGAATTGGTGGTGATGTTACATCCAAACATTGATGTACATGACCATCTGCCACGGATGTATAATCAACAGATCCATGGTTATGATGTGGTACAAATCCGGAAACAAAATCATTTTTTCTTACTTTTCTATCCAATCTACCCACCCCTTGTACATAAAGATTACTTCTATAAACTATATGTTTAGAACAAAAAAGTGATTCTTAATAACAACTCATACTTGTATAACCTATACATGTGAGGTTGATATAATGTACCATTGTTAGTAGTATCTAAAAAACACCCTAAATTAAGGATAGATCTTGTATTATCTAACCCAACGAATATACTCACCAAAATAAATCCATCCGCGATCTTTTACATGAACCCAATCACCTTCACGACCATCAATCTCGTAATCTTTTTGTTCTAGTACACCTACTACTTTTGAGTTCGTTGTAGAAAATTCACGTAAGCGCACATCAGAACCTCACCATCACGAAGACTATCTTTCGTATCTCCGTTTGATGTTCTAAACTTCACTATACTTCCAGTAGCCTTCGAAGTCGTTTGTGTTTCAGTTGCTTTAAAAGCTTTTTTTCAAAATTTCATGTCTGCGAACAGTTTTCTTTACTTCATCAGAGCTTGTTTCTGCTTGCTCTTCACTGTTTGCAACAACAGAAGTATTATATTCTGGAATACCATGCAATTCACTGATTAAAAAGTGGATAATAACGGACATTAGACCGTTTTTATCACCGCCGCGCCCTAACATCCACAAGAATTTACGATAGAGTATGCGCCCATTTTGTTCAATAAAAAGAGCATCCACGTCAGTAGATGCCCAAATGTGTAGGAGTTTTCAATGAGTATTGAATAGGACCTTGGAGATCTTGTCCCATACTCCAATATATGCTTGTCCTTCTTAAAATGTGAAAGAGAGCACTCCCAAAAATTAAGTGCTTTCTCTTGAAAAATTATGGGATAACATATTGAAAACGAACTATCCATACAATTGTATGAATATATGCTTGTTCACATTCCTTGTTATTGTGTTTTTAGATTTATTACGCTTACTACGCTTGCAATTATTCCTTGGTCGGCCTTATTTGTATATCTAGGTTGGAAGCTTGTAGAAAAGTGGGAGAATATAAACGAAGTAGCTGGCCCCTATGTTAAATATTTTGCTATTACAGCAGTGGCCCTGATTGTTTTCTATTTTGCTGTAACAATAGTAATGAGAAGACGTAACAAGTGGTTAATTGTAAGGAGTGCTATAAATGTCTGATATAATCCGTCTCTTTATTATCATGCTCATTGCAAGTTATTTATTTTTCTCCGTAATGATGGAATTTAAAAATCCACAAAAAAGTATGTTCTGGTTCACGATTGAAATCTTGTTTCTTTTGGGAACGTTACTATTAATAAAAGAATTCTTCATCAAATATGTAACATAACTTTCTCTCTTCCTCCCTGAATAAAACTCAATATTCCGCAAATACTGTAGATATAATCTTTCTCCATTCCCCCATTGGAGCCGAGCAGTTAGCCTTTGCTAGCTGCTTTTTTGTTTTTTTCACACTTCTTCCTCAATACTCATATACTATTTTGAATCAAAAATAATATCTAAGCATTAAAATGAAAGGTATCCTTTTACAACTTTTCAATTGATTCCAAGGCTTATTTCCTCTTAAAGAGCACTGTTCGAAGGTACTCTTTTTATTGTGATGTTTTTTATAAAATGAAATTTTTGTTAGATATTTACACCTTGATGAGTAACTTACATATATTATCATGTGTGCCACATTCCACTCTCTGAGGCCCTGATAAGAGCACGTATATAGTGCTCTTTTTATAGTGGATAATTTCAGTATCAAATGGCGTTTTTGTTGATTTTTGACACATTTAAACGAAACAAGCATATGTTATTGTATAGAGAACATCACTCATAAAAACCCATCTTCCTATGAACACGCTATATTTGTGCTATATTTGATTTTTTAAATAGACATATCCTTTTTACATATTTTCAAAAAGGCTGCACACACTATCCATAAGCCATTCGAACTAGCGGTTCACTCCCTCTTTCAATGAGTATGCCATTAGTTAATCTCACAAACTCATGAGACCCACAGGCAGGCAACTAAAAATGTTGTCTGCCAAATCATTAACA
Source organism: Bacillus sp. AFS023182 (assembly GCF_002560575.1). Lineage (NCBI taxonomy): Bacteria > Bacillati > Bacillota > Bacilli > Caryophanales > Bacillaceae > Bacillus > Bacillus sp. AFS023182. The sequence continues at coordinate 520,802 of NZ_NTRO01000004.1, read as the reverse complement.
AATTTTGTATAATCAATGCTGATTTTGTACAGACTCTTTAAAAAGCTATTGACATTTCCATAATTTCTCTGACGGACTCCCCACCGTTATCCAAGGGCTTTAATAACAGACAACTTTTTCAGTTGTCTGTTATTTTGTTGTATAATCCTTTCCCATTCACACATACTATTCATGAGTCAATTTACCAATACGAGTCATTTTGTTACTTTTAAAATCTACCTAAGTTAATTTACTCCTCATGGGACAAGCGATTTCGCTTGTCCTATTTGTAATTAAAACTTTATCTTTATGCCCCTTTCCTAATTCTCTGTATTTTAAATTTATTTTTTTATTTAGTATTTAACCCAAAAATTTGCACAATATAAAAGATGTTGCTCACTACTATGTGGGTACAAAAGGAGGATTATAAAATGGACAAACGAACAGAGAAAAAAGTTGAAGCTGTGGCACGAAAAGCTGCTGATTTAGAAGTTTCACAAGAATTAACTAGTCTTAAAGATCAAATTCAGCAGTTACAACAGTCTTTATCTCAAGCATCTCAAGGTCAACAACAACAGCCGCAACAAGGATTGCAACAAGCTAACCAACTGATGCAACAGCTTCAACAATTTAGCCAACAGTCTCAACAACAAATGCAACAAGCTGATCAACAATTACAACAAACTATCCAACAAGCTATTCAAACATTAAATCAAGGTTTACAGTATCTACAAGCTAATCAGACATTAAGCCAAGTAAATCAAGCTATTTCTCAGGCTCAATCACAAGTTGGTCAAACGGGTGGACAACAAGGGCAACAAATGGGCGGTCAACAAGGTATGCAAATGGGTAACCAACAAGGGCAGCAAATGGGCGGTCAACAAGGTATGCAAATGGGTAACCAACAAGGACAGCAAATGGGCGGTCAACAACAATTTCAATAAGCACATTCATGGCAATCCCTACAATAGTAAATTTTCTGTATCTTATATAGCAGTAAGCAAACTTCAATTTCTTTTTGTTAGTAATTATTAGTATTAAATAAATAACAATACAAGTTCTTGAAAGAGCACTTTTATATAGTGCTCTTTTTTGTATACATATTTCACTTCAGTTATTTCGACTTTCACATTTACAATGAAACTAGCATATAAATAATCAATATAAACAAGGAGACTTAAAGGCATTGGAATCTTCTTTCTAGGAGCACCTATATCAGATGCTCTTTTTACATATACAATGTAAATAACGATTTTATTCATTTCACATCAATTTACTATTATTAGAAAAGTTAGAAATATTTACTCGGTGTTTTTTCTGAATAATCATGATATTATTCAATTGCTGGCGTTCACCATCCCACGAACTCAGCAACTGCATCCATGAACTCTGCTCTCGTCGTTGAGAGTAGAGTTTTTATTTATAGAATCATCCCCAATAAACTCTGTATATTATTACAATATGAAATTTTTGTTTAAATCCATCTTTATTTTTGAATGTATCTTTACTAATACTTTTGTGTTAAAATCCTCTAGGATATTAATCTTCATATTATTTTTTGGAGGCTTTATGAATAATCAAAATAACAATGAAACAAATAACATCAATGGACTATTTGCAGTTCTTCAAATAGTGTTACCACTGGTACTACCTATTGTTCTCCCTACAGTTATAATTGTAGGAATGAAACAATGGATGCCTAATGACATTGAATATACAAGTATAATGTCACTATTGACGTTATCTATTGGCTTTTTCATATTTGGAATAATCTTCTCTTTCATATTACGAGTATTCAAACTATCTGAGGAAAAACTAATAGAATTAGGTTTCTTAGGATTCACAATTTCAATTGTTAGTACATTTCTTACGATGTATGTCGGATATTTTGGGTTAGCAAATCTTAATTTTACAACGGTGAAATTATCCCCTCATGCCGTGTTGATTTTTGCTATTTTATTTACAGTTCTTCTAGAAATTATCTTTAAATTGATTGATAAATTTGATACATCCGATGAAAGATAAGCACTAAAATAAAATACAACAACCGTTATCCAAGAGCGCATACATGAATGTGCTCTTTTTATTTGCAATTAAAATAGCGTTTTTATTAAAAACTTTTCACATTTATACTGGACAAGCATATGTTATTGTATGGAGATTCTCTACTCATAGAAATCTACCTTTCTAATCTAAGAGCACGCTTATATGTGTGCTCTTAGATTATTTATTATGAAATAACGATTTTATTCAAAATGACGGTCCTGATTCATTTGGACACATTTACCAGTATTATTTCCAAAAAGTTCATGTTACGGTTAATTAGTCGAGTACGTCATTACTTGACGATTACCCTTAGGAGCCCCGTAGATAAACGGGGTTTCTTTTATTTAAATAACTATTTTGTTCAAATTCTGGATAAATGTTAATATTCTTCATAAAGGAGGTCTACTAATGAAAAAGATTTTTTCAGTTATTTTCATAGCAATTTTCCTTTTAATAGTTCTATATTTTGTTGGTATGTCACTTTTTTGGAACCAGCCTTAAGTTAAAATAAATAATAAATTATCACTATGATTATTTAATAAATCTTCCGTCAATATAATAGATAACCCATTAAGTTACTTTCTCTATTACCCATGAACCAAACAGTTAGCTTTTGCTAGCTGCTCTTTTGTTTTTTCACACTTCTCCCTCAATACTCATATGCTATTTTGAATCAAAAAATAATATCTAAGCTATAAACTGAACGGTATCCTTTTACAACTTTTCAATTAATTGCAAAGATTCTTTTCCTTTACAGAGCACTGTTCGAAGGTGCTCTTTTTATTGTGATGTTTTTTTTAAATAAAATATTCATTAAATTTAGCGTTTTTATTCTTTTACGGACATACTCAGCTATCAAAAAACAACATACAATATAAAAAATTCACTTCAGAAGGAAAATCTGACTACAAAAGTTTTTCAAAAGATATTAGGGTCTTCATCTGGCTTTCAATATCTATTTTTATTTTTCCTTTTCCTGAATCAACATTCACATTCTGCTTCAAAGTGGCGCTTTTGTTTATTTTTGACACGCCTTAATGAGACAAGCATACTTTATTGTATGAAGACCCTCTCTCATAGATTGCTATCTTTCTAAGAGCACATTCACACATGTGCTCTTTTTTATCAAATAACGTTTTTGTTAAACTATTTATGAATAAGTGTCCATCGAACAGTTATGTCTTCTGTGACTATTTGCTACAAATAATATGCAGTTTCATACGGAACCGTTGAAAAAGGTATCCTATACTGCATAATGTACATTGGATAATAATATTGCAATGAATGATAGTAAGGTTGTATACTTTGTTGCATTTGTTGTGCTTGTATCGCTTGTTGCTGTGCTTGTATAGCCTGGTGAACAGCTTGAATTGTACTTTGCGCAGGACCATGCCCACCTAAAGGACGCTTTCGCATTTCATTGTAAAAATAACTGGGAAACATTTTTATTCACCCCACCCTCGTAAATATTCTCACCCGTCACCTTTCATACTATGAACATTGATTTAAAGTTGATAATTTGTGAAACTTTTTACCTTATCATTCTCTAACCTCTTTCTATTCAAATAACGCTTTCGTCCATTTTATCCAACTGATTTTCCCCCACCCTTTTACTGACTTTTCGGTACATAATAAATCCCTTAAATTTTTTAAATTTCGTCCAAGCACCATTTCTATTTCACAAATAATATATATGGACAACTAACAAGGAGAGTGACATACGTATGGCGGATTATTTTTATGAAAATGGTAAGAAGTGTTATAAAAACCAATATCACTCGTATTCTAGTCAAAAAGAACATAAATGTTTCGTTGAGACTCATACAATTTCCGGATCGGGAGTAAATTTAACTGGAAATATCCCCCTAGATTTTTTCTTACGCCCTAACACTTCAAGAACTATTTTTGAAGACTTTACCAAAAATCACAATAAAACATTAATTCAGATTTCTGCTGCTGGTAATAGTGCCCCTTTTGAAGTAACTATTCGAACAAGAGGATCTCGCATACCAATTACCGCTAGATTAAGTGAAGAGGATTCACCACGGATATTTCAAGTGGAAGATTTCGAAAGCCTTACTTTCTCAAATACCACTAACAGTCCTAGTGTCGGGAATATATTTATCCAAAAAACGTTCTGTATTTGCTGTAATGAAAAAGATAATTCTTGTAATGAATGTGACTATGAAGGTTAAAATTCATCACCAGAAGAATCCTTTATATAAAGGATTCTTTTTTCATATCACCATCCAATTATTCACTATTACACCTCCTCATTTCTTAACAAATAACGCTTTTATATGAAATCTGTACACATTTTTGACACATCCACTATCACAATCCACTGAAAATTCATGATAATATTAATTTGTTGAATACGCCAAATTTCGACATTGCACGACAACAATATCTCCCTTATCGAATCCCTGTCCCCCAGGGATTTTTCCTTGTATTCATTACTTTTTGTTTCACTAAATTTTCATCCCGAACAAAATTCAAATTTGATTAAAGTAACTGTGTTTTCCGCTCATCCATACGAGTTACTTTTCCACTTTTATATACAAAGGACTGTTCCCCATGACCACTTGTTGGTGGCTCTATTGAATGAATTTGTCCATCTTTCACAACATTCTCTAGCATTACGTAGCAATCCACCTATCGATGAATTGCAATATATACTTGTTCCCATATTTGTTCACCTCCGTATTCAGTTTTCAAAGAATTACAATAAAATTTATAGAATACATAACTTGTCTATTTTTTATGAAAAAAAGAGGAATTAATCCTCGATACTTTCTTTTGCTTGCATTTCTTTGATGATGGCCCAACCAGCCTCGTAATATGCTCGAAGGATGTTTTCAATTTCCTTTTGTGTTTTAGGTTCAGGAGCCACAACATAAACTTTCGTTTTTCCAAATTCATAAGTCGCTGCATATTCCTCTTGTTGGCTCATGATGTCACCTCTTGAAGTGCTTTTTATATATTTATGCTTTAGATCAATTGGTACTGCCATTGGAAGTGCTGATATTTTCCCCCTTTCTTTCTAACTAGTTTATAAGTGCGCTTTTCGCACGTTATATTTTTAAATTTTTTCTACAGTACTTTCTAATGCTTCTGCGATTTTTAAGGCTACAAAGAAGCAAAAGCAAACAATTTCAAACTACATTTTTGTATTGTTACTTTTATGTCAAGGACATTAAACCTCCCCGAAACAAGAAAAGAATCGATATATCTCATTGCAAAAACTTTCAATGTTTCATTCATCCTGCGAAGCAACACTTGTTGCATTATGAAAATCAGCTGCTAGCTTGTCATTTGGAAAATATTTTTTCACAAACATGTCTAATTACATAATAAAAACTATAACTTCTACTTAAACATTGAATTTTTATAATTTATGTCATGTACTCTTCGTATAATTAATACTGAATACAGGAGGTACTGCTATGAGAACCGCGATCTACTTACGTAAATCACGCGCTGATCTAGAAGCCGAAGCACGTGGTGAAGGCGAAACTTTAGCAAAACACCGCACTACCCTGCTGAAAATCGCTAAAGAGAAAAGTTTAAATGTTTTAGCTGTTCGTGAGGAAATCGTTTCTGGTGAGAGCTTAGTGAAACGTCCTGAGATGTTAGCACTACTCGAAGAAATTGAGGATAACAAATATGACGTTGTTCTTTGCATGGATATGGACCGTTTAGGTCGTGGTGGCATGAAAGAACAAGGAATCATTTTAGAGACATTTAAACGCTCCAATACGAAGATTATGACACCTAGGAAGACTTATGACCTTAACGATGAGTGGGACGAAGAATACAGTGAATTTGAGGCGTTTATGGCGCGTAAAGAGTTAAAGATTATTACCCGCCGGATGCAACGTGGTCGTATTGCAAGTGTAGAGGCTGGCAATTACCTTGGTACGCACGCACCATACGGATACGATATCCATCGCTTAAATAAGCGTGAGCGTACGTTAACGATTAATCTAGAAGAAGCCTCTGTTGTCAGAATGATATTTGAATGGTATGCAAATGAGGATATGGGAGCCTCCATGATTACGAACAAATTAAATCAGCTTGGCTATAAAAGTAAATTAGGGAACGACTGGAATCCATACAGCGTGTTAGATATGTTAAAAAATAATATTTACATCGGAAAAGTAACGTGGCAAAAAAGAAAAGAAGTGAAACATCCGGATGCAACGAAACGTAGTTGCACTAGACAAGATAAATCAGAATGGATTATTGCAGATGGAAAACATGATTCGATTATCTCAGAAAGTTTATTTGAAAAAGCACAGGAGAAATTAAATACAAGATATCACGTTCCTTATAATACGAATGGATTAAAGAATCCCCTAGCCGGAATTATCAGATGTGGGAAATGCGGATACAGCATGGTGCAAAGGTATCCAAAGAATCGAAAAAAGACAATGGATTGTAAACACCGTGGTTGTGAAAACAAATCAAGCTATACAGAATTAATCGAAAGACGTTTACTCGAGGCTTTAAAGGAATGGTATATCAATTACAAAGCTGATTTTGCTAAAAATATTCAAGACAGTCTTTCTAAAGAAAAGCAAGTAATAAAAATAAATCAAGCTACATTACGCAAGCTTGAAAAAGAATTATTAGATGTTCAAAAGCAAAAAAATAATTTACACGATTTATTAGAACGAGGCGTTTATACGGTTGATATGTTTTTGGAACGTTCTAATGTTGTATCAGATCGCATGAATGAAATTACTGACATGATGGAGAACCTCCAAAAGGAAATTAATACTGAAATAACAAAGGAACGCGTAAAAAAAGATACGATTCCTCAAGTAGAGCATGTATTAAATCTTTATTTCAAAACAGATGATCCAATGAAAAAGAATAGCCTGTTAAAGTCTGTTCTGAAAAAAGCTATTTACACGAAAGAAAAATGGCAAAGGCTCGACGATTTCAAGCTTGTGCTCTACCCTAAGCTCCCTAAAGATGGCGACAAATAAGCGTTTGCTTTTTGTCGTCATCCTCTTGGTGTAATTAGGTTTACACCATTTAGACCAAGAGCATCATTTGTCGAAACAGCTAATACAACGGGTTTCCCATTCCGAAGCGTTGCCTTTGCTGCCATTAGTACCGGAGAATCTGTCATCGCATTAGCAAATTTACTCATTGAATTTCCTGTTAGTGGAGCAATCACCATACAATCTAATGGTATTTTGGGACCAAGTGGTTCTGCCCCTACGATAGAATTAATAACCTTATTTCCTGTTATCTCCTCAATTCTTTCAATCCACTCTGCCCCTTCACCAAATCTAGTATTTGTTGTTTGTACAGTGTATGAAACAACTGGCAGTACTTCCACCCCCTCTGCAATCAGCTTTTCTACATGTGGCATAACTTCTGCATACGTACAATGCGAACCTGTAAATCCAAAGCCAATCCGCTTCCCTTTCAAACTCATTTCCCATTCTCCTCTCTTGCAACCATCTCTGCTGTTAATAGCTGAGAAAGAACATTCGCCAAAATTTGCCCCGCTGTTTTCGGTGCAACAATTCCGGGAAGACCTGGCGCTAGCAATGCTTTAACTCCTCGTTTCTCTGCATAGCGAAAGTCCGTGCCACCTGGTCTAGAGGCTAGGTCAATAATTAAAGTGTGCGCCGGCATCCGTGAAATGACACTTGCTGTTACAACAAGGTGTGGAATTGTATTAATAACAATATCAATATCACTTACTTCCTCCTCGATGTTATGCATATAAAAAGGAGAAAACATCATTTCTGAAATACGAGCGATATGTTCCGAGCGCCTTGCTCCTACTTTGACATGCGCTCCTAGTGATTGAAAAGCCCTAGCTACACTCATTCCAGTTCTACCAAATCCTAAAACCATTACATTCGAACCGTGAATCGTATAATCTGTATTTTGAATAACCATCATTAATGTTCCTTCTACCGTTGGAATAGAATTGTAGATCGCTACATCATCACGATCGAATAATTTCACAAGTTTTCGATTTGTAGTATTTACAATATTCTCCAAATACGGTGTACCAATTCCTGAATATATAGTAAAGCTTGCTGGTGTTTTTTCAACTTGTTCCTTCGTAATCACAATTTTTTCATTTGAAAAAATAGTATCTACTTCCCCTTTTGCATTTGTTCCTGCTACCGGCAAAATAATTGCATCTAAAGAAGTGAAATCTAGATCTTGCATACTCTCTTTTGCTGCCCCTGTAAAACCATGATCCAGCTGATCGAACCCTACTAATGAAAGTTTTGCATCAAGTTCAACTAACTTACGAATCACTTCTAGCTGTCTTGCGTCTCCTCCTATGACAGCGATGTGCATCTCAGTCAACATTCCCTACTTCACCTTCTTTTTTCTATCATTTATAAGAAAAGCGCCTACTTTTTCTTTTTCCTCCACATCATATGTACCGTACGAGTTAGAGGTGATTGAAAAACAAAGGCATCCACTATTTCTAAACATGTGAAATTCTATAAAATAAAGCTATATTCATTAGGTGTTCTTTTATTAACATGAATTATTAGCCTTCTCCAATTGAACTTCTATAGGGGAGCATTTTATCTCCCACTTTTTACTAAGCCTGAAAGTAGTGTATTACTACCTAGAAATAGAAAAAAAAGACAACCGAAATGGTTATCTTTTACTGTGAGCCTGGACGGTTTGCAAGATCAAAAATAATCATATCATGACCGACCTTTTTAATCCGGCTCCATTCTACCCTTACTTCTTGCTGTTCTCTTTTGAAACCACCCCATTTTCCCACTGGTATAATAAGAGCTTGAATTTTCCCATCCTTCTCGTTTATTTCTAAATCAGCATGACCTAAAATCCCCATTCTTTCCGCACGTTCCAAATCCACAATTTCTTTTCCACTTAATTCACTTAAACGCATGTCACTCTCTCCTTTACCCAAAATCTTTCGTACAATATTCTCAAATCTCATCCTGTAATAAGTACGTATTCTACATATCTCTAAAAAATACCAAGAAAATGAAATCCTCTTCCTAACATTCAAAATCTCTTATAACGTTAAAAAGCTTACTACATAAAAATAACCGCATCTCCTCGTAAGAGATACGGTTATTTCGCCTTATTTCATTCCTTTTGGAAGCTCTCCATTTGGACTAATTAGTGCTGCAGAAAATTCATTGGTAAACATAGTGCGAACCAATGTATCTACATCTTTTTTCGTCACTTTGTTTACACTCTCAATAATTTCATCAAGAGAACGGTGTTTTCTAAGAAGTAATTCATTTTTACCATTACGACTCATACGACTATTCGTACTCTCTAAACTCAACATTAAATTTCCTTTAAGCTGTTCTTTACTGTTCACAAGTTCTTTCTCTGTAATACCGGTATTTTTCAACGTCTCTAAAGTTTCTTGCATTGTATCATATAAAGTATTTAATTGTTGGCTTCCTGTACCACCATAAAGTGTTAACATCCCTGTATCTTCATAAGAAGAATGATACGAGAACACTGAGTATGCTAATCCTCTTTGTTCACGCACTTCTTGGAATAAGCGGCTACTCATACTTCCACCTAATATATTATTTAATACAATTAAGTTATAAATATCTTCATGTCCCATTTGCAATCCTTGGAATCCTAAACATAAATGAGCTTGCTCTGTTTCCTTCTTGCGAGCAACTTTATTAAAATGAAAAATTGGGCTATGTACTTGTTCACGATTTGTTGTTCCCTCATAGTTACCGAAATATTGTTCCACCGTTTGAACAAATGTTTCATCAATATTTCCAGCAATCGAAACTACAACATTTTCAGGTGTATAATGATCTTTTATATATTGACGCAGTGTATCCCCTGTAAATGTTTCAAGCGTTTCTTCTGTACCTAGAATTGGGTATCCAAGCGGATGCGTTTCATATGTTGCTTTCGTTAACATGTCATGTACGATATCATCTGGTGTATCTTCATACATTTTAATTTCTTCAAATACAACATTCTTCTCTTTCTTCAATTCCTCTTCATCAAATGTTGAATTAAAGAACATATCCGCTAAAACATCTAACGCATACTTAGCATGTTCATCTAGCACTTTCGCATAATAGCACGTATATTCTTTTGAAGTAAACGCATTTACTTGCCCACCAATGCTATCAAATGATTCTGCAATTTCTCTTGCACTACGCGTCTCTGTTCCTTTAAAAAACATGTGCTCTAAAAAGTGCGAAACCCCATTATTTTTCTCATTTTCATTTCTAGAACCAGCATGAATCCATATACCAATCGCAACTGAACGTACAGTTGGTATGTTCTCCATAACGATCCTTACACCATTTTTACAAGTATATTTTTTAATCAAAAACTTTCCTCCTAATGCCAGTTTCTCTAAATAATTGCTATTATTTAATGATAACAAGTTTGAACATGAATGTCATGTAAATGTATTTAATCAATGCGTTTTTCATCTAATAATTCCGTAATATTACCTACTTTATATCCTTGTTTTTTCAACTGTAAAATCATTGTATTAAGCGCTTCCGCTGTTGGGGATGTCGGGTGCATCAGTACAATTGCACCTGGGTGCACTTTCCTCATCACACGCTGAAGAAGTACTTCAGGCTCAGGGCGTTTCCAATCAATTGTATCAACTGTCCACATAATAGTCCCCATCTTTAACCCGGCCGCTACTTCTACAACTTCATCACGAAAACTTCCACTCGGTGGTGCAAACCATCGTACTTTTTGATTTGTAGCTGCCTCAATAATTTGATTTGTCTTTTGTAATTGTTCTTGTATCTGAGTTCTAGATAGCGTTTTCATATCTGGGTGTGTATAAGAATGATTTCCTACTTCTTGCCCTGCATCTACGATCATTTTTGCAAATCGTAAATTTTCTTTTACCCAGCGTCCTTCTAGAAAAAACGTTGCCTTTACATTGTGCTTTTTCAATGTTTCTAATATACGCGGAAGATATTCATTTCCCCATGCCACATTTATGGTTAATCCTACCATTTTTTTATTTGGGTTTCCACGATAAATAGGAGAAGGCGATAAATCTTCTAAGTGTATGCTTGGTGAAACTTCCCGATATACAAGGTGCTTCTCATCAAAATTCCCTATATTCTTCATGTAATTATATGATGCTTCAATATCAACCTCTTTACCATTATACCCTGGTGTCGCCTTCCAAATCTTATCAATTATCGCATTTTGTGGTGCAATTGAATACTGTTTCGCTTGTTTCTGAATTTTTTCATATAAATCGTCATTTGCCAACACTGAATACGAGCATAGGCCTATACAAAATAAGAATATAGCTATGAATACAAAGATACGAGTTCTCATCTAAACCCTCCCATTAACTATACAAATAAGAAAAGTCCATTCTCTTCTTATCTTTGTTAATTTAAGCGTTATCATGAAAACTATACCTTTCACTAATAAAAATCTATGCATCAAATGTATTTTTATTTAACAAAAAAAGCCAGGAATCCTGGCTTTTTTTACTTACTTCTGTTCTTGTATATTTTCTTCTTGTGAAGCTTCTTCTTTTGCTGCTTCTTTTTCTTGCTCTTCTTTTAACAATACTTTTCTAGATAAGTTCACACGACCTTGTTTATCAATTTCGATAACTTTTACTGAAATCTCATCACCGATTTTCACAACGTCTTCTACTTTACCTACACGCTCAAGTGCAAGTTCAGAAATATGAACAAGTCCATCTTTACCACTAAATAATTCAACGAAAGCTCCGAATTTCTCGATACGTTTTACTTTTCCTAAGTAGATTTCGCCCACTTGTACTTCGCGAACGATATCTTCGATAATTTTCTTCGCTTTTTCATTCATTTCTTGATCAATTGATGAAATAAATACTGTACCGTCTTGTTCGATATCAATTTTCACGCCTGTTTCTTCAATAATCTTATTAATTTGTTTACCGCTTGGTCCAATAACATCGCGAATTTTATCTGGATTAATTGTCATTGTAATAATTTTTGGAGCATATGCAGATAGCTCTTTACGCGGTTCAGCAATCACAGACAACATATGATCTAGAATATGCATACGCCCGATTTTAGCTTGTTGTAATGCTTCTTCTAAAATTTCGCGAGATAAACCTTCAATTTTAATGTCCATTTGTAATGCAGTTACACCTTTTGCTGTACCTGCCACTTTAAAGTCCATATCACCTAGATGATCTTCCATGCCTTGAATATCCGTTAAAATTGTGTAGTGCTCACCAGATTTCACTAGACCCATTGCAATACCAGCAACTGGTGCTTTTAATGGCACACCCGCATCCATCATCGCTAACGTACTTCCACAAATACTTGCTTGTGAAGTAGATCCATTAGATTCTAATACTTCTGATACAAGACGAACTGTATACGGGAAGTCCTTTTCAGATGGAATTACAGGTTCAAGAGCACGTTCACCTAATGCACCGTGACCAATTTCACGACGACCTGGTCCACGCATCGGTCTTGTTTCACCAACACTAAAGGATGGGAAATTATAATGATGCATAAAGCGTTTCGATTCTTCTACACCAAGACCATCTAAAATTTGCACATCGCCTAATGCACCTAATGTACAAATACTTAGTGCTTGTGTTTGTCCACGTGTAAATAGTCCAGAACCGTGCGTACGAGATAAAATACCTACCTCTGATGCTAACGGGCGGATTTCGTCACTCTTACGTCCATCTGGGCGGATTTTTTCAACTGTAATAAGACGACGTACTTCTTCTTTTACAATTTTATATAAAATCTCATTTACTTGTCCTAATATTTCTGCATCAACTTCTTGTGCTTCATAATGCTCAATTACACGTTTTTTCACTTCGCTAATCGCATCTTCACGCGCGTGTTTTTCATGCACTTGAATTGCAGCATGCATATCTTTCTCTGCCATTTCACGAATAACTGTATCAAGATCGGCATTAACTTCATAAAGCACTACTTCTGCTTTTTCTTTACCAATAGCTTGTACAATCTCTTCTTGGAAAGCAATTAAACGTTTAATTTCGTCATGACCGAACATAATTGCTTCTAACATTGTTTCTTCAGGTACCTGATCTGCACCTGCTTCTACCATGTTAATCGCATCTTTTGTACCCGCTACAACAAGATGAATATCACTTTTCTCTTGCTGTTCAACTGTTGGGTTAATAATGAATTCGCCATCGATACGACCAACTGTTGCACCAGCAATCGGACCTTCAAATGGAATATCTGAGATCGATAACGCTAATGAAGAACCTAACATAGCTGCCATCTCAGAAGAACAATCTTGGTCAACACTCATAACGATGCTGACAACTTGTACTTCATTACGGAAGCCATCTGCGAAAAGTGGGCGAATTGGTCGGTCAATTAAACGACTTGCTAAAATTGCTTTTTCACTTGGACGACCTTCACGTTTAATAAAACCACCTGGGATTTTTCCAACTGCATATAAACGCTCTTCATAGTTTACTGTAAGCGGGAAGAAATCTACATTTTTTGGCTCTTTTGATGCAGTTGCTGTAGATAGAACTGCTGTGTCGCCATATCTTACTAATACTGCCCCATTTGCTTGTTTTGCAAGCTGGCCTGTTTCAATTGTTAGCTGACGACCAGCTAAATCTATCGAGAAGACTTGCTTTTCTTGACTCATTTAAGTACCCCTCTCAGTTTAAAATATTCAATTCTTCTATGTAAATGGCTAATATATCACAATATTCTTCCTCTAGTATTACCGAAATTTAAGTAAGCTATTAAGAGTAGAAGATATATTTTTACCTAACAAAAAAGCGGGAATATTCCCGCTTCTTTGACTATCGACGTAAGCCAAGCTTTGTGATTAATTCACGGTAACGTGTGATATCGCTATTACGAAGGTAAGTAAGTAAGTTACGACGTTTACCAACCATCTTTAATAGACCACGACGTGAATGATGATCTTTCTTGTGAGTACGTAAGTGCTCGTTTAGAGTATTAATTTGCTCTGTTAGGACAGCAATTTGAACCTCTGGAGAACCAGTATCAGTCTCATGAGTTCTAAATTGTGCAATGATTTCATTTTTACGCTCTTGTGTTAAAGCCATCCTATTTCACCTCCTATTAATTAAACCCCCAATTACCGAGCAAGCGTCGGTGAGTCGCAATGCCAAGCAATGGTTGTCATAAAGTACATAACATAGAATACTACTTTTCATTCGAAAAAGCAAGTATATTCTTTCCAGTACTAAAATATTCTTGTGCTGTTTTTTTATCTTTTGCAATTTGGGTAACTAATTCATCAATACCATTAAATTTTTTCTCTTCTCGAATACGCATATGCCACTCAACAGTAACAACCTGATTATATATATCCTCATTGAAATGGAATAGATGCACTTCAATAGACAATTTACGTTCATCTTCTTTAAATGTTGGTTTATAGCCAATGTTACATACGCCATCATGCCACTCATCATGAACTTTTAATCTTACCGCATATACACCAACAGGTGGCAGAAGGTATTCATCGCTCAAAGCTACATTAGCTGTTGGAAAGCCAATTTGACGTCCACGTTTATCTCCGTGCACAACCGTTCCCTCTACTGTATAAGCCCTACCTAAAATAGATGGGATTTGTTCCATTTCTCCATTTCGAATCAGTTTTCGTAATGCTGTGGAACTTACTTTCTCTTCTTGAAACTCAACTCTTTCAATCACGGTCTGTGTAAACTCCCCTCTTGCATGAAATGGTAAAGTCTCCATCGTCCCTTTTCCTAAACGGCCATATGAATAGTCAAAACCTGCTACTACATGTTTTACATTTAGCCCAATAATATATTCATCTACAAACTGTTGTGGCTGTAATCCAGCAAATGATTCATCGAATTTCACCACATATAACATATCAATTCCTAAATCTGCAATTACTTTTTCTTTAATAGATAACGGTGTAATATACTCCACATGCGCTTCTTTTTTTCCTAAAACAACAGATGGGTGTGGATGAAAGGTTATGACAGCACTTTTATATCCTCTTTCATCCGCTATTTTTTTTGCTGTTCGAATCACACGTTGATGCCCTAAATGAATGCCATCAAAAAATCCTAATGCCATTACAGTAGGTGGTAATTCTATTTTATTTTGTTCGTGTGGATGAGTTAAATGAATGAGTTTCACGCCTGAATTCACCTTTTTCTGTAATAATCCTTCCAATAATTTATTATAGCTTTAGTTCTTGATTGTTAACAAGCACTTTCATTGGCTTTAACATGCCAGGGTGTTTTGGATGATGTTCATAAATCGCTAAACAACGTTCATTTTTATCAAATATTGTAATTAACGGCGCTGTAACTTGCAATTCATTCTTTAAAAACATACCATTTTTTATCTTTTCTGCTTGTTTTTCATCTACAACCATTTTTGGAAATTTACTTAACGCTTCATCAATTGAGATAAAAATAGACTCTACTGTTCCATTTTGCATGTTTTCTTCAATTTCTTCAAATGATATGCAATCTTCTAGCAAAAATTCTCCTGAAGCTGTTCTCACAAGATGTGACATATGTGCTGGGAACCCTAGTTTTTCACCAATCATAACCGCTAATGTTCTCACATACGTTCCTTTGCTACATGTAACACGGAAGCGGAATGAAAGATTCTTCCCTTCAAATACTTCACGATCATCAAGTAATACAAATTCGTGGATTGTTATTGTACGAACCGGGCGTTCAACTTCTTGCCCTGCTCTTGCGTATTCATATAGTTTCTTTCCGTTTACTTTTACAGCTGAATACATGGGAGGTACTTGCTCAAGTGTACCCGTTAATTCTGCTAATACGGTTTCCACTTCGGTACGTGTAATTACGCGATTTACATCTTGTTTTTCCACCACTTCACCAGAAGCATCTTCTGTTGTTGTTGAAAACCCTATTGTAACTTCACCTTCATATGTTTTTGTTTCGCTTGTTAAAAATTGCGCAATCTTTGTGGCACGCCCTACACAAATTGGTAATACTCCTGTTACATCTGGGTCTAATGTTCCTGTATGACCAATTCTCTTTTCACGCAATATCTTTCTTAATTTAAATACACAATCGTGTGATGTCATTCCTTTTGGTTTATGTAATAGTACTACACCTTCCATATGTTCACCTCATCATAATACTTTTGTAGAAAATATTAACGCATTTCTTCGCCTGTGTCTTCAGTTTGGTTCTCGTAATAGATAAGGTCTATATACCGTATCCCCCTGACTTCCGCACCTCGAACTACTCAGCTCTCTTTAGCCTCATTTTAGAACACTCATCTATATGCAAAACTTACTTTCCATTGAAAAAATGGATAGACAAATGTCTATCCATTATTCTTCACGTTTACCGTCTTTATTAATTTCATGTAAAAGTGTATCAATTCGATGACCATATCCGATAGACTCATCAAATTCAAAGGAAATCTCCGGCGTTTTACGAAGACGAATACGTTGGCCAATTTCTGAACGAATAAAGCCTTTCGCTTTCGCTAAACCCTTTAATGTATTTTCTTTCTGCTCTTCATCTCCTAAAACAGAAATATACACTTTAGCAATTTGTAAATCTCCACTCACTTGTACATCTGTTACTGTAACAAATCCAACACGTGGGTCTTTAATTTTGCGACTAATAATGTCACCTAATTCTTTTTTCATTTGCTCGCCAACACGGTTTGCACGTAGTTTCATAACTATTCACCTCATTCAATACCATTCCAATTGTGTTATCGTACGTTCAATCTCAGGAAATGAATCAATGTACGCAAGTACACGATTTATTTCTTTTTCACAGACAACACGATTTGAGGATACGGAAACAATTGCAATTTCTGTACGTTGCCATACATCTTGATGTCCTACTTCCGAAATAGCCACATTGTAACGCTGTTTCACACGGGTTAGCACACGCTGTAAAATTGCACGTTTCTCTTTTAAAGAATGCACATCATAGATCATACACTCGAATGAGAGTGAAGCGATAATCATCGCTTCACTTCTTCCATAATGTATGCTTCAATGATGTCTCCTTCTTTAAGATCGTTGTATTTCTCAATTGTAATACCGCACTCATAGTTTTGTGCAACTTCTTTCACATCGTCTTTGAAACGTTTTAACGTATCAAGTTGACCTTCGTAAATTACTACACCATCACGGATAATACGAACACCGCTATCACGCGTAATTTTACCGTCTGTTACGTAACAACCTGCGATTGTTCCAACTTTTGTTACTTTAAATGTTTGACGAACTTCCGCTTGACCAATTACTTTCTCTTCGAATTCAGGATCAAGCATACCTTGCATTGCCGCCTCGATCTCTTCGATTACTTTATAAATAATACGGTGTAAACGAATATCAACATTTTCTAACTCAGCTGTACGTTTCGCGTTTACGTCAGGACGTACGTTAAATCCAATTACAATTGCATTAGATGCAGAAGCTAAAATAATATCAGACTCTGTAATCGCACCTACGCCTGTGTGGATAATTTTCACCTTTACGCCTTCAACATCAATTTTACGAAGTGATGCTGCCATTGCTTCTACAGAACCTTGTACGTCCGCTTTCACAATTAGGTTAATTTCTTTTACATCGCCTTCTTGGATTTGTTGGAATAAATCTTCTAGGCTTAATTTAGATTTTTCACCACGCTGTGCAAGCAATGCTTGTTGTGCACGTGATTCACCAATTTGACGCGCTTTCTTCTCATCAGCAAATGCCATGAAACGATCGCCCGCTTGTGGTACTTCATTTAAACCTGTAATTTCAACAGGAGTAGATGGACCAGCAACTTTTACACGACGCCCGATGTCACTTACCATCGCACGAACACGTCCGAATGACGTTCCAACAACAATTGGATCTCCTACTCGAAGTGTACCATTTTGTACAAGTAATGTTGCGATTGTTCCTTTACCTTTATCAAGCTGTGCTTCAATTACAGTACCAGTTGCATAACGATTTGGGTTTGCTTTATATTCTTCTACTTCACTTACAAGTAGAATCATTTCTAGCAAGTTGTCAATTCCTTCACCTTGAATTGCAGAAATTGGTACAAAAATTGTATCTCCGCCCCAAGCTTCTGGAACTAATTCATATTCTGTTAATTCTTGCATTACACGATCCGGATTTGCCGATGGTTTATCCATTTTATTCACAGCAACAATAATTGGTACTCCTGCTGCTTTAGCATGGTTAATTGCTTCAACAGTTTGTGGCATAACACCATCATCTGCTGCAACAACAAGGATTGTAATATCTGTAACTTGTGCACCACGTGCGCGCATTGTTGTAAACGCTGCGTGACCTGGTGTATCTAAGAACGTAATTTTCTTGTCATTTACTTCAACTTGGTATGCACCAATGTGCTGTGTAATTCCACCAGCTTCGCCAGCAGTTACTTTTGAATTACGGATAGAATCAAGCAATGTTGTTTTACCATGGTCAACGTGTCCCATAATTGTAACAACAGCTGGACGCTCTTTTAAGTTTTCTTCATCGTCTTGCTCGTCGATAAATGTTTCAAACTCTGTTTCACTTACGATTACTTCTTCTTCTACTTCGATTCCGTAATCAGCAGCAAGTAACTCAATTGTATCTTTATCTAAATCTTGGTTAATTGTTGCCATAATACCTAGCATAAAGAGCTTTTTAATAAGTTCAGATGGCTCTTTTCCTAGTTTTTTTGCAAGATCGCCTACTGTAAGCGTACCAGAGAAAGTGATTTTGTCTGGTGTTTCTACAACTTGCGTTTGTTGTCTTCCAGCAAAGTTTTCTTGACGTTTGTCTTCATTTCCTTTGCCTTTTTTCTTCTTCTTATTACTGTTCTTTTTGCTGCGAACAACTTTTTCTTCTACTTCAAACTCATCTGCAACAGAAGGTTTTTCTGCTCCAGTATTATATTGATTATCTAATTTGTTTACTACTTCATCGTCTAACATTGTCATATGATTCGAAACCTCGATATTCATTTCTTTTAGTTTTGTAATAATATCTTTACTTGAGATATTGTGTTTCTTTGCATATTCATACACTCGAATCTTACTCATACCTTCACCCCCGGTAAGTTGTATCGAGCATGCTACGCAGCTTTTTCGCAAAGCCTTCATCTAACACAGCTACAACGACTCGCTCGTCTCTCCCAATCGCATGCCCTAATTGTTGTCGATTTTCGACTTTTCTCATTGGTATGTTGTAGTACGTGGTTTTATCAGTGATGCGCTTTGTAGTGTTCACTGACGCATCTTCAGAAAGCAACACAAGCTTTGCTTTGCCACTTCGTACCTCTTTTAAAACGAGTTCTTCACCCGAAATTATTTTTCGAGCACGGTTTGCTAGTCCTAAAAACGCTTTCCAATCGGACACCTATTTCGACTCCTTCTCAACGAGCTCAAGAAGCTCTTCGTAAAGAGAACTGTCGATCTTCGCTTTTAGATGATGTTCCAAAATATTTTTCTTTTGTGCTTGAATAATACATTCCTTGTCCTTTGACAAATATGCACCGCGTCCTGATTTCTTTCCAGTTAAATCAATGGACACTTCGCCCTCTTTGGAACGAACAATGCGAACGAGCTCGCGTTTTGATTTCATTTCTTGCGTTGCAACACATTTTCTTAACGGAACTTTCCGATTGCTCACCATCATCACCTCTATTCGATTTCGTCTTCAACTGAATCGAATGCGATCATGCTGTCTTCTTCTGTTACAATGCCAAGTTGCTTCGCATCAGACTCGCTCTTAATGTCAATTTTCCAACCTGTTAATTTTGCTGCAAGACGCGCATTTTGTCCACGTTTACCAATCGCTAATGAAAGCTGGTGATCCGGAACTACTACAGTCGTTGCTTTTTCTTCTTCATTTACAAGTACTTTTACAACTTGTGATGGACTTAAAGCATTTGCTACATATTCAACTGGATCGTTTGACCAGCGAACAATATCAATCTTTTCACCTTTTAGTTCATCTACAATGCGTTGTACACGTTGTCCTTTTGGACCTACGCAAGAACCTACTGGATCAACATCGATATTCTCTGCATATACAGAAATTTTAGAACGATCGCCTGCTTCACGTGCTACAGAACGAATTTCTACAGTTCCATCATAAATTTCTGGTACCTCAATTTCAAATAAACGTTTTAAAAGACCTGGATGTGTACGTGATACGTAAATTTGTGGTCCTTTTGTCGTTTTTTCTACTTTTGTAATAAAGACACGAATACGATCGTGTGGTTTATATTGTTCGTTCGGCATTTGCTCACTTACTGGTAATAATGCCTCGACTTTTCCTAAGCTTACATAAATAAAGCGAGCATCTTGGCGTTGTACAATACCAACCATGATATCTTCTTCACGATCACTAAATTCTGAATAAATAACACCGCGTTCCGCTTCGCGTACACGTTGTGTCACAACTTGTTTTGCAGTCTGTGCTGCAATACGCCCGAAATCTTTTGGCGTTACTTCAATTTCTAATACGTCGCCATCTTGATAGTTCGGGTTAATTTGCCTTGCTTCTTCTACAGAAATTTCAAGACGTGGATCAAACACATTACTTACAACGTCTTTACGTGCTAAAACTTGAATTGTTCCCACTTCAGGATTAAAGCTAACACGTACATTTTGTGCCTGGTTAAAATTGCGTTTATAAGCAGAGATTAAAGCTGCTTCAATTGCATCAATAATAATATCTTTGCTAATACCTTTTTCTGATTCTAATACGAGCAAAGCATCTAACAACTCAGTGCTCATGAAGATCCCCCTTCTTACTAAAACGTAACAGCAAGTCGCGCATTGGCAACTTTATCCATTGGAATTTGGATTTCTTTTTTACGTGTTTTAATTGTTAATAATAGTGTAATTGTTGTACCATCATAGGACAGTAGCTTTCCTTCAAACATCTTTTCGCCATCAATCGGCTCATATGTTTTAATTGCCACCTGTCTTCCTACCGCTTGCTGGAAGTCTTTTTCTTTCTTTAATGGGCGTTCCGCTCCAGGAGATGATACATCCAAAAAGTAAAGATGAGGAATTGGATCCTCTTTATCTAAAGCTTCGCTTAAACGTTCACTTACCGCACCGCATTCCTCAATGTCTACTCCTGTTTCAGAATCGATGAATACGCGTAAAAACCAGTCTTTTCCTTCTTTCACATATTCTACATCTACCAGTTCAAGATTTAACTCTTCAACAATCGGCTGCGCGAGTGCTTCAACAACTTCTGTGACTTTCTTATCCATAAACAGCCTCCTTTCTGCCGCCATGTACCATTTGAAAGAAAAGCTCCGCTCTGTTTTATTGCGGTCTATCTTATTCTTTCTCGTTAGCTAACAAAAGCCCCTGCCACTTAGCAGGGAATATCTGTCTTAGTATTACCAAATTTAAGAAGTAAAACTTGTAACAAAATATGTATATACGACAGAAACATTCTACCTACATACGTAGATAAAACATAGATAGTAACACGAAAGAGTGGGTTTCCCCACTCTTTTTTTTGCACAATATACATGACATGGTTATCTCGGTTAATAGTATAACATAGCAAATAGCGATTTGCAAAGAATTTTCCTACCTATTAGAACAGTGATAATTGGTTTTGATCTGGCAAATCACCTAAACAACCTTGACTATCTAAATACTCAATAATTGTTTTAGAAACCTTACTACGCTGCTGCAAGTCCTCTTTTGATAAAAACTCACCATTTTCACGTGCTTCTACAATACTTATAGCAGCATTTGTACCAAGACCAGGTATTGCATTAAATGGCGGGATTAACGTATCTCCATCAATAATAAAGTCCGTTGCATGGGAACGATATAAATCAACCTTTTGGAATGAATATCCACGTTCGCACATTTCAAGTGTCATTTCTAAAACCGTTAATAAACTCTTCTCTTTAGGAGAAGCATCTAATCCTTTCTGTGCAATTTCATCAATTCTCACACGGATTGATGCTGATCCTTTTACCATTGCCTCTACATCAAAGTCATCTGCACGTACTGTAAAGTATGCAGCATAAAACAGAAGTGCAAAGTGAACTTTGAAGTAAGCTATACGTACAGCCATTAGCACATACGCAGCTGCATGGGCTTTAGGGAACATATATTTAATCTTTTTACAAGAATCAATATACCAACCTGGTACATTGTTATTACGCATCTCCTCTTCCCATTCTTCTGGTACACCTTTACCTTTACGCACCGACTCCATAATTTTAAACGCTAAAGATGGATCTAACCCTTGATAAATTAAATACACCATAATATCATCACGACAACCAATAACTTCACTCAGTGTACATGTACCGTTATAAATTAGTTCATTCGCATTACCAAGCCATACATCTGTACCATGGGATAGGCCAGAAATTTGGACAAGCTCTGAGAATGTCGTTGGCTTTGTTTCTTCTAACATCTGTCTTACGAATTTCGTACCAAACTCCGGTATACCAAGTGTACCGGTCTTACAATTAATTTGTTCTTCTGTGACACCTAATGACTCTGGACCTGAGAAGATTTTCATTACTTCTGGATCGTCAGTTGGTATTGTTTTCGGATCAATTCCACTTAAATCTTGTAACATACGAATAACGGTCGGATCATCGTGCCCTAGTATATCAAGTTTTAATAAATTATCATGAATAGAGTGGAAATCAAAGTGTGTCGTTCTCCACTCCGCCCCTACTGAATCAGCCGGGAATTGAATTGGTGAAAAATCAAAAATATCCATGTAATCTGGCACAACAATAATACCACCTGGATGCTGCCCCGTTGTACGTTTTACGCCAGTACACCCTGCAACAAGGCGATCAACTTCAGCATTTCGAATCGTTAAGTTATGATCAGATGCATAACCTTTTACATAACCATAAGCTGTTTTCTCTGCAACCGTACCGATCGTTCCCGCACGATATACATAGTCTTCACCGAACAGTACTTTCGTATAGTTATGTGCTCGTGGTTGGTATTCTCCGGAGAAATTCAAATCAATATCGGGAACCTTATCCCCTTTAAAACCAAGGAATGTTTCGAAAGGAATATCGTGTCCATCTTTTACATAAGGAATATTACATGTTGGACAATCTTTATCAGGTAAGTCAAAACCAGAACCTACAGAACCATCGTTAAAGAACTCTGATTGCTTACATTTTGGACATACATAGTGTGGTGGTAATGGGTTTACTTCAGTAATCTCCATCATTGTCGCAACAAATGATGATCCTACCGATCCACGTGAACCTACAAGATAACCATCAACTAATGATTTTTTCACAAGCTTATGTGAAATTAAATAAATTACGGCAAATCCATGTCCAATAATACTTTTTAATTCTTTTTCTAGACGGGCTTCTACAATTTCTGGTAGTTCTTCACCATAGATACTCCGCGCCATTTTGTAACTCATATCACGTGTTTCATCATCTGCACCTTCAATTTTCGGTGTGTATAAGTCATCTTTTACTGGATGAACGTCACCAATCAATGATGCGATTTTTTGTGTATTTGTCACAACAATTTCCTTTGCTTTTTCTTCTCCTAGGAACGAGAAGCAATCTAACATTTCATCTGTTGTGCGGAAATATACAGGTGGTAATGAATGACGATTTAAAGGATTGGCTCCACCTTGTGAGCTTACTAAAATTTTCCGATACATTGCATCTTCTGGATCTAGATAATGTACATTTCCTGTCGCAACAACCGGTTTATCTAACGTTTCACCTAATTTTACTAAGTTGGAAATAATCGTTTTTAATTGTCCTTCATCTCGAACTAACTCAAGTTCTACTAAATGACGTAACACCTCTGGAGGCATCACTTCAATGTAATCATAAAACTGGGCAATTTCTTCTACTTCTTCTGGTGCCTTTTGCATCATCGCCTCAAATACTTCACCTTTATCACAAGCTGTTCCGACTAATATACCTTCTCGATATTTTTTCAATAATGATCGTGGCACTCGTGGTACTCGGTAGAAATAATTAATATGTGAATATGAAACAAGTTTGTATAAGTTTTTTAAACCTTCATCAGATGTTGCAAGCAAGGTGACATGACTCGGTCTTCCACGCTTATACGAATCGCCTTGTCCCATACTGTCATTTAATTGATCGTGATACTCATAACCTTTTTCAATCACATCTTTTAACATTTTTACTAACAAATATCCTGTTGCTTCTGTATCATAAATCGCACGGTGATGTTGTGTTAATTCGATATCAAGCTTTTTACACATTGTATTTAAGCGGTGGTTCTTCATCTCTGGGAATAAGAATCTAGCTAGTTCTAATGTATCAATAACTGGGTTTTGGGGCTTGTCTAAGCCGCATTTCTTAAATCCTACATTTATGAATCCCATATCAAAACTTGCATTATGTGCAACAAGTGTATGATCACCCATCCACTCTTCAAACTTTTTAAATACTTCTCCTACTTCTGGTGCATCAGTCAACATATCATCTGTAATACCAGTTAACTCCATGATTGTAGCTGATAGCGGTTGATGCGGATTTGCAAAAGATTCAAAGCGATCAATAATTTCGCCGCCTTTCACTTTTACTGCCGCTAATTCAATAACCGTATCATATACTGCAGATAACCCTGTTGTTTCGACATCAAAGACAACATATGTTTCATCTGCAAGCAACCTGTGTTCTTCATTATACGCAATTGGAACACCATCGTTTACTAAGTTTGCTTCCACACCATAAATAACTTTGATACCTGCTTTTTTACCAGCAGAGTATGCTTCCGGGAAAGACTGCGCAACTGCATGGTCTGTAACCGCAATCGCTTCATGTCCCCATTTTCCAGCTTGCGCGACGAGCTTAGATACTCCGGTAACAGCATCCATTTGACTCATTGGTGTATGCAAATGTAGCTCTACTCGTTTTTCTCCTTCCGGTGCTTTATCCTTACGAGAAGGCCCTGTTATTTCGTTAATATCGTTCGCAATCATTACTAAGTCACGAACGAATGTATCGTTTTGAACCGAGCCTCGAGCTTTTACCCACATTCCTTTTTTCAAAGATTGCAGAAGCGGAAGATCCTCTTTATCACGCGAAAACATCTTAATCATAATGGAATCCGTATAATCCGTCATTTTTAAAGTTAATAACGTACGTCCACTGCGAAGTTCTTTCGTTTCCACATGGAAGACATAGCCTTGAACGGTTTTTCTTCTTTCTTCATCTTGAATTTCGCGCATCGGTGTGATTTCTTCATCCGGCTTAATAAGATACCCAAGCACAACTGGTCCTTCATGTACAACATCGCTTTCTTCAGCTTGCTTCTTAGCCATCTCTTCCATAGCTTGTATAACACGCTGGCGATCCTCTTGCTGTGTTTGCTCACGAAACTTTTGAACTTCCTCTTCGTTTTGCTTTATATTCGTTTCCAGCTGAAAACGTGGAAACCCAAACACTTCATATTGATCCCCTACTGGCTTCGCTAGATTTTTCTTTAAAGTCGTAGATTCTAACTCGTTATTTACATCAAGTAACAACTTTACCCCATTCACATATGGAAGTTGCTTCTTTAAATATGCAAACATAGGTGAAAAAGTAATTCGATCTGTACAGAGCGGCCAATATGCTTTGACCTCTTCTTCCGTATATTGTTTATTCTCCGTCATTAGTGCAAATGACGTGTTTGCAATATGTGAAAATGACTGCTTAAGCTGCGTTTCAAGCAATTCATATAATTCCGTTGGTAAAATACGTGGCACTTGCAAATCAAAATGCCAGCTTTTATTCGCTTTATCGACAACTAACCTTTGTATACCACCACCTTGTAAATATTGATTTACAAGGTCTTCAGGCATCTGCAGCTGCTGGAGCAAAATTTGAAATCGCTCTTGTTGTTCATTTGTTAACGACATAAACATCCTCCTTCCATCTGCTATTATAAATCGAAACTTTCGGCAAAGAAAGATTTCTTCCTTTTAACTCATTACCTTTTACTTTACATAGAAATAGAAGGTACCTCACCTGGAGGTACCTCTTCTTATTTTACAATATTAGTAATGTATGCATGAAGTTCTTCTACCTTCACTTCTGCAGATTCATTTGTAGCACGTACTTTTACTTCAACGATGCCTTCATCAGCTTTTTTACCAACTGTTACTCGAACTGGAAGACCGAATAAGTCCGCATCAGCAAATTTAACACCTGCACGCTCCGCACGATCATCTAACAATACTTCATAACCTTGTTCTTGTAATGAATTGTAGATTGTTTCGCCTACTTCGCGTTGTGCGTCAGACTTCATATTTACTGGAATCACATGTACATGGAATGGTGCAACAGCTTTTGGCCAAACCAGACCATTCTCATCATTAAACTGTTCGGCAATTGCCGCAACTGTACGAGATACCCCAATACCATAGCATCCCATAATAAGTGGCTTCGTTTTTCCATTCTCATCTAAGAACGTTGCATTCATTGCTTCGCTATAACGTGTACCTAATTTAAATACATGTCCAACTTCGATACCACGGGCAAAACGGATTGTCCCTTGTCCATCCGGAGATTGATCTCCTTCTTGAATGAAACGTAAATCTGTATATTGACTCACCTTAAAGTCACGCTCTGGATTTACATTTACATAATGGAATCCCTCTTCATTTGCTCCACAGCAACCATTTACAATTGCTGCTACTGCATGGTCAGCAATGACTTCAACATCATCTGCTACGTCAATTGGGCCTAGAGAGCCCACTTCACAATTTAACAGTTCTCTTACTTCGTCATATGAAGCAAGTTCAACAACTGAAGCGCCGTATACGTTCTTCACTTTTACATCATTTACTTCATGATCCCCGCGAACAAGTACAACAACAAACTTTTCATCGACCTTAAAGACCATAGATTTGATGCAATTTGATGCTTCGATATTTAAAAATGCAGAAACTTCTTCAATTGCTTTTTGATCTGGTGTTGCTACTTTTTCAAGTGCTTTTTCGGCTTCATCGCTCTTTGTATATGAAGCAACAACTGGAGCCATTTCAATATTTGCTGCATAATCAGATGTATCAGAATACGCAATTGTATCTTCTCCTACATCCGATAATACCATAAATTCATGTGTATCTTTACCACCCATTGCTCCAGAATCAGCAATAACAGCACGGAAATTCAAGCCACAGCGAGAAAAAATATTAGAATATGCTTGATATATGCGATTATAAACTTCATCTAAACTTTCTTGTGTCGCATGGAAAGAGTAAGCATCTTTCATTAAAAATTCTCTTCCGCGTAATAAACCAAAACGAGGTCTTTGCTCATCACGGAATTTTGTTTGGATTTGATATAGTGTTAACGGTAATTTTTTATAAGATTTAATCTCATCACGTACAAGATCTGTAATAACTTCCTCGTGCGTTGCTCCTAATGCAAACTCACGATCATTACGATCTTTCATACGCATTAACTCAGAACCGTAAGAATACCAGCGACCTGATTCTTGCCATAATTCAGCCGCTTGCATTGCTGGCATTAATAATTCTACAGCCCCTGCTCGTTCCATCTCTTCTCGAACAATACGTTCCACTTTGTGCAATACTTTTAACCCAAGTGGTAAAAAACTGTAAATACCAGAAGCGTTTTGACGCATAAACCCTGCACGAAGTAGCAATTGATGACTTTTAATCTCAGCATCAGCTGGTACTTCACGTAATGTAGGACTAAATACCGTACTTTGTTTCATCTATTCGCACCTCTTTAATTTACTCTAATACGCAGTAAAACCCCCCACCTCAAATTAGGTGAGGGATTGCTACTTTAAGAGTTCTATTCATTTCATTCATTATTCACAAAAAATATCGTGAATTTTATTCCACTTTATTTTACAAGAAAAACTTCCGAATGTCATTCCACGTTACAACTAACATAAGTAACATCAATAACGCAAAACCAATAAAGTGAACCATTCCTTCTTTTTGACGATCAATTGGTTTCCCTCGCAACGCTTCGATTAAGAAGAAGAACAAGCGTCCTCCATCAAGAGCAGGAACAGGTAATAAGTTGAATAAACCAAGGTTTATACTTAGAACAGCCGCCAAGCTCAGAACACGAGTGAAACCATAATCTACTACTTGGTCTGTTAAATTATAAATCCCTACCGGACCTGATAAATCATTAATAGAAAACTGCCCCGTTACTAATTTCATCAGGGAATCAAAAATTAATTTTGTCCATGTATACGTCTGCTCAAAACCTGATTGAATAGAACCAACAATAGATTTCTCTACAGGAGAGTATACACCAATTCTACCAACCTCTTCCTTACCTTCTTTATCAGCTGTTGGCGTTACTTTTACATTAAATTGTTCGCTATCACGTTTTACCTGAAGGGTAATTTCTTTATTTGGGTGCTCACGTACAATCGAAACAACATCTTTCCACGTATTCGTGTCTTTCCCATCAATTGCTTGAATCGTATCATGTTGTTTCAATCCTGCTTGTTCTGCAACACTATCCTTCATTATTTTTCCAATCATTGGCTTATCAACAGGAATACCTTGTACCAATCCAATGATAACAAAAATAACAAACGCAAGAATGAAGTTCATAGCAGGACCTGCAAAGATTGTTAACGCTCGCTGCCCTAACGTTTTAGAACCAAATTGCCTGTTAAACGGAGCGATTTGGATTTCTTCTCCAGCTGAAACAATACGCGCTTTTTCATTCACACGGAAAGTTTGCAATTCCTCCTCGTATTCTTCGTAACCAGATATTGTGAGATTATGTTCTAAATCCGCTTGTTCTACTTCAATCACGCGAACATTCGGATACTTTTCGCGCCCGTCTAGAACTAATTTCATAACCTCTTCGTTTCCATTTAGCACAAGTCCAACTTTTTTTCCTGGTTTTAATTCAACCGTTTCTGCATCCTCGCCAGCCATTCTAACATAGCCTCCAAGTGGCAGCAGCCGAACTGTATATACCGTTTCATTCTTTTCAAATGAAAATATTTTTGGTCCAAAACCAATCGCAAACTCGCGGCATAAAATACCCGCTCTTTTGGCGAAATATAGATGCCCTAGCTCATGGAAAAATACGAGTGCACCAAAAATTAATATAAAGGCAATCGCTGTATTCAATTCCATAACCACCTTTGCTAAATTTGTTCCATCACAAACCGTCTTGTGGCTGCATCAATTTCCTGAATTTCCTCTAAGCTCGGACGCGCAATGGCATTGTGATGGTGCATTGCTTTTTCAATGAGATCTTCTACTGTTAAGAAGCCAATTTTCTTTTGTAAAAAGGCTGCTACAGCAACTTCATTCGCTGCATTCATTACAGCTGGCATGCTTCCGCCCGTTTTTCCAGCTTCATACGCAAAGCGTAGGCAACGGAAACGCTCTTGGTTCATTTGTTCAAAATGCAGTGTTCCAATTTCCCATAAATTTAACTGTTTTGTATCTGAAAGTGGTAATCGATCAGGATATGTAAGTGCATATTGAATTGGTACGCGCATATCTGGTGAGCCGAGCTGTGCCATTACACTACGGTCCTCAAATTCAACCATAGAATGAATAATGCTTTCTTTATGTAAAACAACATCGATTTGCTCATAAGGTATGCCAAAAAGCCAATGCGCTTCGATTACTTCCAGCCCCTTATTCATCATTGTAGCAGAATCAATTGTAATTTTCGAACCCATTGACCAGTTTGGATGACGAAGCGCATCCTCTACTGTTACATGATGCAATTCATCTCTCGTTTTATCACGGAAACTCCCGCCTGAAGCAGTGATAACTAAGCGCGAGATTCGTTTTTCATTTTCTCCATTCAAGCATTGAAAAATAGCTGAATGCTCACTATCTACTGGAAGTAATGACACATTATGTTTGCGTGCAGCTTCCATTACAATGTGTCCTGCAGTTACTAATGTTTCTTTATTCGCAATTCCAATTGTTTTTTTTGCCTCAATTGCACGAAGTGTTGGTAACAATCCTACGCTACCTACAACAGCATTTATAACAACTTCTGCACTCGGATGAAGAGCTACCTCTAATAGTCCTTCGTCACCACATACTACTTTTGTATTTCCAGAAACGGATTGTAACCTGACAACATCCTCCTCTCTTTGTACGGAGACAAGCTGAGGAGAAAATTCCTGAATAACTTTTACTGCGTAGTCAATATTTTTCCCTACAGAAAAAGCAACGAGACGGAATTGGTCTGGGTGCAAGCGTAATACGTCTAAAGTTTGTGTTCCAATCGATCCACTTGCCCCTAATAAACTAATGTTTTTCATGATTCCAACCCCTCGTTTTATTATGAAATGAAATGTAAGAAGTGTAAAATCGGTAATACGAACAACCAGCTATCTGTTCGATCTAATATTCCACCATGCCCAGGTAAAATTGTACCTGAATCTTTCACACCGTAATGGCGTTTAAATGCGGATTGCACCAAATCACCAATTTGTCCAAAAATAGATATTGCAACTGTAACAATAATTACCATTCCAATATTCTCATGTACTTGGAAAAACATATTGTACACAAAAGCAACAACAATACCACACAGAATACCGCCTAATGAGCCTTCTATCGTTTTATTCGGACTAATCTCTGGCCATAATTTTCTTTTTCCAACTGCTTTTCCTATGAAATATGCGCCTGAATCAGTTGCCCAAATAACAAACAATGCATAAAACACATATTCAATCCCGGCTATTCTCGTTTCATTTAAATACAAGAATCCCATTGCAACATACGTCGTTGCCATAAGTAAAAATGAAGCATTGTCAAAAGTAAATGTATTCTTCGAAAGGACTGTATATGATAAAAGTAATAACACAATCAAAAATGTGATTTCTAATTTATCTAATCCAATCCAATCAAAAACTCCTCGTGCATTACTTGGAACTAAAATAATCCATAATAATAATGCAGCTAAAAACGTTGGCACCGAAATAAATGTAAGCTTGTTCATACGAACTAATTCATATAATCCAATAGAAGCAAGTGCATACACTAAAACTGTAAAAGGCACGCCACCATAAAATACGATGGGAATGAATAGCGCGGCAGCAATCACTCCAGTAATAATTCTCTGTTTCACTACCAAACCCTCTCTTTCTACACGCCTCCGAATCTGCGCCCTCTATGTTGAAAGTCTGTAATTGCATGTAGCAAATGTTCCTCGGTAAAATCTGGCCAATACACATCTGTAAACCAAAGCTCCGAATACGCAATTTGCCATAGCATGAAATTACTAATACGCAATTCCCCACTTGTACGAATAAGCAAGTCTGGGTCAGGTAAAGAACTTGTCATTAAGTATGAAGAAATCATTTCTTCATTTATATCTTCTGAACGAACTTTCCCTTCTTCGTTATCTTTCATCATATGTTGCACAGCAGAAACGATTTCATCGCGACTTCCATAGTTTAACGCAAAATTGAGAATTAATCCCGTGTTCTCTTTTGTATCTTCCATGGCTTTTTCCATCGCTCTGCGCGTATGCGTAGGAAGACGATCTTTTTGTCCAATTACTCGAACTTGTACATTTTCTTCAATCAACTCTGGTAAAAATGTACCTAAAAATTCTTCTGGAAGTTTCATTAAATATTCGACTTCCTTTTTCGGTCTTTTCCAGTTCTCAGTAGAAAAAGCATAAAGAGTCAGCACTTTTACATCAAGTTTACTAGCAAATTTCGTAATTTTTTTTACTACTTGCATTCCTTCATGATGTCCGGCAATGCGGGGCATTGCTCTTCTCTTTGCCCATCTTCCATTACCATCCATAATGATCGCAATGTGCTCTGGGATATATCCCTTTTTCACTTTTTCAACGAGATGATCAAACGATGCGACCTTTTTACCTTTAAAAAAAGGAAACTTTTTAAACATCATTCATACCCTCCAACAAGCAGACGTATGCCTAAAAGTGTAAAAAGACCCCCTTAAGAAGAGGGTCATATTTGCGAAGGTATCGCTATTACACTTCCATGATTTCTTTTTCTTTGTTTTTTGCGATTTCGTCAACTTTTGCAATATATTTATCTGTTTCTTTTTGAATATCTTCAGCATATCCTCGTAAATCGTCTTCTGTAATATCGCCAGCTTTTTCAAGCTTTTTAAGATCATCGTTCGCATCACGACGTACGTTACGAACTGCTACTTTTGCTTCTTCAGCATATTTCTTAACAGTTTTTACTAAGTCTTTACGACGTTCTTCCGTTAATGCAGGGAATGCGATACGAATTACTGATCCGTCATTAGAAGGGTTTAAACCTAAATCAGCTTTTAAGATTGCCTTTTCAATATCACCGATAGATGTTTTATCATAAGGTTGAATGACAAGTAAACGTGCTTCAGGAACTGTAATGTTCGCTAATTGCACAACAGGTGTTGGTGCACCATAGTAATCAACTTGTACCTTATCTAAAGCAGACGCGCTTGCACGGCCAGCACGAACTGAAGCTAACTCGCGAGAGTAAGCACCAACTGCTTTTTCCATTTTTTCATTTGCAGTTTTTAATACTTGTTGTCCCATATTTATTTCCCCCTTACAATTGTTCCAATATTTTCGCCTAAAACGGCACGTTTAATATTTCCTTTTTCCATAACTGAGAATACAATTAGTGGAATATCATTATCCATACATAATGAAGAAGCAGTAGAATCCATTACACCTAAACCTTCTTTTAATACATCTAAGTATGTCAGTGATTCATATTTCGTAGCGGTTTCATCAACAGAAGGATCTGCACTGTAAACACCGTCTACATTATTTTTCGCCATTAAAATAACATCAGCTTCGATTTCCGCCGCACGTAAAGCTGCAGTTGTATCTGTAGAGAAATATGGGTTACCTGTACCTGCTGCGAAAATCACAACACGTTTCTTCTCTAAGTGACGAATCGCTTTACGGCGAATATAAGGTTCTGCCACTTGACGCATTTCAATAGAAGTTTGAACACGCGTTTGAATCCCAATGTTCTCCAAGCTATCTTGAAGAGCTAATGAGTTCATAACTGTCGCTAACATGCCCATGTAATCCGCTCCTGCACGATCCATGCCCATTTCGCTTCCGATTTTTCCACGCCAAATGTTTCCGCCACCTACAACAACAGCAACCTCTACATCAAGTTCTGCAATTTCTTTCACTTGTTCTGCAACTGATTTAATAACAGCTGGGTTAATTCCAAATCCTTTTTCACCAGCTAAAGCTTCACCGCTTAACTTTAAAACGACACGATTATATTTCGGTTTACTCATAATGAACCTCCAATGGCTTACATCTTTATTTTAAAAAAGGGAACACAATGTGTTCCCTAAACTGTATTAGTTGTTACCTTTTACTTGGTTCATTACTTCTTCAGCAAAGTTGTCTTCACGCTTCTCGATACCTTCACCAACAGCGTAGCGAACGAATCCTTTAACTGTTCCGCCTTTAGACTCAACGAACTGACGAACTTTCATATCAGGGTTTTTAACGAATGCTTGGTCAAGTAAGCAAATCTCTTCGAAGAATTTACCTAGGCGACCTTCAACCATCTTAGCAACGATTTTTTCAGGCTTGCCTTCGTTTAAAGCTTGTTGCGTTAATACTTGACGCTCATGCTCAACTTCTTCAGCTGTTACAGCATCGCGGTCGATGTATTTAGGGTTAACTGCTGCAACATGCATTGCTACGTCTTTAGCAGCTGCTTCATCAGTAGAACCTTCAAGAACTGTTACTACACCAATACGTCCACCCATGTGTAAGTAAGCACCGAATGCATCTGCATCAGTTTTTGTTACGATTTCGAAACGACGAAGTGTAAGTTTTTCACCAATTTTAGCAATTGCTTCATTGATGTGCTCTTCTACTGATTTACCGTTTGCAATTGTTTGAGTCATAGCTTCCTCAACAGATGCAGGTTTGTTAGCTAATAAGTGATCAGCTAATTCTTTTGTTAAAGCTTGGAAACCTTCGTTTTTCGCAACAAAGTCAGTTTCAGAGTTTAATTCTAAGATTAAAGCATCGTTACCGTTTGTTTCGATGTAAGTTAAACCTTCAGCAGCAATGCGGTCTGCTTTTTTCGCAGCTTTCGCAATACCTTTCTCACGTAAGAAGTCAATTGCCTTCTCCATGTCGCCATTCATTTCTGTTAAAGCTTTTTTGCAGTCCATCATACCTGCGCCAGTTTTTTCGCGAAGTTCTTTTACCATTTGTGCAGTGATTGCCATACTTTTCATCCTCCTAAAATATGTATTTATACCTTAAAAAAGGTGATAAAAGGCCGAACCCCTTATCACCTTTCCAAATTTGTTACGCAGTAACAGTCTCTTCACCTTGTTTTGCTTCAAGGATCGCGTCTGCCATTTTAGATGTAAGAAGTTTTACAGCACGAATTGCATCATCGTTTGCTGGAATTACGTGATCGATTTCGTCTGGATCACAGTTTGTATCAACGATACCGATGATTGGAATGTGTAATTTGCGTGCTTCAGCAACTGCGATACGCTCTTTACGAGGGTCTACTACGAATAATGCACTTGGAAGACCTTTCATATCTTTAATGCCGCCTAAGAATTTCTCAAGACGCTCTAACTCTTTTTTAAGTTGAACAACTTCTTTCTTAGGAAGTACTTCGAAAGTACCATCTTCTTGCATTCTTTCGATGTCTTTAAGACGCTTGATACGCTTTTGGATTGTTTGGAAGTTTGTTAACGTTCCACCTAACCAACGTTGGTTAACGAAGTACATACCAGCACGAGTTGCTTCTTCTTTAATAGCTTCTTGTGCTTGTTTTTTTGTACCTACGAATAAGATGTCTCCACCTTCAGCAGCGATGTTACGCATTACGTTGAAAGCTTCCTCAACTTTTTTCACAGTTTTTTGTAAGTCGATGATATAGATACCGTTACGCTCTGTGAAAATGTAACGTTTCATTTTTGGGTTCCAACGACGAGTTTGATGTCCGAAATGAACACCAGCTTCAAGCAATTGCTTCATAGAAATTACTGACATAGTTTAGTTCCTCCTAAATGGTTTTTGATATCCTCCGTTTACTTCATCTTTAAGCGAAACTACAAGCGTAGCACCAACACTTAAATCAGTAAACGTGTGTACTTTGTACTGACACCACTGCTTACTATATCATAATGAAATTGTACAATCAAGTCGAAAATACGAACAATGTGAAACTTTCTTTTTGATTATGATTCTATTCGTCTTTTTCCTCTTATTCAATGCTATATACATGCAAATTGAAAAGCCTCCAAAATCCTTTCTGTTTAAGTAATAGAGACCATCCTTCTATGCATTGAACCGATTAGACCATCTTCCTGCCTCACCAGAATTTAACACAAACAAAGAACAAGTACTGGTTACCTTTTGTTTTACATTACAGTGGCTTTATATAGTTTCACTTAAAAAATCCTTATCCACAAGAGAAGATAAATATATACTTCGCACAAATTCATAATAAATCTCTCGGAAAATAAAAAATCTCTCCTCATAGAAGGAGAGATTTTTTTGCAAATTAGTTTGTTTTTAATTTAGCAAGTTCATGTAAAAACTTGTCATTTAATACTTTAATGTATGTTCCTTTCATACCTAAAGAACGTGATTCAATAACGCCTGCACTTTCTAATTTACGAAGTGCGTTTACGATTACAGAACGTGTAATCCCTACGCGATCAGCAATTTTACTTGCAACAAGTAAACCTTCTGTTCCGTTTAATTCTTCAAAGATGTGCTCAATAGCTTCTAACTCACTGTAAGATAAAGAGCTAATCGCCATTTGAACAACTGCTTTACTACGAGCTTCTTCTTCGATTTCTTCTGCTTTTTCACGTAAGATTTCCATACCTACTACAGTAGAGCTGTATTCAGCAAGGATTAAATCATCATCTAAGAATTCTTGACCAAGACGAGCTAACACTAGTGTACCTAAACGCTCACCGCCACCAACGATTGGCACGATTGTAGTTAAACCTTGACCAAATAATTCTTTGTTTTCTACAGGGAATGCTGTATACGCGCTATCTACATCTAAGTTTGAAGATGTTTCCGTAATGTTAAATAGGCTTTGTGTATACTCTTCTGGGAATTGACGCTCTGCAAGCATTTGTTTCATACGTTCGTTCTCGATTTGTTGGTGAATTGCATATCCTAATAATTTACCACGGCGACTTACAACGAATACGTTCGCTTCAATTACTTCACACATTGTGTCTGACATTTCTCTAAAGTTTACAGGTTTTCCTGCAGCGCTCTGTAATAACGCATTTAATTTTCTCGTTTTTGCTAATAATTCCATTTCAAAAGTTCCTCCTACATGTTACTCTCATATTTTTTCATCACTTGGAAACTAGGGCGAGTCACCTGATGACACTATTACAAAATAAACTGGCTCACATCTTTATTTTTAGCAATTGTTGCTAATTTCTCCTCTACATATTGAGGTGTTATCGTTATTTTTTCTAACGTAATTTCAGATGCTTCAAACGATAAATCTTCAAGAAGTTTCTCCATAATAGTATGAAGTCTTCTCGCTCCAATATTATCCGTATCTTGATTAACTTGATAAGCAATCTCAGCAATCTTACGAATAGCATCGTCAGAAAATTCAATTTCTATACCTTCAGTTGCTAATAATGCTATATATTGTTTCACTAAAGCATTATCAGGTTCTACAAGAATTTTAACAAAATCATCTACCGATAATTTTGTTAATTCCACTCGGATCGGGAATCTTCCTTGCAGTTCTGGAATCAAATCAGACGGTTTAGACATATGGAAAGCACCAGCCGCAATAAATAAAATATAATCTGTTTTCACCGATCCATATTTCGTTGCAACATTCGATCCTTCGACAATTGGCAAGATATCACGCTGTACACCTTCACGCGATACATCCACGCTATTCGACTGCTTACCAGCAATTTTGTCAATTTCATCAATAAAAATAATCCCGAGCTGTTCAGCACGATAAACAGCCTCTTGTGTAACTTCATCCATATCAATTAAGCGCTGTGCTTCCTCATTT
Source organism: Bacillus sp. AFS023182 (assembly GCF_002560575.1). Classification (NCBI taxonomy): domain Bacteria; kingdom Bacillati; phylum Bacillota; class Bacilli; order Caryophanales; family Bacillaceae; genus Bacillus; species Bacillus sp. AFS023182. The sequence continues at coordinate 483,783 of NZ_NTRO01000004.1, read as the reverse complement.
GTCAAGACTTTTCTTGCTTCTTTTACAGAAAGTTTTCGTTTTTTCGTTTTTTTCGGCATAAAACTCCCTAATGCATCTTGGAAATTCATCCCCATTTGTTCCATGCCAGTCCCTTGCAACATATCAAACATCGAAGATTGTTGTTCCGTCACTTCAATCGATACAATTTCATCTTCAAGTAAGCCAGCTGCAAGTTTCTTTTCAACTTCTTGGCGCTTCTTTTCAATTTCTATATTATCGTGTGTTTCAGCTGTCTGATTTGTGTTTTGATTTCCCCCAAACAACATTTCTAACGGATTTTTGAATCCGGATTGTTTTTGCGGACTTGGTACCAAAATTTCAACAAGTCGCTGATTCGCTTGCTCCTCAGCCTTATCTTTAACCTTTACGACCATTTCTTCTTTCACAATGCGAACTGATGTTTCCACAAGGTCACGCACCATCGATTCTACATCTCGGCCGACATATCCAACTTCTGTGAACTTCGTCGCTTCAACCTTAATAAAAGGTGCTCCAACGAGCTTAGCCATTCGTCGCGCTACCTCTGTCTTTCCGACTCCTGTCGGTCCGATCATTAAAATGTTCTTCGGAGCAATTTCATCGCGTAAATCTTCTGCTAGTTTACTGCGGCGATATCGATTTCTAAGCGCTACTGCAACCGCTTTTTTTGCATCTTTTTGACCAATAATATATTGATCCAATTTTTCTACAATTTGACGCGGAGTAAAATGTAAATGCATATAAAATGCCTCCCTTACGATTCTACAATTCTTCCACAATAATATTGTGATTTGTATACACACAAATGTCACCAGCAATTTCTAAACTTGCTTTCGCAATTGCTTTTGCTGTTAAATGTTCACTCGCATGTTGCTTTAAAGCGCGGCCAGCAGCAAGTGCATAATGCCCACCTGAACCGATTGCTAAAATACCGTCATCTGGCTCTATTACTTCTCCTGTTCCCGAAACAAGAAGTAACGTCGTTTGATCCATAACGATTAGCATTGCTTCCAATTGACGTAGCATTTTATCACCACGCCATTGTTTCGCCATTTCGACTGCGGCACGTTGTAGATTCCCATTATACTCTTCTAATTTTCCCTCAAACATTTCAAATAGAGTAAATGCATCTGCAACAGAGCCTGCAAATCCAGCTAACACCTTTCCTTGAAAGAGTTTGCGAACTTTACGTGCTGTATGCTTCATTACAACAGCATTACCAAATGTCACTTGTCCGTCGCCAGCCATAGCACACTCTCCATTATGGTGAATGGCAAATATCGTTGTAGCGTGGAAATTTCCCATAGAAAAAACTCCTTTATATGTTTTTATAGCTTTAAAAGCAATTTATGCCCGCGGGTGATGCTTCATGTAAACAGAACGCAATCTTTCTTTTGAAACATGCGTATAAATTTGTGTCGCTGATAAATTTTCATGCCCCAATAACTCCTGCACAGTTCGTAAATCTGCGCCTTCATCTAACATATGTGTGGCAAATGTATGCCTTAACATATGTGGACTTATTCGCATTGTAAGGGAAGTTTTCTTAATGAGCTCATTTAAAATATAACGCACACCTCGATCTGTTAACGGCGTACCCTTTGCATTTAAAAACACCATTTGAGAGTGTTCCTCTGTTTTTTTAGCTAACTGTTTTCTCCCGTTTTCTATATAAGTAGTTAAAGCATCTTGTGCATAGCTCCCAAACGGAACGTACCTTTGTTTTTTGCCTTTTCCCATCACTAGAATTGTACCTACCGAAAAATCAATATCAGTAAGTTGTAAACTTACACATTCACTCACACGGATCCCTGTTGCATACATTAGCTCTAATAAAGCTTGATTTCTTTGACCTAGCGGTGTTTCCATGTCAGAAGCTTCAAACAAATTCTCTAATTCTTCGACGTACAAAAACTTTGGGATTGACCATTCTTTTTTGGGGAGTGACGCAAGTGCAAACGGATTATCTTCTCGATATCCTTCACGCATCAGAAAACGATATAAACTTCGTAAACTTGATACTTTTCTTGCGACAGATTTACGGGCTAACTTTTCATCGTGTAACATTGTTAAGTACAAACGAACATCTACGTATGTAACATCTAAAAAAGAGGATATACCTTCTCGCTCCATAAATTGCACAAAATGTTCTAAATCATTTTGATAACTTGCAATTGTATATTTTGAATAATTTCTTTCAATTTGTAAATATCCAACGAATAATTGTAACAATTTCTTCACATTCATATAACTCACCTCAATAAAGGCTACTAAATCGTATCACAACTCAGTAGCCTTTGCAAGAAATTTAACTAAATATTTACAAAATTTTGAATTGTTTCTAAAGCGCGTGTTGCATACGCTTCATTTCGCTCCTGTTTCTTTTTAATTTTCTTTTCTAACGGTGCAAATAAACCAAAGTTCGCATTCATCGGTTGGAAATTTTTCGCATTTGTTGCAGTGATATAATTCGCCATACTTCCCATTGCAGTTACAGAAGGTAATACAACAGGCTCCTCTCCCTTTACAAGACGAGCTGCATTAATGCCTGCTAACAGACCTGAAGCAGCTGATTCTACATATCCTTCCACACCTGTCATTTGACCTGCAAAGAATAGATCATCACGATGTTTGTATTGATACGTTGGACGAAGTAACTTAGGCGAATTAATAAATGTGTTACGATGCATTACGCCATAGCGTACAATTTCGGCATTTTCTAATCCTGGAATCAACTGCAATATTTCCTTTTGAGGTCCCCATTTTAAATGTGTTTGGAACCCAACAATATTGTATAACGTTCCTGCTGCATCATCTTGACGTAATTGAACAACAGCATACGGTGTTTTTCCTGTTTTTGGATCTTCTAACCCGACTGGTTTCATCGGACCAAATACCAATGTTTGTCTGCCACGGCCAGCCATTACTTCTACAGGCATACACCCTTCAAAGAATACTTCTTTCTCAAACTCTTTTAATGGCACTGTCTCCGCAGCAATTAAAGCATCATAAAAACGATCGAACTCTTCCTCTGTCATCGGGCAGTTCAAATATGCTGCTTCTCCCTTATCATAACGAGATTTTAAATATACTTTGTTCATATCAATGCTATCTTTCTCGACAATCGGTGCAGCAGCATCATAAAAATAAAAATAATCTTCACCAGTTAGTTCTTTCAGCTGTGCAGAAAGACCTGGAGATGTAAGCGGGCCCGTTGCAATAACAGTTGGTCCTTCTGGAATTTCTGTAATTTCCTCGTTCATCACAGTTACGTTTGGATGATTTTTCACATACTCTGTTACTTTTGCTGCGAACTCATGACGATCTACAGCTAACGCTCCTCCTGCTGGCACAGAGCATTCGTCTGCCGCACGAATAATAACAGAATCCATTTGGCGCATTTCTTCTTTAATAACACCAACAGCGTTCGTTAATGTATTTGCACGAAGTGAGTTACTACATACTAACTCAGCAAATTTATCTGTATGATGAGCCGGTGTTTGTCTTACAGGCCTCATTTCATATAAGTTCACTTGGACACCACGTTTTGCAATTTGATAAGCTGCTTCACTCCCTGCAAGACCTGCACCAATGACGTTTACTACTTGTGTTGTCATATATTTTTCACCTTTCCTTTTCTATTCCGAAAAAAATGTGAGCAGTTACGCTCACATTTGTTGTTCCTCTTCATAATCACAAGAAATACATTGTACCTGAACGCCTTTTTTCAATTTCTTCTCTACAAGCATACCTTCACATTTTGGACATTTCCGGCCAATCGGTTTATCCCAAGATACAAAGTCACATTCTGGATATGTGCCGCATCCATAGAAAAGACGCTTCTTTTTATTACTTCGACGTTCAATAATTTGTCCTTTATCACATTTCGGACAAGTTACACCAATTTCTTTCACAATCGGTTTTGTATTTCGACAATCAGGGAAATTTGAGCAAGCCATAAACTTCCCATATTTACCCATTTTAAAGACCATCGGGTGACCACACAACTCACAGTCTTCCCCAGCGGGTTCATCTTTAATTTCAACTTCACGCATTTCCTTTTCCGCTTTTTCTAAACGGGGTTCAAAACCTACGTAGAAATCATTAACAATTTTTACCCAATTTGCTTTCCCCTCTTCTACCTCATCAAGGCTTTGCTCCATGTTGGCAGTAAACTCAATATTAATAATTTCCGGGAAAAACTCTAAAATGAGTTCAATTACAATTTCTCCAAGTTCAGTAGGAACAAATCGTTTATTATCTAATGCAACGTATCCTCGTTTTTGAATCGTCTCGAGTGTCGGTACATAAGTAGACGGTCTCCCAATTCCAAGTTCTTCAAGTGTCCGAACTAAGCGAGCCTCCGTATAACGTGGCGGTGGCTGCGTAAAATGCTGCTTTGGTTCCACATCTTTTGAAAATACCGTTTCTCCTATTTCTAATGGAGGCAACATTTTATCTTTTTCTTCTGCACCATCATCTTTTGACTCTACATATACTTTCATAAATCCTGGGAATTTAACTACTGATCCACTTGCACGGAACTGAACATCATTGTTAATGAGTTTAGCTGTAACGGTATCCATTATAGCAAATGCCATTTGACTTGCAACAAATCGTTCCCAAATCAATTTATACAAACGATGTTGATCACGACTTAAGAAACTTTTCAGTTCCTCTGGCTTTCTCATCACAGAAGTTGGACGAATTGCTTCATGCGCATCTTGTGCATTTGCTTTTTTCGTTTCTTTCTTCTTCTCTGTTCCTATGTATTCCGAACCAAACGCTTCAGTAATGTAAGAACGTGCTTCTTCTTGAGCTGTTTCTGAAATGCGTGTTGAATCTGTTCTCATATACGTAATAAGACCCACAGTTCCTTGCTTACCAATATCTATCCCTTCATAAAGCTGTTGTGCAAGCATCATTGTCTTCTTCGCCCGCATATTTAATTTGCGCGCCGCCTCTTGCTGCAAGGAAGATGTTGTAAATGGTAATGCAGGATTCCGTTTTCGCTCTTTTTTCGTTACATCTTCAACTGAGAACGCATTGTCCTTCATTTTTTCAATTATTTCTTTTACTTGCGTCTCATTTGTTAGCTGAACTTTTTCACCGTTCACACCGTAAAATGACGCTTCAAATGTTTCTTTTCCTTTTACAAATTCTGTTTTAATTGTCCAGAATTCTTCAGGAATAAAACTTTGAATCTCCTTTTCACGCTCAATTATTAAGCGAACTGCTACAGATTGTACGCGTCCTGCGCTTAATCCCTTTTTGACTTTCTTCCACAATAAAGGACTAATATTATAACCAACAAGTCGATCAAGTATCCGCCTTGCTTGTTGCGCATCTACTAAATCCATATTGATTGCACGAGGATGTTTAAATGACTCTTTAATTGCATCTTTTGTAATTTCATTAAATACAACCCGACAATCTGATTCAACATCTACATTCAACGTATTCGCTAAATGCCAAGCGATTGCTTCTCCCTCGCGGTCTGGATCGGCTGCGAGATAGACTTTTTTCACTTTTTTTGCTGCTGATTTTAAATCTTTTAAAACAGGACCTTTACCACGAATGGTAATGTATTTCGGATTGAAGTTATTTTTGACTTCTATCCCCATCTGACTTTTTGGTAAATCGCGAACATGTCCCATAGACGCGACGACTTTGTATTTTTTTCCTAAATATTTCTCAATGGTTTTCGCCTTAGAAGGCGACTCCACGATTACGAGGTAATCTGACATGCTAGTGCCTCCTTAAGAGGTGGATTCAAGTCTTCATTAATCTTATTGATTTCTCTTGTTTTTGTCAATCAAGAATGAGTATACCATACAGTGATAGTCTACCATTTGTCAATAATTGTTTAATAAAAACATAAAAATATAAGGTTAAATTAAAAATTCCTCGAGAATATCCTCCGCTTTCTGCACAAGTTTCGCGCCTTGCTGAATAAGCTGATTTGTCCCTGCTGAACTTTCCTTAAATATGGGGCCAGGAAGCGCAAATACTTCTCTATTTTGCTCTAAAGCGAAATCTGCAGTAATAAGTGATCCACTTCTTGATTTCGCCTCTACAACTAAAACACCCTTACAAAGTCCACTTATAATTCGATTTCTTTTTGGGAAATACCATTTTCGTGGAGGGTAATGAGGTGGATATTCAGTTAATAGCAACATATGTTTTTTCCACATATTATAAAAATAATTACTTTCTTTTGGATACATATACTGTAACCCATGTCCTAATACAGCAATAGTTGAACTTTGTTGATGCACTGTAATTTCGTGGGCGATTGTATCAATTCCACTTGCAAAGCCGCTCACAATTAACCAGTCTTTGTATATCAGCGGTTGTAAAATAGATTGTATGCTATCTTTTCCATATAAAGACGGTTTTCTTGTTCCCACTACAGCTATTTTGTTTGCTTTATTAAGAAACTTCCTTTGCCCTTTTCCGTATAAAACAAAGGGAGGATTCGGTATTTCACGCAACAATTTCGGGTAATCCTCATCCCATATTGTAATATAAAAAATATGATTTTTTTCTAAATGGCGTATACATTGCGAAGGGGTAGTTGTTTGTAAGAAGCTAACTAATTCTGAAGATTTTTTCGAAGTTAACCCAGTATATTTTTCCAATTCCATCGCACTAAAACTATACAGTTTTTTTACCTCTGGATCAATATATAATAAGCGAGTTAATGCTTTCCAATGATCTGCTAACACATAATGAAGATGGAGCAATCGTTCCTTTTTCATAACTATTCTCCTCACCCATAATTTTTATTATGTTAACTGTAAAAAATGTAAAAAGACACCCTCTAGCACGAAGGTGTCTTTCAAAAAGATTAATAGTTTTTACAAGTTTCAAATAATCCCTTTTCTTTTAAAACAGAGATTAAAGTTTCACCCATAACAGCTGGTGTTTCAGCAACTTTGATACCACAAGCTTCCATTGTTTTAATTTTTTCAGCAGCTGTACCTTTTCCACCAGAAATAATGGCACCAGCATGGCCCATACGTTTCCCTGCAGGCGCTGTTTGACCACCGATAAATCCAACAACAGGTTTTGTCATATTTGCTTTTACCCACTCAGCAGCTTCTTCTTCTGCTGTTCCACCGATTTCACCAATCATAATAACAGCATGTGTTTCCTCATCTTCATTAAACGCTTTTAACGCATCGATAAAGTCTGTACCATTAACAGGGTCACCACCGATACCTACAGCAGTTGATTGACCAATGCCCTCTTGTGTTAATTGATGTACAGCTTCATATGTCAATGTACCAGATCGAGATACAATACCTACATGACCTTTTTTATGAATATATCCTGGCATAATCCCAATCTTACATTCATCAGGTGTAATTACACCCGGGCAGTTCGGTCCAAGTAAACGTGTCTGTTTACCTACCATATATTTTTTTACTTTTACCATATCTAATACAGGGATTCCTTCTGTAATACATACTACTAAATCAATCTCTGCATCAACAGCTTCCATAATTGCATCAGCCGCAAAAGCGGGTGGAACGTATACAACTGAAGCGTTTGCGCCCGTTGCTTTTACAGCATCTTCTACTGTATTAAAGACAGGTACGCCTTCAATTGCAGTGCCACCCTTACCAGGTGTTACACCACCGACAATTTTCGTACCGTATTCAATCATTTGCTTTGTATGGAATAAACCTTGTGAACCCGTAATACCTTGTACAATAACTTTTGTATCTTTATTAACTAATACGCTCATTTTTCTCCCCCGCTTTCTATTAGCCCACTAGTGAAACAATTTTTTGTGCACCGTCTGCCATAGATTCTGCTGCAACAATATTTAAACCAGATTCATTTAAAATCTTCTTCCCTAATTCAACATTTGTACCTTCAAGACGAACAACAAGTGGTAATTCAAGACCTACTTGTTTCGTTGCTTCAATAACACCTTCTGCGATTACGTCACATTTCATAATGCCACCAAAAATGTTAACGAAAATACCTTTTACATTTTTGTCAGAAAGAATAATTTTGAAAGCTTCTGTTACTTTTTCAGCTGTAGCACCGCCACCAACATCTAAGAAGTTAGCTGGATCACCATGATAATGTTTAATGATATCCATTGTTGCCATTGCTAACCCTGCACCATTTACCATACAACCAATATTTCCATCTAAAGGAATATAGTTTAAGTCATATTTAGAAGCTTCGATTTCTTTTGGATCTTCTTCTTCAAGATCACGAAGTTCTAAAATATCTTTATGACGATATAATGCATTAGAATCAAAGTTTAATTTTGCATCTAATGCCATTACTTTCCCGTCACCTGTTGTAACAAGTGGATTGATTTCTGCAATAGAACAATCTTTTTCGATATAAGCACGATATAAGCCCATCATAAACTTCACAGCTTGTCCTACAAGCTCATTTGGAATATTGATGTTAAATGCAATGCGGCGTGCTTGGAAGCCTTGCAGACCTACTGCTGGATCGATATACTCTTTAAAGATTTTTTCTGGTGTTTTCTCTGCTACTTCTTCAATTTCTGTGCCGCCTTCTTCAGAAGCCATTAGAACAACTTGAGAAGTCGCACGGTCTAAAACTAGACCAACATAATATTCTTTTTTAATATCGCAACCTTCTTCGATAAGTAAGCGTTTTACTTCCTTACCTTCAGGACCTGTTTGATGTGTAACAAGCGTAGTACCTAAAATACTTTCCGCATATGTACGAACTTCATCTAAATTTTTCGCAACTTTTACACCGCCAGCTTTGCCGCGTCCACCAGCGTGAATTTGCGCTTTCACTACACATACATCTGTTCCCAATTCTTTCGCTGCTTCTACAGCTTCTTCTACTGTAAAGGCAACTTTTCCGTTCGGAACGCTAACCCCATAGCTTCTAAGGACTGCCTTACCTTGGTACTCATGGATATTCATGGTCCCATCCTCCCCTGTTTTCCTGTTTTACTCAAAAAGTTTTTTAATGTTTAAAAAACACTACATTGCCATTGTATAAAATGATTGCCACGCTGTCTACAATAAAGTGTCAGAAAACTGAAATCGCTTTATTCTTTTTTGAAAATAGTAATGTTAATATGCGAAAATAAAAAAATAAACTGTGAATTCACAGTTTATTTTTCAATCATATCTTTAATCGGGGCAAATGTTTTTCGGTGTTCTTCTAATACACCATATGTTTCAATCGCTTGTAAGTGTTGTTTCGTTCCATACCCCATATGCTGTTCAAAACCATATTCAGGATGTTCCTTACCTAGCTCCTTCATCATACGATCACGTGTGACTTTCGCAATTATGGAAGCAGCCGAGATAGAAATACTTTTGGCATCTCCTTTAATAATAGACGTTTGTGGAATTTGAGTAGGAAGTTTCATTGCATCAATTAATAAATGATCTGGTGTACATGATAAATTCGCAATCGCATCTAACATTGCTCGTTTTGTTGCTTGATAAATATTTATCTCATCAATAACCTGAGGTGATACAATTCCAACACCAATCGCTATTGCCTTTTCTCTAATTTCATTATAGAAACGCTCACGTTTCGCTTCACTTAGCTTTTTAGAGTCATTTAACCCTGGCACATAGAAATCCTCCGGAAGAACGACAGCAGCCGTAACAACAGGCCCAGCTAGTGGTCCCCTCCCTACTTCATCAATCCCCGCAATATAGGAGAGCCCCCGTTCACGCAATGCTTGTTCATATTTAGACATCTCTAAAAATTGCTCTCTTTCTTTTTGTACCAGTTCTTTTTGTTTATGCCATTTCACAATTAATTTTTGAACACCTTTTCGTTCATCTTGCGTCAACATTTGAAAACGTTCATCTTCTTCATTCGTAATCTCTTGTAGTATACTTTCCACTTCTTGTATCGTAATTTTTTGCATTAGTGTACACTCCTTTTAAACATAACCAAAAAGAAAAGACGCACAAACGCACGTCTTATACCTCTTCTACAAATTCATCTGGTGTTTCAAATGTCATTTTTCCGAGTTTACCACCCCGAAGTTCTCGCAGAACAAGTTCTGATGTTTTATCATAATCAACAAGGCCACCGCCCATTAAACAGCCTCTGTTCTTTCCGATTGCATCAAATAATTCTACAATATCTTCTGGAATTACATTTAATTTATAACGCTCTTGCAAACGTTCTGGGTAATATTTTTCCATAAAGCGAAGTGCATAAACCGCTACATCCTGCAAGTTTAAAATAGAGTCTTTAATTGCACCAGTCGTTGCAAGGCGAAGTCCTACTAACTCATCTTCAAATTTTGGCCATAAAATACCTGGCGTGTCTAACAGTTCCATCTCTTTACCCACTTTAATCCATTGTTGAGCTGTTGTAACACCTGGGCGATCGCCTGTTTTCGCGATGTTTTTCTTGGCTAATTTATTAATTAACGTAGATTTTCCAACGTTCGGAATCCCAACGATTAATGCGCGAATTGCTCTTGGTTTAATCCCTTTCGCAATCATTTTATCAAACTTTTCTTTTACAAGTACTTTACATGCTGCCGTAATTTCTTTCATACCTTGTCCAGCTTGTGCATTAATTGAAATTGCTTTATGACCTCTCTCTTCAAAGTAAACAATCCATTGCTTAGTTAAACGATCATCTGCCATATCAGCTTTATTTAAAACAACCAATCTTGGTTTATGTGTAATAATTTCATCAATCATCGGATTTCGGGAAGATAAAGGTAAACGAGCATCTACAAGTTCAATTACAACATCGATTAACTTTAACTTCTCTGTTACTTGGCGCCTCGCTTTTGCCATATGCCCTGGAAACCATTGGATTGCCATGTTGCCACCTTCTTTTTCTCATTTATTTCACAATACGTGCATCTTTTAATGGCCAATATAACGTATTCGCTTTCCCAATTACTTGGTCCATCGAAATCGTTCCAATGGTACGACTATCTTTACTAAAACGACGATTGTCACCTAGTACAAATAATTGACCTTTTGGAACTGTTTTTTTACCTGTGATTTCTTCAAGTTTGAAATCATATGTAAGTGGTCCATCAGTAAGTTGTTTTTTCTGCTTGTCTAAATACGGTTCCTCATAAGGTTTTCCGTTAATATAGAGTTTATCATTACGATACTCAATCTCATCGCCTGGTAAGCCGATAACACGTTTAATATAATCTTTTTCCTCTGTCGCTCGGAATACAATGATATCAAAATGCTTCGGTTCTCCAATGTGATAGCCGATTTTATTAACAATCATTCGATCACGGTCATGTAGCGTCGGTGACATTGATACGCCATCTACAAGAATCGGCGCAAAGAAAAACTGCCTAATGACACCAGCCAACACAACAGCAATCAAAATTGCTTTTATCCATTCCCAAAGGGAACTCTTCTCTTTCTTCATGCATTTCCCCTCCACAATTTTGTAAGCTGTCCGTATTATATCAAAATTTCATATAGATTGGAAAAAGGGAGCTTGTGCATTTACAAGCTCCCATACATGTCTTATCGAATTTCTTTAATACGTGCTGCTTTACCGCGAAGGTTACGTAAGTAGTATAACTTAGCACGACGTACTTTACCACGGCGAAGTACTTCGATTTTCGCGATTCTTGGTGTGTGAATTGGGAATGTACGTTCAACACCTACACCGTAAGAAATCTTACGAACTGTGAACGTTTCACTAATTCCGCCACCACGACGTTTAATTACAACACCTTCAAAAAGCTGAATTCTCTCACGAGTACCCTCAACTACTTTTACGTGTACACGTAAAGTGTCACCAGGACGGAATGAAGGTAGGTCAGTTTTTAATTGGCCTTTTGTAATTTCTGCGATTAATTGTTGCATATTCAATTCTCTCCTTTAAACAGATGCTCTTATAAAGTCATTAATAAATTACAGCGGAACATCGTTAATACGGCTACTGCTTTCAGTAGCACAAATGTTATAATAGCACATTGCTAGGCCTGTTGCAATAGAAAATATATGCAGCTGTTATTGTTCTTCTTTAATCTGCTCAAGCCATTTTTCTTCTTGCTTTGACAACTCACGTTCTTCAAGTAAATCCGGTCTACGCGTATATGTGCGGCGCAATGATTCCTTATGACGCCATTCTTCAATATTCTTATGATTTCCTGACATGAGTACATCCGGTACCTTCATACCACGAAAATCGCCTGGACGTGTATAATGTGGATGTTCCAATAAGCCCGTACTAAAAGAATCTTCCACTTGTGAGTTTTGATTTCCAAGCACTCCTGGCAAAAGACGCACAACACTATCCGTAATAACCATAGATGCTAATTCTCCACCCGTTAACACATAATCACCAATAGAAATCTCATCTGTTACAAGATGTTCGCGAATCCGTTCATCATATCCTTCATAATGACCACACACAAAAATAACATGTTCTTCCCCAGCAAGCTCTTCTGCCTTTTTCTGGGTAAATCGTTCTCCTTGCGGGCACATTAATACAACTCTTGGTTTACATTCTGTTTCTTTCGTTAATTCTTCTACAGCATCAAAAATGGGTTGCGGAGTTAAAACCATACCTGCACCTCCGCCGTACGGATAATCATCCACACTGTTATGCTTACTTGTTGTATAGTCACGGAAATTTACAACCCTCAGCTTAACTGCTTCTTTTTCTTGCGCTTTTTTTAAAATTGAAGATCCAAATACACCAGTGAACATATCTGGAAATAATGTTAAAATATCAATTTTCATTATAGCAATCCTTCCATCACATGAATGGTTACTAGTTTATTTTCGATGTTAACTTGCAGTACAACATCATCAATATATGGAATTAAAAGATCTTGTCCTTTTGGACGTTTAATTACCCATACATCATTTGCACCAGGAGATAGAATTTCTTTTATCGTCCCTAACGCCTCTCCATCCTCTGTTACAACTTTACAACCAATAATTTCATGGTAATAATACTCACCTTCAGCAAGTTCACCTAATTGATCTTCTGGTACTTTTAATAGAGACCCTTTAAATTTCTCTACTTCATCCACGTTGTTATATCCTTCAAATGTCAATAAATCAAATGTTTTATGTTGACGATGAGAAGTGATTTTTACCGGAAGCGGTTCCGCTCCTTTATCGCTCCATATGTATAGTGTATTCCCTACCTGATATCGTTCTTCTGGAAAATCAGTACGAGAAATGACACGAATTTCTCCTCTAACACCATGAGTATTTACAATTTTTCCTACGTTAAACCATTTTGTCATAAACAGCATGTCACCCCTGTTTTCTATATAATTTAAGCATCTCCATTCCATATGTAGAACATGCAACTTCTCTTAAAATGTTAAAAAAGGGAGAGGAATAGATCCTCGCCCTTTTCATATTTATTGAATTTCCAGTGTAACTTTTTCATGATTATGATGTCCCACTGAATACAAGAGCATTCGAATTGCTTTCGCAACTCGCCCTTGCTTTCCAATGACTTTTCCAACATCCTTAGGATGTACGGTTAATCGATATTTTATCTCTCCGTTGCAAAGTTCCTGTGTAACCTTTACATCTTCAGGATGATCTACAAGAGGCTTGACGATCGTTACGATTAACCCTTTCATAGCCATTACCTCAATTACTTACCTTGTTTAGATAAGTGGAATTTCTCCATAATGCCTTGGCTAGAGAAAAGATTACGAACTGTATCAGATGGTTTCGCACCGTTTCCTAACCATTTTAATGCTGCTTCTTCGTTGATTTTCACTTCAGCTGGTTGAGCAACTGGATTGTAAGTACCGATTTCCTCGATGAAACGTCCGTCACGAGGAGAACGAGAATCTGCAACAACTACACGATAGAAAGGAGTCTTTTTAGCTCCCATACGTTTTAAACGAATTTTAACTGCCATTTATAAAGCACCTCCGAATTTATTTCACACAGATAATTATATTAGCAAAAAGACTATTGCTTTGTAAAGTATTTTTTCTTAACAGAGCCATCTTTTTTTCCTTACATAAATGGAAACTTCAATCCACCTAGTCCTTTTTTCTTACCTTTTTGCATGCCTGTCATCGTCTTCATCATTTTTTTCATATCTTCAAACTGTTTCAATAGACGATTGATTTCTTGTACGGTTGTACCGCTACCTTTGGCAATGCGTTTTTTACGACTAGCATTGATTATTTCCGGTTGTTCGCGTTCTACTTTTGTCATAGAACGGATAATAGCTTCAATATGCCCAATTTGCTTTTCATCAACTTGTGCATTTTTCAGCCCTTTGATTTTATTTGCACCTGGAAGCATCCCTAGCAATTCATCAAGCGGTCCAAGTTGACGCACTTGTCCAAGTTGCTCAAGGAAATCATCAAGTGTAAACGAAAGCGTACGCATTTTTTGCTCAAGTTCTTTTGCTTTTTCTTCATCAACTGTGGCTTGCGCCTTTTCAATTAATGTTAGAACGTCACCCATCCCTAAAATACGAGATGCCATACGTTCAGGATGGAATGCTTCAAGTGCATCTAACTTTTCGCCCATACCAGCAAATTTAATTGGTGTGTTTGTTACTGCTTTAATAGATAATGCTGCACCACCGCGCGTATCACCATCTAATTTTGTTAATACAACACCTGTTAAACCTAACTGTTCATGGAAGCTTTGTGCAACATTGACCGCATCTTGTCCTGTCATCGCATCGACAACCAGGAAAATTTCATCCGGCTTAGCAACTTCTTTTACTTTCGCTAATTCATCCATTAGTTCTTCATCAATATGCAGACGACCTGCTGTATCGATTAAAACATAATCATGATGATCTTCTTTTGCTTTTGCAATCGCTTGTTTTGCAATTTCAACAGGACTTACTTGATCTCCTAATGAGAATACAGGCATATCCAATTGCTTTCCTAGTGTTTCAAGCTGTTTAATCGCTGCTGGACGGTAAATATCAGCTGCAACAAGCATTGGTTTACGATTATGCTTTTTACGAAGCAAATTCGCAAGTTTACCTGTCGTTGTTGTTTTACCTGCTCCTTGAAGTCCAACCATCATAATAACAGTTGGAGGCTTATTAGCGACAGCAATTTTACTTTGCTCTCCACCCATAAGTTCTGTCAGTTCTTCCTGTACAACTTTAATTACTTGTTGTCCAGGTGTCAAACTCTTCATCACATCTTGTCCGACAGCACGCTCAGACACACGCTTTACAAAATCTTTTACTACTTTAAAGTTAACATCCGCTTCTAAAAGAGCTAGACGAACTTCTCTCATCATTTCTTTTACATCGGCTTCGGAAACTTTTCCTTTGCCGCGGATTTTTTGCATCGTCTGTTGAAGTCGGTCGGCTAATCCCTCAAATGCCATATTGCCGCCCTCCTAATCTAATTTTTCGATAGCTTCAACAACTTGTTTCATTTCTTCATTCACATGCTCTTCTTCGCCGATTAGCTGTTTTAGCTTTGCAACAAGTCGCTTTCGCTCTTGAAACTTTTGAAGTAATACTAATTTTTCTTCATATTCTTCAAGCATCGCTTCAGTCCGTTTAATGTTATCATACACTGCTTGGCGACTCACATCAAATTCTTCCGCAATTTCACCAAGAGATAAATCATCTAAATAATAAAGCGACATATAACTTCTTTGTTTTTGCGTTAACAACGATTGGTAAAAATCAAACAAATAATTCATTCTCGTTGTTTTTTCGAGCATGTTGGATCATCCTTTGTTAAGTGATTTCCCTTTACATGGATTAGTTTACATGGAGTCTAAAAGAGTGTCAAGTTTTTTTCTTAACATCCTATATTTTTTATAAAAAAGAAGCGATAACACCGCTTCTTCCACTTTATATTTCTTCTTTTTCTACTAAATTTGCAAATAAACCATACACATATTGTTCTGGATCAAATTGTTGTAAGTCGTCCATTTGTTCTCCAAGCCCAACAAATTTCACTGGTACGTCCATCTCATTACGAATTGCTAATACAATACCACCTTTAGCCGTTCCGTCTAATTTTGTTAAAACAATACCTGTAACATTTGTTGCTTCACGGAATGTTTTTGCTTGACTTAAACCATTTTGTCCAGTCGTTGCATCAATGACAAGCAACACTTCATGAGGAGCACCTGGAATTTCACGCTCAATGACACGTTTTACTTTTTCTAACTCTTTCATTAAGTTCACTTTATTTTGCAGGCGTCCTGCTGTATCACATAGCAAGACATCTGCTTTACGCGCTTTTGCAGCTTGAACTGCATCATACATAACAGCTGCTGGATCAGAACCAGATCCTTGTTTAATTACTTCCACACCAACACGCTCTCCCCATACTTCTAGCTGTTCAATCGCTCCTGCACGGAACGTATCTCCTGCTGCTAATAGGACAGACTTGCCTTCTGATTTAAACTTATGAGCCATTTTACCAATTGTTGTCGTTTTCCCAACACCATTAACACCAACAAATAAAATAACCGTTAATTGATCTTGTTGCATATTCAGTTCATTACTGAAGTCCTTATCACCTTTGTAAATCCCTACTAATTTTTCAGAAATAACAGCTTGTACTTCTTTTGGATCTTGAATATTACGACGTTGTACTTCTTCCTTCAGCTGATCGATAAGCTCCATTACAGTTGTAATACCAACATCTGCACCAATTAAAATCTCTTCTAATTCTTCAAAGAAATCCTCATCAACTTTACGATAACGATATACTAGATCATTTACTTTATCCGCAAATGAATTTCTTGTTTTTTCTAATCCTTGCTTAAATTTTTCAGTTACAGTATCTGTTTGCTTTGAAATCTTTTCTTTTAATTTTTTAAAGAAACTCATTCTTCTCATCCTTCCTATTCACTTGTAACAAGTTCTTCTTCCCCGTCACCTAAACGAACGGAAACAAGCTTAGAAACACCTGATTCTTGCATTGTCACCCCGTACAGTACATCCGATTCTTCCATCGTACCTTTTCGATGTGTAATAACAATAAACTGCGTTTCATCACTAAACTTTTTCAAATACTGCGCAAAACGAGCTACATTTGCTTCATCAAGCGCCGCTTCAACCTCATCTAGTACACAGAACGGAACAGGTCGCACTTTTAAAATACCAAATAGCAGTGCAATTGCGGTTAAAGCACGTTCTCCACCTGAAAGCAAACCTAGATTTTGTAGTTTCTTACCTGGTGGCTGCGCAACAATATCAATGCCCGTATTTAATAAATCTTCCGGATTTGTCATCACTAAGTCTGCTCTTCCCCCGCCGAACAACTCACAGAAAACGGATTGAAATTCCATACGAATTGCTTGGAATGTAGTAGAGAAACGTTTTTTCATTTCCTCATCCATTTCCATAATAACTTGGTGCAATGTCGCTTTTGCTTCCTCTAAATCGTCTCGCTGTTCTAACAAGAACTCATGTCGTTCCGCTACACGTTCGTACTCCTCAATCGCCCCTAAGTTTACGGTTCCGAGTTCCTCAATAGATACTTTAATTAATTTCACCTTTTTACGCGCATCCTCTGCAGGCATCGTCATTGTATATTTCAGTTTTGCTGCTTCAAATGAAATCGTATACGTTTCGCGTAAATGTTGCAATCTATTTTCTAATTCAACATCGAGACGATTGATTTTCACTTCTTGATCTTTTAAGACCTCAAGAACATATTTATGTCGTCCTTTCGTCTCTTTTACTTCACGCTCTATATGTTCTACCCGTTCTTGAAGAGTCAGACGTTGCTCACGACGAGAACTAATTAATTCCGATGTTTGATTTCGATCGTGTGCTTTCTTTTCAATCATATTCGTAATTTGCTCTTCACCGCTTGAATTGGATGTCATTTCTTGCTTTAAGAACGCTAAATCTTCTTTTGTTTTTACCAATGTTCGCTCTGTTTCTTCTTGTTCTTTCGTTAAACGAGCTACTTTCTCTTTTTGATTAGACAAACGTTGCTGCTGTTCTGCCGCTTGTACTTTTAGCTCCGTCATCTCTGTCTGAACTTTTTCTCTTGAAGAATGCTGCTCACTTTTTTGCTTGGTTAAAGCAATAATTCTTTCATCAAGCTCTGTGATATCTTTTTGAAGCTCTGCTAAAATTCCATCCAACTCTTGTTTTCGCCCTTGCATTTTCACTTGATCTTGTAAAAATCCTTCTATTTCTAAATCATAGATGGATAAACGGTCATTAATGCGATGCTCTTCTAGCTCTAGTTGATTAATTTCTTCTTTTAATTTTTGTTCAACGACACGCTCTTGTTCCGCATCGTGACGTAATTCTTTTATCTTAACTTCTTTTTCTTGAATTTCTTGTTTTAACGCTTTAACGAAGTTTTCTAACTTAGAAGTTTTTTCTTCCATTTCAGCAAGTTTCTTGCTCCACTCTTCTAATTCTCGCTGGCGTCCTAATAAGGATGATTTAGCTTGCTTCACAGCTCCACCAGTCATAGAACCGCCTGGATTCACAACATCACCTTCAACCGTTACAATACGGTAACGATATTGCAATTGCTTTGCTAGTTCATTCGCACCTCTTAAATCTTTAGCAACAATGACTGTTCCTAATAAATTTGAAATTATGTTTTCATATCTATTATCGTAATGCACGAGTTCCGCTGCCACACCTACAAACGCTTGATGTTGCTTTACCATGCGTAGTTGTTCAATTGATAACGATCTTCCTTTAACAACTGCCTGCGGTAAAAACGTTGCACGCCCATGGCGATTTTGCTTCAAAAAGGCAATTGCCTTGCGGGCATGCTCTTCCGTTTGAACAACAACGTGTTGCATCGCTGCGCCCAGTGCAATCTCCATAGCAACTTCATATTCTTTCGGTACCGTAAGTAGTTCAGCTACCGCACCTTCAATACCTTGAAGCTTGTTTTCACGAGCTTTTAATACTTCACGCACTCCCTGATAGAATCCAGAGTAATCTTCTTGCATCTCTTCTAGCATTTCTTTTCGAGAACGAGCTTGTTGAACAAATTGATATGCTTGATACAATTTTGTTTCATTTTCACTATATTGCGCCTTACATTTTCCAAGTGCCGATTCTGTTTTTTGTATATTTGTAATAACACTTGTAACTTTCTCTTTTACTTGTTCATAACCCTCTACAAGTTTTGCCTTTTTAGCTGTAATTTGCAGGCGCATTTGTACATACTTTTCATTTTCTTCATCAAGGCGTTGATTTTTAGAATTTTGTTGTTTGAATTGTTCCTCAAGCATAGATAGTTCATTACGGTTACTTGCTTGTTGATTTAACAATTCAATATAATCACCTTTTAAATGTTCAATTTGCTCTTCCAGGTCTTCCACATATGTAGAAAGAAGTTTCTCATTTTCATGTAGCTTCTGTTCTAACTCTTTTACCTGATTCGCAAATTTCATAAGTTCTTCTGTACTTGTTTCTATTTCTCCATCGTAAATCTTAGCTTTCTCTGTCAACTCAATAATTAATTGCTCAAGCTGCGCGCAATGCGTTGTTGCATTTTGCTTTCGTTCCTTTAATAATTCACGTTGACCTTCTAATTTTTCTAACTCTTTACTAGAAAGAAGGAGAACTTCTTGCAAGGAATCTACAGATTCATCAATCGCTTGCAATTGTCCGCGCAATTCCTCGAGCTCTGTTTCACTTTTTTGTAAATGCGTTGACATTTTTACTTCTTCATCTTTATTATGTCCAAACTGCTTTCTAAGCGCTTCCCATTTTTCATGTAATTCTTCAATCTCATATACAATAAGAGCGGCTTCAACTTTTTCTAATTCTTCTTTTTTCTCAAGATAATCTTTCGCAATAGAAGCTTGTCGTTCAAGCGGTTCTACTTGACTACTTAATTCGTGAATAATATCTTGCACACGATTTAAATTTTCTTGTGTTTCTCCTAATTTCCCTTCAGCTTTCTTTTTACGAAGCTTATATTTTAATACGCCTGCCGCTTCTTCAAACACACCACGACGTTCTTCAGATTTACTGCTCAAAATTTCTTCTACTTTCCCTTGGCTAATAATCGAGAAAGCTTCTCGTCCCATACCAGAATCCATAAATAAATCAACAATATCTTTTAGTCGACAAGATTGCTTGTTAATAAAAAAATCACTATCTCCCGAGCGAGTAACACGACGTGTAACACTCACCTCATTATACTCAATTGGTAAACGCTGATCTTCATTATTTAATGTTAATGTTACCTCTGCAACATTAACTGCTTTTCGTGTATCGCTTCCCGCAAAAATAATATCCTCCATTTTTGCACCGCGTAATGATTTTGCAGATTGTTCACCAAGCACCCAGCGAATTGCATCTGTAATATTACTCTTTCCGCTTCCATTGGGACCAACTACAGAGGTTACACCTGGGACGAAATCAACAGATACACGCTCCGCAAAGGATTTAAATCCTACTATTTCTAATCTCTTTAAAAACACGAAAGGCCTTCCCCCTATTCTCCGTTTCCATGGTTTATGTCTGTAAAACCAAGCTACTGTACGGATTCATATTTATTTTTTATATCGAAATAAATATAAAGTTTTATTCTATGCACAAGGAATCCCCCTCATTTAAAGGGGGATTCCTTATGATTGTTCTTTTAACGTTTTCAACGCCTCTGCAGCAGCTTGTTGTTCTGCTTCTTTTTTCGACTTGCCGCTACCAAGACCAAGAGCTACGCCATTTAATGTCACACGTGACACAAATTCTCGATTGTGAGCAGGTCCTTTTTCTTGCAAAATTTGGTACTCAATATTACCGCTACCATCACGTTGAATTAATTCTTGTAATTGACTCTTATAATCCATCACATGAGAAAAAGCACCTTCATTAATTTTCGGATATACAATTTCTTTTAAGAATTCCCAAACTGTATCCAATCCTTGATCAAGGTAAAGGGCACCAATAAACGCTTCAAAGACATCCGCTAATAAAGCTGGTCGTTCACGTCCGCCTGTCATTTCTTCACCTTTTCCTAATAGAACGAGATTACCAAATGACATTTCATTCGCAAAACGGACAAGAGATGGTTCACACACAACAGCTGCACGCAACTTTGTTAATTCTCCTTCGCTCATTGTCGGATATTTTTGAAACAAATACTGTGATACAGTTAGTTCTAATACAGCATCTCCGAGAAATTCAAGACGTTCATTGTCTTCATGTGGCTTTTTTCGATGCTCATTCACATACGATGAATGCGTAAATGCTTGAATCAATAATTTTTCGTCTGTAAACGTAATACCTATTTTTTGTTGGAACGTTTTAAAAGCTTCACGATATTTTGTTTCGTATTTCTTTTCTCTATATTTTCGGTACGGCATAGGTCCCTCCAGATATAAGCCGAGAAAGCCCCGCTATAAAACGGGACTTCGCTCAAACATTATAGATGACTCTCTATGTAAGTCACAGCATCGCCAACAGTAGCAATTTTCTCTGCATCTTCATCAGAAATTTCCATTTCAAACTCATCTTCTAATTGCATTACAAGTTCAACTACATCTAGGGAGTCTGCACCTAAATCTTCTTTAAAGCTTGCAGCTGGTACTACTTCTGTTTCTTCTACTCCTAAACGATCCACGATGATTTTCGTTACACGCTCTAAAACATCTGCCATAATTCATTCACCTCCCCTCAAATATTATATTAAATATTTCACAAAAAAACTAGGTGAAATCTTTTCTTTTATTACATTACCATACCGCCATCAACATGTAGTGTTTGTCCTGTAATATATTTGCTGTGATCAGCAGCAAAAAATGTAACAGCATTCGCAATATCTTGCGCTTCTCCAAACTTAGCAGCAGGTATTAATTTTAGCATTTCCTCTTTTACGTTTTCGCCTAATATATCTGTCATATCAGTAGCGATAAACCCTGGAGCAATTGCATTAACTGTTATATTGCGACTAGCTAATTCTTTCGCAGAAGTCTTAGTCAATCCAATTACTCCCGCTTTTGCTGCAACGTAATTCGCTTGACCAGGATTTCCTGTAACACCGACAACAGAAGCGATATTGATAATGCGACCATGGCGCTGACGCATCATATAACGAGATACTGCTTTTGTACATAAGAATACACCTTTTAAGTTTGTATCAATAACTGTATCCCATTCTTCTTCTTTCATACGCATTAATAAATTGTCTCTTGTTACTCCGGCATTATTCACAAGAATATCAACTTGTCCAAATGTATCTACAGTTTGCTTTACCAGGCTTGTAACTTCTTCAGTATTAGCAACATCCGCTCTTACTGCGATTGCTTCTGAACCAAGTTTTTTTATTTCATCAACTACTTCGTTTGCTTTCTGCTCATTACCAGCATAGTTTACTACAACCGATGCTCCTTGCTTTGCTAAATCAATTGCAATTGCACGACCAATCCCGCGTGATGCACCTGTTACTAACGCTACTTTCCCTTTTAACATCCGCTTTCTCCTCTCAAACTTGAAATGGTATCTTTCAATGTCTCTTCATCATATATCGCATATACCTTCGCAGATGGAGCAATTGATTTCATAAGACCAGCAAGAACTTTCCCAGGACCGATTTCAATAAATGTATCTACCCCTTGTTCTACCATTTGTTCAATAGATGGGTACCATAACACAGGTGAATAGAGCTGTTCAATTAGCTTTTCTTGAATATCTTCACTACGACTTACGCAATTTGCCGTAACGTTCGCAACAACTGGAATGTTCGCATCTTGAATTGTAATTTCGTTTAGAACACTTTGAAACTTCTCAGCTGCCGGCTTCATTAATGAAGAGTGGAATGGACCACTCACACGAAGTGGGATTGCTCGTTTCGCACCATTTTCCTTCACTTTTTGAGAAGCGAGTTCTACTCCTCGTTTCGTTCCAGAAATAACAATTTGCTTCGTGCTATTCATATTAGCAATTTGCACAGCATGACCTTCACTCGTCACTTCTTCTGTAACTTGTTTCAGAACATCTGGGTCTGCTCCTAAAATAGCAGCCATTGCACCTTCTCCACTCGGCACAGCTTCTTCCATATATTCGCCACGTTTTCTCACAGCGTAAACAGCATCTTCAAATGTTAATGCTCCCGCTGCCACAAGTGCGCTATACTCACCTAAACTATGTCCTGCAACATAATCGGGCGTAATATCATATTGTTTCAAAGCTGTTAAGATTGCAATACTTGTCGTCAATAGTGCTGGCTGCGCATTTGTCGTTAATGTTAACTTTTCCTGAGGTCCTTCAAAAATCAACGATGAAAGAGACTCTTGTAAAACTTCATCTGCTTTTTGAAATATTCTTGCAACCTCTTTATTATTCCCTGCTAATTGCTGTCCCATTCCAACTGCCTGTGAACCTTGGCCCGGAAAAAGAAATGCCAGTTTTCCCATTTCAAATCCTCCTCTTATTGAAGCGGCTCTTTCTCCATTACACTTGAAATTGTAGGAATTACTTCTTTCGCTACCATTTCTCTCGTTTGACGAATCGCACTAAAAATCGATTGATCATTAGAAGATCCATGAGCCTTAATGACAGGCGCTTTTAATCCAAATAAAGCCGCTCCGCCATACTCCGAATAATCCATTTTATCTTTTAATACCATCAGCTTCGGTTTTAATACCGCTGCCGCTAATTTACTTGTGAACGAACTCATTAATTGTTCTTTTAACATAGAAAATAATGCAAGTGCAGTTCCTTCTAATGATTTTAATGCAACATTACCAGTAAAACCATCACATACAACTACATCGGCTACACCTTGTAATAAATCCCTTGATTCAACGTTTCCTACAAAATTAATTGGTGCATCTTTTAGCATGGAAAATACTTGTTTTGAAAGATCATTTCCTTTCCCATCTTCCGTACCAACATTTAAAAGTCCGACGCGTGGATTTTGAATCCCTCTTACCTTCTCAGCGTAAACAGACCCCATAACCGCGTATTGATATAAATGGATCGGTTTTGCATCAACATTTGCTCCAACATCTAGCATCACAAAACCTTCGCCATCCACAGTTGGCATTGTAGGGGATAAAGCTGGTCGTTCAATCCCTTCCATTCGACCTACAACAAATAATCCAGCCGCCATCAAAGCTCCTGTACTACCCGCTGATATACAAGCATCTGCTATACCATCTTTTACTTGCTGTGCTGCGAGCACCATTGAAGCTTGCTTTTTACGGCGAACAGCTCTTACCGGCTCGTCTGTTGCTTCAATCATTTCGTCTGTATGAAGGATTGTAATACGTTCTTCATTTGTTAAATATTGACGAATTCCCTCTTCTTTTCCTACTAATGTTATATGTAAATCTGAATATTCCTTAATAGCTTTCATTGCTCCTAATACAACTGCTTTTGGAGCGTGATCGCCACCCATTGCATCTATTACGATTTTCATAAATTGTTACCTTCCTCACTATAGTTACTAGATCGATACATTTCAAAAGTGCCTGTAATAACAAGTTCTTCTCCAACAAAGCTACGCACTTTGACAACCGTCCGTCCTTTATCATTCTCCACATCCTCAACGCGTGCTTTTGCAACAACGCGTTCTCCTAATTTTACAGGACGAATGTATCGAATGGTAGACTTTGCAGTTAAAGCTAGTTCTTCATCAATAACTGCAACAGCTAGTGAGTTTGCTTGAGCAAACAAATGATGCCCACGTGCAATTTGATTTCTTTTAAATACATGCTCCATCTTTACTTCAAAGATAGAAATTGCATGTCTATCTAATTCTATATCAATTATTTCCCCTACCACTTCTTCTAACGGTAAAGATTTCACATCTTCTTCATGTTGCCGTGTTGCTACATATTTAATTCGCTCTCTTAGCTCTGGAATAGATAATTCCATTCGATCAAGACGAACCGTTTGTATACTTACTTGAAATTGCTCTGCTAATTCTTCATCCGTGATGAAAGGATTTGTTTCTATTGTTTGTTGTAATAATGCTTGTCTTTCTTTCTTACTTCTTCTTTTTTTCATACCGCACCATCCATTTTTATGACTAGGTACTAACAGTAGTATATAATCATTAAAAGTAGAATGCAACAAAAAAATTTGCACATTTCACTTTCAATCGAGCTTTTCCCCTTGAAACACACCTGTTCCTTCAAGATATACACGCAGCGGCGCATACTGTTCATTATGCCAAAATGCTTCTGAATCAACCAGTATGGATGCATCTTGTCTCGCCGTTTCCAATGCTCGATAATCATGTACCATATCAGCTACCTTAAACTCTGGTAGACCACTTTGCTTACTTCCAAAGAAATCCCCAGGACCACGTAACTCTAAATCTTTTTCCGATAATACAAATCCATCATTTGTTTCCGTCATAATGCGCATACGCTCTTTCCCAGTTTCCGATTTCGGATCCGCAATTAACAAACAGTAAGATTGCTCACTCCCACGCCCAACACGACCTCGAAGCTGATGCAATTGCGATAAACCAAAACGTTCCGCATCATAAATTACCATAACTGTTGCATTCGGCACGTTAACACCAACCTCAACTACAGTTGTTGAAACAAGAATTTGCACTGTATTTTCACTAAATTGCTCCATCACCTCTTCTTTTTCTTGAGAAGATAAGCGTCCGTGCATTAATCCTACTTGAAATTTCCCTTGATAATGATGCATTAGCATGCTATGTAAATCAATTGCATTCTGCACATCAAGCTTTTCAGATTCTTCAATAAGTGGACAAATTACATAAGCTTGTCTCCCCTTCTTCACTTCCTTCTCCACAAAGCCAAGAACCCGTTCTAACATGTCATGTTTTGCCCAATACGTTTCAATCACTTTACGTCCAGCTGGCATTTCATCAATAATAGAAACATCCATCTCTCCAAAGGCTGTAATTGCCAATGTACGAGGAATAGGTGTTGCTGTCATAAACAACACATCTGGGCTCTCACCTTTCTCTCGCAAAACGCGACGCTGCGCTACACCAAAGCGATGTTGTTCATCAGTGATAACAAGTCCAAGTCTATGAAAAATGACCTCATCCTGAATTAAAGCATGCGTCCCAACAAGAACATCTATCTCGCCCTGTTCAAGTTTTGCTAAAATTTCACGACGACGTGCTCCTTTAACCGAGCTTGTTAATAATTCTACGTTCATATTAAAATGAGAAAATGTCTCTGCTAGTGACTGATAGTGTTGTTCTGCCAATATTTCAGTAGGAACCATTAACGCTCCCTGATAATAGGCAAGTTTTGCTGCATAAAGAGCAATCGCAGCTACGACCGTTTTTCCCGATCCAACATCTCCTTGTAATAACCGATTCATCCGATAAGGAGACTGCATATCTTTCATAACCTCAGAAACAACGCGGCGCTGCGCACCAGTGAGCGGGAATGGAAGCGCATCAGTGAACTCTTCTAATTCTTTCATAGAAATATCTTTTTTTGTCCCTTTTGAATTTTCTCTTTCTATCTTACGAAGAGTTTGCATTTTGAGCTGGAATAAGAAAAATTCTTCATATACAAATCGTCGACGCGCTTGCTTTAAATCTTCTTGTCCAACTGGAAAATGCAATGCCCGAAGTGCTTCATATCGAGGTAGCAACTTATAACGGCTTAATAAACCATCTGGTAACACTTCAACTATAGAGTTACCATATTCTTTTATAGCTTGTGCAATAAAACGTCGCATTTGCTTTACTGTTAATTTTCCTTTGACGGAATACACAGGTTCTACTTCTTGCTGACGTACAACTGGACCAAAGTGAAGCTCAGAAACAGAAATCGTCTGACGATGCTGATCCCATTTCCCAGTAATCGTCACCGTTTCATCAAGCTTCAATTTTTGCTTATAGTACGGTCTATTAAAACATACAGCTGTAATTAAATAGCGTCCAACAAGCACACGAACAGTAAGACGTGATTTTTTCTTTCCATAGTATTGTAATAAAGGAGCACTATGTACCTTCCCTTCCACTGTTACACGCTCTTCATGCTTCACTTCTGCCAGATCTTTCATCGCGTAGTCTTCATAACGGTACGGAAAATGCTCTAATAAGTGGGAAACTGTATAAATTCCCATCTCATGTAATAATTCAGATGTCTCTTCCCCGATTCCCTTTACATCCGTAATAGGAATTTGCACAACTTCATTCAAGATTTTCACGCTCCGTCACATCATTTTTCTTAGTTTTATTCAAGTATATTCTATATACCAATTTAGATAGATATACAATTCCATATAACTCATACATCTAATGTCGTCCTAGCTTGTAATCGCCCACTTCTGCCTTTTCTATTCTATCATAGGCATTCTAAAGGACACTAGCCTTATACATGATCACCTATATAAAACGATTTTGATTTTCTAACATATACGTCGCAGCTACAAAAACAAAAGGAGACATTCACTCTGCTTTCACATGACATGGGGTTAAAATAGGCAACCACCTCTATCCATGATCGGACCATCTCTACCGTCTAAAAAAAAGTTTTCTATCTATTTTTCAATTTGTATTTATATAAATGTCTACTTATTTAAACAAGCAAACTATGTGAATTTTTTATCATGTATAATTCGAAAAAAGATATATGAAAGAAAAGAGCCTCACTATAGCAGTAAGGCCCTTTTCTCATCCATATACTAGCCTTTTGAATAAGAACTGCAGACAATTTACGTCATTCATTCTTGCTCATTAGCAAATAAACAATTTTCCCCTTATTATCAAAAGGAATTTATCTTATTCTACAGAGAAAATGAAAGAATATACAGGTTGATTTCCTTGGTGTACCTCTACCTCTACCTCTTCAAACTTCTCTTCTACAAACGCAACTAATTCTGCAACCTCTTCATCTGTTGCATCTTCACCTTGCAAAATTGTTACGATCTCAGAATCTTCATCAATCATGCTTTCTAGCAGCTGCTTCCCTGCATCTACCTTTGTAGCATTTGTAGATACGATTTTCCCATCTGCAATACACATGAAATCATTTTTTTGAATCTCTACACCGTCAATTTCCGTATCACGAACTGCATACGTAATTTGACCTGTTTTCACATGCGTTAGCGCTTCTTTCATATTCTCTTCATTTTCTTCTAATGTTCCAGCTGGGTTAAATGCCAACATCGCAGCCATTCCTTGAGGAACAGTCTTTGAGCGAATAACAATAACTTCTTGATCAACAACAGAAGCAGCTTGTTCTGCTGCCATCACAATATTCCCGTTATTCGGTAAAATAATGATTTTTTCAGCATTTGTGTCTTCAATTGCTTTCACGATGTCCTCCGTACTCGGATTCATCGTTTGACCACCTTCGATAACCTCAGTTGCACCAATGCTCTCAAATAAGTTTTTAATACCGGATCCCATCGCTACAGTTACGATACCATACGGCTGTTTTTCTTTCTGTTCTTTCACTTCTTCATGCATTGGTGTTGGTCCATCTAATAGAGCAGTATGCTGTTCACGCATATTTTCTACTTTAATTTTAATCAAACTACCGTAACGTTGACCGTAGTTCATTGCATCCCCAGGATGTTCTGCATGAATATGAACTTTTACAATTTCATCGTCCGATACAACAAGTAGTGAATCTCCATATACACTAATATCTTCACGGAATTTTTGTTCAGAGAAATTATGTTCCTTTACTTTTTCAGGCTCTAATTTCACCATAAACTCCGTACAATATCCGTATTTAATATCTTCTGTACTCAATTGGCTTTGTACACTACGGTGATGTTCTGCACGTACCATTTCATTCATAGATGGTTGCGCAATTTCATCTGAAGAGATTGTCTCTCCTTTTAAGTCAGCTAAAAAGCCTTCGTATACAACAACAAGACCTTTACCACCGCTATCTACAACGCCAACTTGTTTTAATACAGGTAATAAATCTGGCGTACGATTTAACGATGCATTCGCTTCTTTTACAACGTCTTCCATAAACAAAACAAAGTCGCGTTGTTTTTTCGCAACTGTGACTGCATATTTAGCCGTTTCTCTTGCAACTGTTAAAATCGTTCCTTCAATCGGTTTCATAACCGCTTTATACGCTGTTTCTACACCAGCTTCTAAAGCTGCTGCAAAATCAACTGTTGTTAACTCTTCTTTTAGCTCAATAGACTTAGAGAAACCTCGGAATAATTGAGATAAAATAACTCCTGAGTTACCGCGCGCGCCCATCAATAATCCCTTTGCTAAGCTTACACCGACTTTACCAGCATGCTGCGAAGGGTTTGATTTTACTTCACGTGCGCCTGAAGTCATTGATAAATTCATATTTGTACCGGTATCGCCATCTGGAACTGGGAAAACGTTCAATGCATCAACAAGCTGAACATTGTTCGTTAAATTATTCGCTCCTTGAATAATCATTTGTGATAAACGTTTTCCATCAATTTTTTGAATTGACACAGATTTTCCTCCTTAATGCACATTACAAGTTTATTACTTTAACTCCTTGTACGTAGATGTTTACAGAATCTACTGCTAGTCCTACCGTTTGATCTAATGTATATTTCACTTTCGTTTGGACGTTATGTGCTACCTCTGAAATTTTTGTACCATAGCTCACAATAATATACATATCAATATGTACTTCATCTTCGTCTTTACGAACAATAACGCCTCTAGTGAAGTTTTCTTTTCGTAAAATGTCTGTTAATCCATCTTTTAATTGATTCTTTGAAGCCATACCAACGATACCGTAGCAATCTACCGCGGCACCTCCAGCAATTGTTGCAATTACATCTGTACTAATATCAATTTGACCGTACTTCGTTTTAATTTCAATTGACATCTCGTTTCCCCCTTCATTAATGGTGAAAGTGAGCTAGACTACTTTAATTACTATCATATAATCTTTTTAAAGAAAATTCCATCGTTCTTTCTTTTCGCTCTCATATTTATGACGAGCAAAATAGTCCATTGTTATTATACAACATGTACTACTATAATATGTCAAGTAATTTTTCTTGATTTTTACTTTTCTTTATTAACATTTGGTGTCAAGTAATTTTTCTTGATTTCTTTTTTATACACTGTTGCATTCTCTTTTTAGTTGTGTTAAATTATAGTAGTGTTTTTAGCATCGCATAAAAGACTAACATTGAAAAAATTACGTATGGTAAGGTAGTTAAGGGAGGGAAATATAGATGGCTCGTGTTTGTGCTATTACTGGAAGAAAAGCTCGTTCTGGTAACTCTCGTTCTCACGCAATGAACGCTACAAAACGTAAATGGGGCGCTAACCTTCAAAAAGTTCGCGTACGCATCGACGGTAAAGTTCAACGTGTTTACGTTTCTGCTAGAGCATTAAAATCTGGCAAAATCGAACGTGTTTAATAATAAAAAAAAGAGCCGATAGGCTCTTTTTTTATTATCCTCATGAAAAAAGCACCATTAATGGTGCTTTTTTAGTCCTTTTTAAAGGTATTTAACACCGCGCGAACAATTCCACCAAGAAATTTAGGTAACTTAATTGTATAAAATCTCATGGTTTCCCTCCTAACCCCCATTACTCCACTTGTTTACTATATGATGCAAGCAGCAAAAGTGTTTCTTTAATCAGTGCTTCTTATCACCATTAATATGCCAGAAGTAAATGAAAAAGTACCTTTTTCCACAATGAGTTCATTACTAATACAAAGCGTGGATCCCCATTCTATCGTTTTATCAGTGAGAGGATATTTAAAACCGCGAAGTGTAATACCATTTACAATTTCCGTAACAGGTACAAAGGATACGTATGGAAATTGTTCATTTTCTTCAATTGTATATGTGCCTACTTTTTTTACAGAGATTTCATTTTTATTGTCAACGATATACATTTCAGTATGCGCTTCTAATCCTTTTAAAAGCATTTGAATATTCGCTAATCCATGGTCAAGCCTTCCACCTGTAGCACCAAAAATACGAATCAATTTCGGCTTTTGCTCCAATGCCCAATGAATTGCAATTTCTAAATCCGTTTGATCTTTTTCCCGCGGAACAATATGTAACTCATCTGTCTGTTTTTGCATCCACGCTAATTCTTCACCTGTAACCGAGTCATAGTCACCAAATGCAACAGTAGGTGCGATTCCTCTTTGCAACAAATAATATACACCACGATCAACCGCAGCCCATACTACTTCCTCGTTTTCATAAAGAGAGAAATCGGCACAATACTCCTTAGGTCCTCCAGCTAAAATATGAATAATCATCTTTTCTTTCCCTTCTATAGAAAAAGGCAATCTGCCATTCGGTAGATTACCTTTTTTCACATTATCCCGTTCTTACAGGTCATGAAAGTTTTCTTACATCTATTCCTTATCCACGAATTATTCGAATTGCTTCACCGCGGTCTTTTTGATTGTAAACTGCCGATCCTGCTACAAGAACATTCGCTCCTGCTTCCACACAAAGTCTTGCAGTCTCAGTGTTTACACCACCATCAACTTCGATTTCTACTTGTAAATTACGCTCTTTGACCATCTCTGCAACTTGTTTAATTTTCGGTAATACAGAATGAATAAACTTCTGTCCACCAAACCCTGGATTTACTGTCATAAGTAATACCATATCAACATCTTCTAATACGTGTTCAATCATTGAAACTGGTGTGTGAGGATTTAATACAACCCCAGCTTTAATACCATGCGATTTAATTAATTGAATTGTACGATGTAAATGTGGGCAAGCCTCTACATGAACAGTAATAATATCCGCTCCAGCTTTTGCAAAAGTAGGAATATAGTTATCCGGATTTTCAATCATTAAATGTACATCTAATGGTAAAGATGTAATTGGACGAATCGCTTCTACAATTAATGGACCAATTGTAATGTTTGGAACAAAATGGCCGTCCATTACATCAACATGGATATAATCCGCTCCGCCCTTTTCTACATCTTTAATTTCTTCCCCTAGTTTGGAAAAATCTGCTGATAAAATCGATGGTGCAATTTTAATCATAATTAATACCTCGGCTTTCTCTCTCTAATTTCTTCTACAAATTGTTTGTAATGTTCATAACGATATTGCGTAATCTTTCCTTCTTCAACTGCAGCTTTTACCGCACATTTCGGCTCTGAAAGATGTGTACACCCTCTAAACTTACAGTATTGGCTTTCTTCTTTCAACTCTGGAAAACAATGCGTAAGATCTTCTACTTCTATGTCAATAAAATCAAGAGAGCTAAAACCAGGTGTATCTGCAACAAGACCGCTTCCTACTGCAATTAATTCCACATGTCTTGTCGTGTGCTTTCCACGTCCTAAATGAGAGGAAATATCATTCGTTTTTAACGCTAAATCTGGGCGTAATACATTTAACATGGAAGATTTACCCACACCAGACTGTCCTGCAACAACTGAGACACAACCTTCTAAAAATGGTTTGAGAATATCAATACTTTCCGATGTATTTATAGAAGTAAACAACACATCATATCCCATTTCACGATAATCATTCGCATAAGATTCAACAGTTTCTCGCATTTTTTCATCTACTAAATCCATTTTGCTAATACAAATAATCGGTTTAATGTTATGATGTTCAATTAATACGAGAAATCGATCTAATAACCCCGGATTAAAATCTGGTTCAACCGCTGAAAAAACAAGGATTGCTTGATCTACATTAGCAATTGGCGGTCTAACAAGTTCATTCTTCCGCTCAAAAACCTCTAAAACATAGCCTTCATTCGGATTATCCGCTTGAAAAACTACTTGATCTCCTACAAGCGGTGTAATTTTATTTTTTCTGAACACACCACGACCGCGACATTGTGTAATGCCATCTTCATGCTGCACATAATAAAAGCCACTCAAAGCTTTTACAATTTTTCCTTCTGCCATATAATTCTCCTTTATTCTATATAAAGTAAAATTTTTATCAGCCCTTCATCAAACAGACTTTTACATGCTTTGAGACGAGGTACTGCCAGCGAGTACTGGGATAAAACTAACTACCAGTTCAGATTCCCCTTTATTTTCACTTCACTTTTATGGCCGTTCTTCTATTTCAAAACGTAAATTTTCGCCATTTTTCCCATCCGCTACGTTAACAGCATAACAGGCAAGAACAACAAATTCCACTTTCCATACAAAGAAGGTGGAATCCATAATATGGAGACACACCTTTACTCAGCTGGATATGGTACATCTTTATCAATAATTGTCGTTCCATCTCGAACAATTTTATAATGACCTTTTGTTCCTTCTTGGATAACAAATGCTAAAGAAATAGTAGTTGACTCTGTTATCGTCCGTGTTTCAATCGGTTTATCCATTTTCTGCTGCATATCTTCTTTATATATCTCAATTGTTTGCGGTTTTTTCTCACCTACTACAGGAGACTCGTAAGGAATCGGGATGTTATCCACTTTTACTGTTTTCGTTACTTTTGGTTTCGGACCATCAGAGACAGTAATCGTTACTTTATCCCCTTCTTTTAGCGGTATTCCTGGTTTTGGTGATTGTGAAATTACCAGTCCTTTATCAACTGTATCTGAATATTCTCTTTTCACATCTGGAACCAGTTTCTTTTCACTTAAATAGCTATTCACGCTATTTTCAGTCCACCCAGAAAAATCAACAGGTCGAATTTGGTACGGACCTTTACTTATCCACACTTTTACATCTTGCTCAGCTTCAACAACCATTTGATCTGCCGTTGGAATTTGCTCAACAACTTCACCTTTTGGTTTTTCACTTTCAATATAGTATGGGACAATAATTTTATACTTCCCTTCTAATTCTTTTTTCAAGGTTTCAAAATCTTGCCCAATTAAATTACTCATCTTATTCTTTTGTTTTCCGCCAGATTGATAAATAGTGATTTTTGTATTTTCCTTTACAACTCTTCCCGCTGCTGGATTTGTTTTAATCACCTTTCCTGCTTCTACTTTATCTGTATAAACAATGTTAGGCTCAGCAACCTCAAAACCTTTCTCAACAAGTGCATTCACAGCTGCTTCATATTTCATACTAGACACATCTGGAATTTTCACTTCTTTCGGTATAAAGAACCCTGGAATCACAGTAAGGGCTAACGTTATACCGATTGCTAAAAGTAAAAATGTTGTAATTAAAATTTTCAACAATTTGTTACTTCGCTTTTTTTTCTCGTTTGGTTTCACTTCTTCATTTTTTATCTGTTCGTCTACCTTACTTCCATTCAATACAATTGTTTCATCACTTACATTTTCAAATAATTGTTCTTGTTGAATAATTGGAATTGCTTTCGTCGCTTCCATATCTTCAGGTATATAGAATGGTTGCTCATTAATCCGTTCTGGATATAAAGCTGTTTCAATGTCTCTTTTCATCGCATTAGCAGACTGATAGCGATGAAATGGATCTTTTGCGGTTGCTTTTAAAATAATATTTTCTACACTTTGTGGAATATCCGGATTCCATCGCTTTGGAGACGGCGTCTCATTTTGTAAGTGTTTTAAAGCTACCGCAACTGCCGATTCCCCTGAGAAAGGTTGACGACCTGTTAACAATTCAAACATAACAATCCCAAGTGAGTAAATATCCGATTGTTTATTTGCTATGCCTCCGCGCGCTTGTTCTGGCGACAAATAATGAACAGAACCGAGTACAGAGTTCGTATGCGTTATCGTCGTTGCACTTGTAGCTGTCGCAATACCAAAATCGGTCACTTTCACAATTCCATCATTCCGAATTAAGATGTTATGTGGTTTTATATCTCGATGGACAATTTCAAAATGATGAGCGTGTGCCATTGCAGATGTTAGCTGCTCCATAATATCAAGGGCTTCCCCTATAGGTAACATCCCACGCTGATTTATGTATTGCTTTAATGTTTGTCCAGGTACATATTCCATAACAAGATAATAAATTCCATCTTCTTCCCCAACATCATACATATTCACAATATTTGGATGCGACAACGTTGTAACAGATTGCGCTTCTCGATGAAAACGTTTAATAAACTCATCATTATTCGCATAATCGAGTCGTAGTATTTTTACCGCTACATCCCGGCCTAGTATATCATCATGAGCTAAATATACATTGGCCATTCCTCCGCCACCAATCATTTTTAGCAGCTTATAACGGTCGTTTAGGCGTTTTCCAATCATCACGTTGTTATTCACCTACTTTCGTTTGCCGAATCCACATAATCAACAATGACAAGAGTAATATTATCTTCTCCACCACGATCATTCGCAAGTTGAATAAGACGTTCTCCCTTTGTCTCGAGCTGTTCGTTTAATAGCAAAATTTTTCGCATATCATCCATAGCAACTTTATTTGATAATCCGTCAGAGCAAAGAAGCAATTGATCATTTTCTTCTAACACTAATGTTTTAACATCTAATCCAACTTTTTCTTCTGTTCCAAGCGCTCGTAAAAGCACGTTCTTTTTTGGATGATACTCTGCATCTTCTTTTGAAATTTCACCATACCTGACAAGTTCATTTACAAGTGAATGATCCTCAGTTATAAGTGAAATCTCACCATCTGATAACATGTAACAACGACTATCTCCTATATGTCCAATTGTTACAAACCCTGCCGTACAAATTGCAACAATAACAGTGGTTCCCATACCATTGCACTCTACATGTTGCTTCGAGTATTCGTATACCCTCTCGTTAATCATTTCAACGTTTATATGTAACCATTCTTCCGCCTTTTTTGGTGTATCCATACTATACGTTTGCTTCCAATAATCATGGAATAATTGAATGGCCATCGAGCTAGCAACATCGCCAGCTCGATGACCTCCCATTCCATCAGCTACTACAGCTAAAATATCTCCATCTAAATTATGAAAAACTCCTGCACTATCTTCATTATGTTGACGAACTTTACCTTTATCCGATAGAAACACGGCTTTCATCTTGTCACCTCGTCTCTTCTTTGCGCTCCTTTGCACGCAACTGACCGCAGGCAGCATCAATATCATGACCTTGTTCACGGCGAATCGTTACATTCACTCCACGGTCTTTTAGCGTTTTTTCAAATAAGAAAATTTGCTCACGTGGCGTTCTTACATAATCGCGCTCTGGTACGTAGTTTACCGGAATTAAGTTCACATGACACTTTACACCTTTTAACAATTGAGCAAGTTCTTCAGCGTGCTCAACTTGGTCATTTTCTCCTCCAAATAAACCATATTCAAATGTAATACGACGCCCCGTTCTATTTACATAGTATTTAATAGCTTCCATTAAATCTGGCAGCTTATATGCACGGTTAATTGGCATTAATTTTGAACGTAATTCTGTATTTGGAGCATGCAATGAAATCGCAAAGTTAATTTGCATATCTTCTTCAGCGAACTTATAAATTTTCGGGATAATTCCACTTGTTGAAACCGTCATATGACGCGCACCAATGTGGATTCCTTTTTCATGATTTACAATGCGTAGGAACGCCATTAAATTATCGTAATTATCAAACGGTTCTCCGATACCCATTACAACAAGAGAGCTCACGCGTTCTTCTGTCTCATCAAGCGCACGTTGAACCTCAACTACTTGTGCTACAATTTCCCCAGCCTCTAGATTTCGTTTTAAACCACCTAGTGTAGATGCACAAAATGTACAGCCAATACGACATCCAACTTGCGTTGTTACACAAATGGAATTTCCATATTCATGTCGCATTAATACTGTCTCAATAGAATACCCATCATATAATTGGAATAAAAATTTAATGGTTCCATCAGAAGATGTTTGTTTTACTAGCGTATTTAAAGTAGTAATATCAAAGGAATTCGACAATTTATCACGCAATCCTTTGGAAAGGTTTGTCATATCCTCATAATTTTTTACACGTTTTTTATATAACCAATCAAAAATTTGACCTGCACGGAATTTCGGTTCACCTTTTTCCTTTAACCAATCTTGCATTTCATGAAGTTGTAAAGAGTAAATAGATGGTTTTTTTGTTTCTAAATTTTTCTTTTGTTTTTTTACAGTCGTTTCCATGATGCTACACCTTCTTTCTTAAACAAGCAATATAAAAGCCATCTGTTGCAAAATAATGCGGTAAAATTTGTACTTGTCCCTCATTTATATAGGGACGTAATTTTTCTGGCATGCGTTCTTTCATAGTAGTATCCCATGTAAATTCAGGATGCTCTTGTAAAAATCGCTCTATCACTTGCTCATTTTCTATTTTTTCAATTGTGCACGTACTATAAACAAGGCGACCACCTGCTTTTAACAGAGGAGCTACCTTTTCTAGTATCGATAGCTGAATTGTCGACAGTCTTTCACTATCGCCTTTCTCTTTCCCTAATTTAATATCAGGTTTACGTCTAATTACACCAAACCCAGAACACGGTGCATCCACTAATATTTTATCAAAGCTTTCGCTTGCAAAATGCTCTTGAACTTTTCTGGCATCAAGTGCCTTTGTTTCAACATTTTCTAAATCAAGGCGCTTCGCTTGTTGCTGAATTAAACGAACTTTATGCGGATGTAAATCAAGCGACATCACCTGTCCAGTTCCCTTTAAGCGTTCTGCAATATGTGTTGTTTTCCCACCAGGTGCTGCGCAGCTATCTAGAACCATATCTCCTTCTTCTGGTTCTAGAGCACGTGCAACAAGCATTGAGCTTTCATCTTGAATAGAGAGGAAACCTTTTTGAAACGCTTCTGTATGCGCTACATTTCCTTTTTCAAGTTGGATAGCATCTTCGGATAAATCACCACGTTTTGCCTCTACGCCTTCATCTTCTAATAAGCTAATCGCTTCTTCTACTGTTCCCTTATCGACATTTACACGCGCTGCTGAAACAGGTGGAATCAAGTTCATTTCACACATTTTTTCCGCTGTTTCTAAATCATATGCTGCAGTCCACTCTTTTACAAGCCATTCTGGATGACTCGTTGCAACAGCAAGTCGCGATATCGGATTTTGTATTTCTTCTAAAGACGGCACACCTTCACGTTGAATTGAGCGCAGTACTCCATTTACCATTCCTGCAATCCCTTTATGACCACGGCGTTTTGCAATTTCAACCGCTTCATGAATTACCGCTCTTTCTGGAACACGATCTAAATATACCATTTGATATAGGGACAGACGTAGTAAAACTTTTACCCATGCCTCTACCTTTTTTCTTAAAAATGGTTGTAAATAATAATCAAGCGTATCACGACGTTGAATCGTTCCATAAACGATTTCTGTTAATAAACCAACATCTTTTCTATCAATTTGACTCTTCTCAATCAAGTTATTTAAAAGTAAGTTACTATAAGCACCACTTTTTTCAACTTGCATTAAACCATCAAGAGCTAACTCACGAACATTCTGTCTCATGCGTCTTCTCCTAACTTCGTCCCAATTTCAGGTTTTGTTCCACGTAAAAATTGTGAACAGCTCATACGTTTTTTACCAGATGGCTGCAGTTCAGTAATTTTAACACCCGTTTCATTCCCTGTTGCCACAACGAAACCATCTTCTTCAATCGCTACAATAGAACCCGCTTCAGCCTGCATAGTTACAGGAACTTTTTCGCCCCACCATACTTTTACAACTTGTCCTGCTAAAGTCGTATAAGCAACTGGCCACGGATTTAAACCACGAATATGGTTATATACTTCCTCTCCTGTTTTCGTCCAATCAATCTTTTCTTGTTCACGTTTAATATTGTAAGCAAATGTTACTTGATCCTCATTTTGTTTAATTGGTTCTAATTTCCCTTGTATTAAAAGTGGAACTGTTTTTGATAATAAATGCGCTCCAGCCTCACTCAATTTATCAAATAATGAACCAGTTGTTTCACGCTCTTCAATTTCCACTTCTACTTGCGTTAAAATATCACCAGCATCTAATTTTTCCACCATATACATAATTGTAATACCTGTTTTTTCTTTTCCTTGCATGATGGAATAATGGATTGGTGCACCACCGCGAAGCTCTGGCAGTAATGAAGCATGGACATTAATACATCCGTACTTCGGTGCTTCTAAAATTTCATTTGGCACAATTTGTCCAAACGCAGCTGTTACAATTAAATCGGGCTCTAATGCCAATACTTTTTCATATTCGTCTTTTTCACGAATTTTTAACGGTTGTAATACTGGGATACCATGTTTTTCCGCTTCCACCTTAACAGGTGTTGGTGTCATAACTTTTTTTCTGCCTACTGGACGATCTGGCTGCGTTACAACACCAATCACATCATATCCATCTTCAATAAGACGACGAAGCACCGGTACAGAAAAGTCCGGTGTTCCCATGAATACTACTTTTATCATTCAAAAACCGCTCCTTTTACATCTCTTCTAATTCATTTTCCTCGTAATATCTCGTCACTTTTGATGTAAACAACACACCGTGTAAATGATCGATTTCATGTTGGATTGCGCGTGCTAAAAAATCATTTGCTTCTAACAAAAAGATTTTACCACGACGATTTTGCGCACGTACTTTAATATACTCTGCACGCTCCACTTCACCATAAAGTCCCGGAAAGCTTAAGCAGCCTTCGGGACCTACTTGTTCACCACGTTTTTCTAAAATAACTGGATTAATCAGTTCGATTTTTCCAGTGTCATCACCAATATCAACAACTGCCACTTGCAAACTTACACCGACTTGCGGCGCTGCTAGACCGACTCCATCTGCAACTAACATTGTTTCGTGCATATCTTTTAACAAATTCACTAACTTTTTATCAAAGTTGATTACCCGTTCACATGGGGTTTCTAACACTTCATCTGGGTGCTTTACAATTTCTAAAACTGCCATATTTTCCTCCGCTACATTAACATTGTTGGATTAAAGTCGATTGAGATCTGCAAATCTTTTTGCATTTCTGCCTGATAATGTTCATTTACCATTTTAAGCACGTACTTTAAGTTTGGTTCCCGCTTGTATTTTATCATGCATTGGTATCGATATCTATCTTTTATCCTTGGAATTGCTGAAGCAACCGGTCCTAACACCATTGTTTGCTGTGAGCAATGCGTTCGTAAATAACCGACAATTTTTTCCGTTACTTGA
Source organism: Bacillus sp. AFS023182 (assembly GCF_002560575.1). Lineage (NCBI taxonomy): Bacteria > Bacillati > Bacillota > Bacilli > Caryophanales > Bacillaceae > Bacillus > Bacillus sp. AFS023182. Next base: position 443,911 of record NZ_NTRO01000004.1, on the reverse strand, counting down.
ACTGCTTTTAATAACTCTGGATGTGAAACGGTTACAAGTGCGACATAGTAATACGGCGGGTATTGCCTCATTTTTCTCATTTGCATTTCTTGTTCAAAAAATACATCGTACTGCTGATTCTTTGCCAGTTCTACGCTATAATGTTCTGGCGTATATGTTTGAATCACTACTTCTCCTGGTAATTCATGTCGACCTGCACGTCCACTCACCTGTGTCAATAACTGATACGTCTTCTCGCTTGCACGAAAATCCGGTAAATGCAGCATCGTATCAGCTGTTAAAACACCAACAAGCGTAACCATTGGAAAATCAAGCCCTTTAGCTATCATCTGTGTTCCAAGTAAGATATCAGCTTTCTCTTCACCAAAGGCTTTTAATAACTTTTCATGCATTCCTTTGCGACTCGTTGTATCAACATCCATACGAATAACCCTTGCCTCTGGAAATAGCTTTGTAATTTCTTCTTCTACCTTTTGTGTTCCTGTCCCAAAGAAACGAATATACGAACTGTTACAAGCAGGACAAGCAGTTGGCATACTTTCCTCATAACTACAATAGTGACATTTTAAACGATGATTCATTTTATGATAGGTGAGTGATATATCACAGTGTGGACATTGCACGACATAACCACAATCACGACACATGACAAACGTTGAATGGCCTCTTCGATTTAAAAAAAGAACCATTTGTTCTTTCTTTTCTAACCGGTCCGCTATCTTCTCATAAAGTAACTTGGAAAACATCGATCGATTTCCATCACGCAGTTCCTCACGCATGTCAACAATTTCTACTGTTGGCAACGCCTGTTCATTCATACGCTTTTGCATAGTTAGTAGCTCATAAACACCTTTTTTCGCTCTAGCAAACGATTCCAGTGTCGGTGTTGCACTGCCGAGCACAATTGGACAATTATGATATTGTCCTCGCCAAATCGCAACATCCCTAGCATGATATCTCGGATTATCTTCTTGTTTATAACTTGATTCATGTTCTTCATCAATAATAATAATTCCTAAGTTTTCAAATGGAGCAAAAATAGCAGAGCGTGCTCCAACAACAACCTTTACTTCTTTTCTTAAAATTTTTCGCCATTCATCATATTTTTCCCCAACAGAAAGAGCACTATGAAGAACTGCAACTTGCGAGCCAAATCGTCCTTTAAAACGGTCCACCATTTGTGGTGTTAATGCAATTTCAGGAACGAGTACAATGGCTTCCTTACCTTTTTTTAATACCGCAGCAATGGATTGCAAATACACTTCTGTTTTACCGCTTCCTGTAACACCATATAGTAAAAACGGATTATATGTTCCATCCTCAATAGATGACAAAATAGGCGTAATCACTTGGTTTTGTTCATCTGTGAGCGGAAATGGCTTTGTCTGTTCAAAAGCTTCGTCGTCATATGGGTTACGGTATACTTCAACATACTTTTCTAAAAGCAATCCTTTTTTTACAAGCGACTTCACAGGTGCATCTGTTATTTGCAGCTCTTCCGTTAATGTTTTTAATGCCACACTGTGATAATTTTCTACAAAATAATAAAGTACATCCTGTTGCTTTTTACTTTTCAGCTCAAATGCAGCTGCCTCTAATTGTTCCTGTGGCAATTCTGGTTGAACCACTCTTTGTTTCTTCTTTTGCACTTTATCCTTTACTTTATAGATGACTTCAATCGTTCCATTTACTATCTCTTTTTGAACTGTGCGATACATATGTGGGTGCGCGGCAACTTCTTCCCAATCTATCGCTTCTTTCCCTTGAAATAAATTACAAATTTCCGGCGCTACTTCTTCTGGTTTATGGAGCTGTAGTCGCTTTTTATAAGTTGCTTTTATTGCAGTTGGAAGCATAACTTGAAAAGCTGAAATCATATAACATAGCGTTTCATCTGTTAGCCAAAATCCAATTTTTAATAACTCTTCATTTAAAACTGGGGTAACATCTAGTATTTCATACAACGCTTTTAACTTCTTACTTTCCACATCAACTGAATCTTTTATTTCAATAATAAAACCTTGTAATTTCCTTGGACCAAACGGAACGACTACACGCATACCTGTTTGTACAATATCTTCCCATTTCTTAGGGATTATATAATCAAACGGGCGATCTGTTTGCCGTGCCGGTACATCAACAATTACACTTGCAAATTTCATACACGATCCTCTTCTAACATTGCTTCAATTTGCATTAAAATTTCATGTGCAACTTCTTTCTTTGTTAAAAGAGGCAATCGAATAATTTCTCCATCTTTTCTATACATTGTTACAATATTTGTATCCGTACCAAATCCTGCGCCTTGCGCTTTCACATCATTTGCTACAATCATATTCGCATTTTTTTCACGTAACTTTTTCGTTGCATATTCTTCTATATTTGTCGTTTCAGCAGCAAAACCGATAAGAAGTTGATGCTCCTTTTTCTCCCCGAGAGTTTTCAAAATATCAATTGTTCTTTCTAACTCAATAACTGCATCGCCACTTTTCTTTTTCATCTTCTGATCATGCACAAATTTTGGGCGATAATCTGCTACTGCTGCTGTTTTAATAACGACATCCATAGATCCATAATGTTGCATGACAGCTTCTAACATATCTTGTGCAGATTCTACTTGCACAGTTGTTACATTTACAGGTGGTGTGATTGCAGTTGGACCGGAAACAAGTATTACATCCGCTCCTAAGTGAGCAGCAACTTCCGCTAGCGCATACCCCATTTTCCCTGAAGAAAAATTCGTCATAAAACGTACTGGATCAATCTTCTCACGAGTTGGACCAGCAGTTACTAAAATTTTCTTTCCTTTTAATGGTTTATGTTCTGAAAAAGCTTCTTGTAACCGATTAATAATTGTTTCCGGTTCCTCTAATCGACCTTTCGCAACATACCCGCATGCTAAAAAACCTTCTCCAGGCTCAATAAATGTATATCCCAATGCTTTTAACGTCATCATATTCTTTTGAACAATTTTATTTTCATACATATGCACATTCATAGCAGGTGCAATCCAGACTGGAGCTGTAGTAGCTAACAATGTTGTTGTAATCATATCATCAGCAATACCATTTGCTAGTTTTCCGATACAATTTGCTGTTGCTGGAGCAACAAGCACAATGTCTGCCCAATCTGCTAAATCAATATGAGCGATAACTGCTGAATCTTTTTCATCAAATGTATCCGTATATACATCATGGCGAGAAAGCGCTTGAAATGTAAGAGGTGTAACAAATTTCATCGCCGATTCACTCATCATTACTTTTACAAGTGCCCCTGCTTGTGTTAATTTACTCGTTAACGCAGCTGCCTTAAAAACAGCGATGCCCCCTGTCACACATAGAAGTATCTTTTTCTCTTTTAGCATATGACTCGTCCTCTTTCTTTTTCAAACTTATTCTGCTGGAATGTATTCATTCCAGTTCGTCAGTGCCAGTATTTCATTAAACAAAAAGCTATGTCTTTTTAGCTCTATCGTAAAAAAATAACAACCTACTTGTAAATAGGTTGTTACCGTTACATAGAAAAGTATAAATTCTATGTTTTCATTTGTCGAAGAGAATGCCTTAATCAGATACTTTCTCTTCGCTTGGTACATAATTTAATGCTTCTGCATCGATTTCTTCCAACGCTTTTCCTACACATTTATGAGAAACAGGTTTTTCAATTGCACAGTTGTTAGCTATTTGCATTTCACGAGCGCGTTTTGCAGCTACCGTTACTAATGTATATTTAGAGTCGATTTTTTTTAGTAATGAATCAATTGATGGATTTAACATATTATATACCCTCCGTCATTTCTTTATAATATTTCGCTACTCTTTCTCGGCGGCAATGTTCACCAACCACAATAGCTTTAATGCGATCACAAGCAAGTTCTACTTTATCATTTTCTACTACATAGTCATAAGCGTCCATCATCTCGATTTCTTCTTTTGCTACAGTTAAACGATTTTCAATAACATCCTCAGTCTCTGTACCACGACCCACGATGCGATTCTTAAGCTCTGATAAGCTTGGAGGAGCTAAGAAAATAAATACACCTTCAGGGAAAGCTTTCTTTACTTGGATTGCTCCTTGTACTTCAATTTCTAAGAACACATCTTTTCCTTCTTGCAATGTCTTTTCAACATAATCGATTGGTGTTCCATAGTAATTCCCAACGAACTCTGCCCACTCAAGTAGCTTTTCGTTACGAATCATTTCTTCAAACTCTTCTCTCTCTTTAAAGAAATAATCCACACCATCTACTTCACCTTCACGTGGCTTACGTGTCGTTACTGAAATAGAGTATTGGAATTTTGTATCTTCATGGCTGAACAATTCTTTTCGAACTGTCCCTTTCCCAACGCCAGAAGGTCCTGAAAGAACGATGAGCAACCCTCTTCTACTTCTCATAAATATGTAAAACCTACCCTTCCTCACTTAAATCTTCTTTATTATTTAAACGATGTGCAATCGTCTCTGGTTGAATTGGACTTAATACAATATGTCCATCATCCATAACAATAACCGCCCTTGTTTTTCTCCCATACGTAGCATCTAATAACACGTTATGTTCACGCGCTTCCTGCACTGTTCGTTTAATAGGAGCTGACTCCGGACTTACAATTGCAATAATTCGATGAGCAGATACGATATTTCCATATCCAATATTTAAAAACCGCATGGCCATAGTTTGCGCCTCCTAGTAAGTCTATCCGATTTCCCCACCACGTATAACTTTATATATTTTTTGACAGCTACTCAATATTTTGTACCTGTTCACGAATTTTTTCAAGATTATTTTTCATTTCTACAACATATTTTGAAATTGTTAAGTCGTTTGCCTTAGAACCAATTGTATTAATTTCACGATGCATCTCCTGTACGATAAAGTCCATTTTTCTTCCAACAGGCTCTGCAATCTCAAGCGCTTCTTGAAATTGATCCAAGTGACTTTGCAAACGAACTAATTCTTCATGAATATCACACCGCTCTGCAAACATCGCTACTTCTGTCAGCAGTCGTTGTTCATCTAAATCCTGATTATGTAATTCCTTTAAGCGATTTTCTAATCGCTCACGATATTTTTGAATCACAATCGGTGCGTGCGGAATAATCGCATTTACACAATTATGAATCTCTTGTAGACGATATACTATATCTTTATGTAAGCGTTCTCCTTCGCCATCTCTCATTGTTTTTAACATACTAGCAGCTTGGCGAACAGCTTCATATAAACTTTGTTCAAATTGTTCATTTTCATTTTCCATTTCCTCAATTGCCGTTACTTCTGGCATCTCCATGAGTTGTTGAAGCGTAATGGAATCTTGTAATTGAAATTTTGTTTTCACGTCTTCCATAATGGATTTGTACTGCTCAAGAAGTGGCCAATTCACACTCAGCTTTCTTTCCACAAGCCCTTCACCCGTAATGCTAACAGACACTTCAATACGTCCGCGGCGAACTTGTTCTGCAATTAACTTACGAATTTTGTCCTCAAAAACCATCATTTGTTTCGGAAGTCGAATGTTCATCTCTAAAAACCGATGATTCACTGACTTCATTTCTACTGTAATTTGAAAAGTTTCGTTTTCTACCTTCGACCTTCCAAAACCTGTCATACTAGAAATCATTTTTATCACATCCACGCCATGAAATAACTCAATGAAAAAGGTAATAGAGATGCAACTCTACTACCTTTCGTAAATTATATCACATTTTCATATCATTGACTATTTCAAGTTTAGCCCTTTCTTATACAACACACGCTTCTTCTTCTCCTTTTTCCCTGTCAATAAAGAGCCCACTAATAAAAATGTTGGAATAGACGATAGACCAACAATTAATAACCAATCTCTCGCTTGAACTGGCATCGTACTAAAAATCGGTTGCAATGGTGGATAATAAATAACCACAAGCATTAATAACACCGAGATAATAACTGCTCCAACCAAATACACGTTTCCAAAAGGATTACGATGGAATATAGAATGTTCACTTCGGCAATCAAATACATGAATAAGCTGCGCTAAAACTAATGTAGCAAAAGCTACTGTTTGTGCATATTTCAATTCATTTGGATGTTGATTAAACGCAATAATAAATGCGAGCAAGGTTACAATACCAATTAAAAAGCCACGGCTCACAATTTTCCAAGCCAATCCTCTCGCAAAAACCCCTTCTTTCGGATGACGTGGATTTCTTCGCATTACATCTCCCTCAGCTTTATCTAACCCTAATGCCATTGCAGGTAAACCATCTGTTACTAAATTGACCCATAAAATTTGAATTGGAACCATCGGAAGTGGCAGTGCGAGCATCATCGCAAATAACATAACCAAAATTTCTCCAACATTTGATGCCAATAAATAACGAATGAATTTTCGAATATTTTCATATATATTTCTTCCCTCTTTAATTGCCGATTTAATCGTGGCAAAGTTATCATCTAACAATACAAGAGAAGACGCTTCTTTTGCTACATCCGTTCCTGTAATCCCCATCGCTATCCCAATATCAGCTGTTTTTATTGCTGGAGCATCATTTACTCCATCACCTGTCATTGCAACAATATGATCTTTATTTTGAAGAGCTTTGACAATTTTCAACTTATGTTCCGGTGATACACGCGCAAATACATAAGTATCTTCCACAATATTCTCTAGTTCATCTACAGACATATTTGCTAATTCTACTCCTTCTATAACACGACCGTTCGGCGGTAAAATCCCTAACTGCTCCGCAATTGCCATCGCTGTTACTTTATGATCACCTGTAATCATTACCGTTTTAATACCAGCCTCTTTACACTCTTTTACAGCCTGTTTTACTTCTGGTCTTGGTGGATCTATCATTCCTTGTATCCCGACAAGCATAAAGTCTTTTTCTACTTCTCTTTCATGTTCAATTGAATCCGTAACTTTTAACGGCTTAAAAGCCACTGCAATTGTTCTAAGCGCTTGACTTCCAAGACTATGAATAGCCGCCTGTACTTCTTTACGATACAATTCACTTAAAGGTTGCTGTTTATTTCCCCACAAAATGGTTTGACTCATTTGTAAAAGAACATCCGGTGCTCCTTTTGTGACTACAAATTTTTTACCATCACGATCGCGGACAATCACACTCATCATTTTACGTGTGGAATCAAATGGGAACTCATGAATAATTTCAAATTTCTCTTTTAAAGCTTCACGTGATACTCCCGCTTTCATCGCTGCTGCAACAAGTGCTCCTTCTGTCGGATCTCCATCTAAAACATACGTTTTTTTCTTTTTTACAATACTCGCGTTATTACATAGACACCCGAATGTTAATAATTGATATAACGACCTTGTCGATGTTGGATTAATCTTCTGCTCATCTTTCATAAACGATCCAGTAGGTTCATAGCCTTGCCCTGTTACATACCATGTTTCGCCACCTGACCACATATGTGTTACCATCATTTTATTTTGTGTCATCGTTCCTGTTTTGTCCGAACAAATAACAGAAGCACATCCTAAAGTTTCTACCGCTGGTAATTTTCGAACAATCGCTCTCTTTTTAATCATACGCTGTACACCGAGTGACAATGCGACCGTAACAATTGCTGGTAATCCTTCTGGAATTGCCGCAACAGCAAGTGACACACCCGCCAAGAACATATGGTACACTTCATTTCCTTGATACACTCCAGCTAATACAACAAGCGTCGTTAAGATAAGGGCAACAACGATTAGAATCTTTCCAAGTTGTTCTAACCTTCTTTGCAGCGGTGTTTCCATTTGCTCTGCATTTTGTAACATATTTGCAATCTGTCCCATTGCAGTATTCATCCCTGTCCCTACTACTACGCCTATTCCTGATCCTCTCGTTATCATCGTCCCCATAAAAGCCATATTTCTTTGATCACCAATCGCAACATTTTCACCTTGTAATGCTTCTACCTTCTTTTGAACAGGTACAGATTCACCTGTTAAAGCTGATTCTTCAATATATAAACTAGATGCTTCAATAAGACGAATGTCTGCTCCAATACGATCCCCGCTAGAAAATTTAATGACATCACCAAGAACAAGAGCTTTTGATGGCGCCTTTATCCATTTTCCATTTCGTAAAACTGTTACTTGTGGGGCGGCTAGTTCCTTTAAAGCTTCGAGTGATTTTTCTGCTTTTCGTTCCTGAAAAAAACCAAGGATCCCATTAATAATCACAATTGCCACAATCGCAATTGCATCAATATACTCTCCTAAAAACGCTGAAATAATTGTTGCACCAAATAAAACAAGCACCATAAAATCTTTAAATTGTGATAAAAATACAACGAGTGCAGAAGGCCGCTTTGCTTCTTGCAATTCATTTGGACCTAGTTTCTTTAAGCGTCCTTCCGCTTCTTGCTCTGACAGCCCTACCTTCACATTTGTATTCGTTCGTTCTTCCACTTCATGCGCACGCATTTCATACCAATTCATCTCGCTATCGACCTCCTGATTGCAGACATGCTCTAATGAAAGCTTATTCAGCCCCGTCCAAAAAAATGCTATAATTAACATTTAGTTAGAAAGGAGTGTTCATAATGGCATTCGATGGATTATTTACAAGAGCGATTACACATGAAATTGCTAATTCTCTTCAAACAGGAAGAATTTCAAAAATATATCAGCCCTCAAAATATGAGATTTTGTTACATATTCGAGCGAACGGAAAAAATCAAAAACTGCTTCTTTCCGCACACCCTACATACACACGTATGCATCTTACAAGTCAAGGTTATGATTCACCTGCATTACCACCAATGTTTTGTATGCTTCTTCGCAAACATTTAGAAGGTGGATTTATTGAGAAAATTGAACAAGTCGATTTAGAACGAATCATTCAAATTACCGTTCGAAGCCGTAACGAAATTGGTGACGAATCGTTAAGAACATTAGTGATTGAAATAATGGGTCGTCACAGTAATATTATTTTAGTAGACGCAAAAACGAATATCATTTTAGATAGCTTAAAGCACGTTTCTTTAGCAGTAAATAGGCATCGTACTGTATATGCTGGCGCAGAATATGTTGCACCACCAGCGCAGCATAAAATCAATCCATTGCAGATTGAAACACAAGATGAATTTATTAGACCACTAGACTTTTTGGCTGGAAATATGGATAAACAACTCGTCGGAACCTTTATGGGGATTTCGCCACTATTCGCAAAAGAAGTTGTAAGAAAAGCCGGTATGATAAATGAAAAAGCATTATCAGAAGCATTTTTCACATTACAAAAACCGCTGCAAGCACACCAATATGAGCCAACAATGATAACGGCAAATGGAAAAGAGTTCTTTTATCTATTCCCGCTCACACATTTAAAAGGTGACGCTAAAACATTCTCATCTGTAAGTGAATTATTAGATCGATTCTTCTTTGGAAAAGCAGAACGCGACCGTGTAAAACAACAAGCACATGATTTAGAACGATTTATGTACAATGAAAAAACAAAGAACGAAAAGAAATTAGTTAAATTAAAGAAAACATTACAAGACGCGGGAAAAGCAGATAAATATCAATTATTCGGTGAGCTTCTTACTGCTAACATGTATGCATTAAAAAAAGGAGATAAAGAAATTGAAGCCGTTAACTACTACGACGAGAATGGTGGAACAGTAAAAATCACGTTAGACCCATTAAAAACACCATCTGAAAATGCACAACGTTATTTCCAAAAGTATCAAAAAGCGAAAAATTCTGTTGCAATTGTAGAAGAACAAATCGAAAAAACGAATGAAGAAATCCTTTACTTTGATAGCTTACTTCAACAAATGGAAGCTGCTTCTTCAAAAGATATTGAAGAAATCCGCGAAGAATTAGCTGAAGAAGGCTACATGCGTAACCGCAAATTAAAAAACGCAAAGAAAAAACCGACAAAACCAATATTAGATAAATATATCGCTAGCGATGGAACAGAAATTTTTGTCGGTAAAAATAACAAGCAAAATGACTATTTAACAACGAAGTTTGCACGCCGTGATGAAATTTGGTTACATACAAAAGATATTCCTGGTTCTCACGTTGTCATTCGTTCATTAGAACCGACCGAGGAAACTTTGCTAGAAGCTGCCAAACTTGCTGCTTATTACAGTAAAGCAAAAGATTCTAGTTCTGTTCCTGTAGATTTCACAAAAATTCGCCATGTTAAAAAACCAAGCGGTGCCAAACTAGGATTTGTTACATATGATAATCAACAAACATTGTATGTAACACCTGATGCTGATACCGTGATGAAATTAAAGGCCTAAGATTATAGGAAACAAAAACGCAATGAATATGGGTGATCATTGCGTTTTTTCTTATAAAATTATATTTCCTGTCTTTCACAAAGACGTTCCCCCCTTATCCCCCTCTATCAAACCAATATATAATGATAAAAAAAATTGACACTTTATATGTTTCGTGTAAAAAAATATAGACACAAACAAGAGTTATATTCCTAAACTTTTAGACACTTTATGTAGTAATTATTTCTTATACAAAGAAAATTACATTGGCACAATTATTGCTTTATATAAGGAAGTGAAAGGGAGGAATCAAAATGACTTCAAGAATAAAGAAAATACAAGAACAGCTAGATCGATATGGAATAGATGGATTACTCATTACGAAAAAGGAAAATCGCCAGTATGCAACTGGATTTACAGGTAGCGCTGGTACCGTATTACTATCTGCAACTGAAGCTGTATTCATTACAGATTTCCGCTATGTCGATCAAGCAAAGACACAGGTACAAGAATCTGAAATCATTATGCATAAAGGAAACATGGAACAAGAGATCGCAAATCATATAACTAAATTAAACATCCAAAGACTAGGAATTGAAGAAAATAATATGACCTTACAACAGTATAGTTCGTTAAAAAAATATACAAACATCGAACTTGTACAAGTAAGTGAACTAGTAGAAACAATCCGTGCCATTAAGGAAGAATCTGAAATCGAAACAATCAAAATTGCAGCACGTATCGCTGATGAAGCATTTCAACATATAACAGGATTTCTAAAACCCGGTGTATCTGAATTTGATGTCCGAGATGAATTAGAGTTTTTTATGCGAAAACAAGGAGCTTCTTCCTCATCATTTAACATTATCGTAGCTTCTGGAGTCCGTTCTTCTCTTCCTCACGGCGTTGCCACAAATAAGATGATTGAAAACGGAGATATGGTTACATTAGATTTTGGTGCACTTTACAATGGGTATTGCTCTGATTTAACACGTACTATCGCGATTGGAAGTTACTCCAAAGAATTTGAAAAGATATATGGTATTGTATTAGAAGCATTAAAACGAGGAACCGAAGCAATCCGGCCTGGCGAATCAGCAAAAACAATTGATGATGTAACAAGAAATTACATTACAGATCACGGTTACGGTGAATACTTTGGTCATTCTACTGGCCATGGCGTTGGATTAGAACTTCATGAACCACTTCGATTATCAAAAGAAAGTAAATCAACTTTACAGGAAGGAATGGTTGTGACTGTTGAACCAGGTATTTATATCCCTAGCTGGGGTGGCTGTAGAATTGAAGATGATATTGTCATTACAAAAGATGGACATGAAGTAATTACAAAGGCGAATAGAGACCTTATTGTTATAGGCTAATAAGAAACTCTCCTCTATGTAATGATTCTTTCATTTATCATAGGGGCGTTTTTTTCTTATTATTCTAACAGGAATTCCTGCCTACATAGAGAAATCTTTCTATAAAGATGTCATTTACTAGGAGGAATTTTGATTGAATTTCGTAATTGATAAGATCGATGGATTAAACACAGAGTTTTCAAAACTTGTTTCTATGATGAATTATGCTCGTTACACAACAATGCAAGATGTACAAGATTTAACAATTGAAGAACTCGATTATTTGTACGATGATACGGCAAACTCTGTTGGTATGCTTTTGTATCATATGGCTGCAGTTGAGTTTTATTATCAAATTCATACCTTTGAAGACCGCGAGCCGACAGACGAAGAATTAGAACGTTGGTTGCCAGGAGTTGAATTGGGCGACCTTGGACGCCAAAACATTAAAAATCACCCAATAGAATACTATATAAATACTTTACAAGAGGTTCGTGCTAAAACGATAGCAACGTTCCAATCCCTTCCGGATGAGTGGCTCTATAAGACAACACCGTTTTGGCATGACAAACCTGCAAATAACTACTTTAAATGGTTCCATGTCTTTGAAGACGAAATCAGCCATCGTGGGCAAATTCGATTGATTAAAAAGATGCATAAAACTCATGTTGTAAAATAATAAAAAGTGCTATCTCTTAACGAGGTAGCACTTTTTATGTTTTAAATTCATTATCTACTAATAATTTTCCATTTACTTTTGTGACAATTATGCCCACTATGATTAAAATAGCAATTAAATATAGTAACTTAGGAAAAGATAACCACCCTTGGAGAATCTGCATCGTGTTCATTTGTTTACCGCCTTCCATTAAGATGAATGGGAGCGTACTCATTAAAACAACGTACTCAACACTTAAAATCAGCTTCTTTTTTCGGCCATATGTTTTCCATTCTCCCCGGCGATATAATAAAGCAAAAATCAATCCAACTACAGCAATCATAACCGCTATCCAATCACTTTCAATGAATCGACTTGAAATAATAGATACAATTAAATAAGTCATCACACCATAAAAACCTATTTTCTTAAACATAAGCCCTCCTTTCATTCCATTTTTTAGGATTATTTGTATTATAACATTCATTATAACCGTAAGTAAGATTTTCTTTACTTACGGTTTCTCTTTGTGAATTGTTGCAATATACTGATTTTACAAAGGGATTTTTAACCCCTCGTTGAAATTATATTAGAAGAACAATATTCTCAAAACGTTTACGAGAAACAGATTACTTCTTCAAAAAAGGGGACATGACCATGAATGAATTGGTGTTCGTCTTATTTATTTGGCCATTACTTATTTTCATTGTTTCAGTAATTGGAACACGTAGAACAAAAACATATTACGTGATGCCAATTGTAACGTTTGCTATTTTTCTCATAATAGGAGTTACATTGTTTCCCCCATCCTTTTTCTTTTGGATTGGCATGTATTGCATTTTCTCATTTATCGTTTCTTATATGACTTTATTATTTGTAAAGGGCTATGAAGCTGCAGAGGGGAGACACTAATATCTTTTATGTAAGTAATATAATCGCGCTCATAATATTGATAATTAAGAAAAATTCAGCACTTCTATGAGGTAGTCCTATTTCTTCGTATACAAGTGATCATCACGAAAAAAATGATTGATTAAACATTCTTCCAGTAAAAAATTGGCTTCCTTTATATTAAGGAAGCCGATTTTTTAGGTTACTTATTAACTTGGATAATATATCGTCATACTTAATCTAGCTAATGTTTCTCCCGAATTATAATATGTATGTGGTCTATCAGCCTTAAACCTGATTGAATCACCACTTTTTAATGTATAGTTGCATTCACTAACACGAATCGTTACTTCTCCATCAAAAACAGTAATAAATTCCTCAGTTCCCTCTTTATGGGATTCGGAACTTAATACTCCGTCTTTTTCAATTTCAACAGCGTACACTTCAAATCGTCTATCCTCTTGGAATGGAAAAGAAGGATAGACTCTATATCTTCCATTGTCTTCAGACAATACTTGAATTTCATTTCTTAATACCACAGTAGTATCAGGCTGCGGATTATTTATTAAAGCAGTAAAGGAAACCTTCAATCCATTCGCTATTTTCCAAATTGTTGTAAGAGTTGGACTAGATTCACCTCTTTCAATTTGCCCTATCATCGTTTTACTTACTCCACTTAATTGAGAGACCTTTTCTAAACTCAATTTCTCCTTCTCTCTGATCGCTTTTAAATTTCTTGCAAGAATAAGATGAATTTCTTCCATAAAATCACTCCTATCTATATACATTATAACGACCGATTTGTATAATAAAACACACAACGTTATATTGTTCATTTTGGACATTATAACATACACCCATGAAAGGTAGGTCCAAAAATGCCTTTATTTTCATTTTTGTTATTTGTTTTTATTAGCAGTTTTACTCCAGGTCCCAATAACATCATGGCAATGACGTTTGCGAATAAACATGGATTAAAGAAAACCTTTACATTTTGTTTAGGAGTCAGTTTTGGATTTTTTGTTCTCACATTATTGTGTAGTTTTTTTAACATCATACTTACAAGTACTCTGCCAATCATTGAATTTCCTTTAACCATTTTTGGTGTAGCTTATATGCTATATTTGGCTTTTAAAACACTTACTAGTAAAGGAAATACGGGGGGAAATGATGAAGAGAATCGAAATCTTTTCTTAATAGGTATCTTGTTACAATTTGTGAATCCAAAAGGTATCCTTTTTGGGCTTACAGTAGTAGCAACCTTTATTCTCCCCTATTACCATTCCTATTCCAGCTTCCTTATTTACTCATTATTTTTAGGAATGGTTGGCTTAATGAGTACATTTAGTTGGAGTCTATTTGGCTCTATTTTTCAAAAGCTCTTATTACAATATAGACAGCAGTTTAATATAGTTATGGCAATTTTGTTGGTATTTAGTGCTGTATCCATTCTTGTTAAATAGATTAAAAAACACGACCGAGTTTCCCCCCACGGTCGTGTTTTCTTTGTTACGCTGTAATCCAAGCCTCGTCAGCTGGATTTTTACGCCACTCTTGTAATTTTTTCGTTTCAGCTTGTCCGATCATACCTTTTTCTGCTGCAACTTCAGTTAATGCACTGTAATCACTTAAAGAATATGATGCTACGTTTGCTGCTTCTAGTTTCTCTTTTCCTGCCTCAAGCTCGTATGTGAAGATTGATACGATTCCTAATACTTCACAACCAGCCTCGCGAAGTGCTTCTACACATGTAATTGCACTACCTCCAGTTGAAATTAAGTCTTCTACTACTACTACTTTTTGACCTTTTTCTGCTTTTCCTTCGATTTGGTTCCCTTTACCGTGTCCTTTTGCTTTGCTGCGTACGTAGCACATTGGTAAATCCATACGATCGCTTACCCATGCAGCGTGCGCGATACCAGCAGTTGCTGTTCCTGCAATAACTTCTACAGCCCCGAAGTGCTCTTTAATTAACTCTTCTAATCCAGATGCGATCGCTTGGCGTACTTTTGGATAAGATAAAGTTAAACGATTATCACAATAAATTGGTGATTTCATACCAGAAGACCAAGTAAATGGATCATTCGGTTGTAAAAATACTGCTCCAATTTCTAATAAATGTGATGCGATTTCTTTTTTCATACTGTTACACCTTCCCACTGTTGTTTTACTGTTTCATACGCTTCAAGCGGATTTTCTGCTTTTGTAATACTACGTCCAACCACAATGTAACTTGAACCAAGTTCCCTCGCACGTTTCGGTGTTGCAACGCGCACTTGGTCATTTATATCATCACTTGCAAGACGAATACCCGGTGTTACTGTTACAAATTCATCTCCACATACTTCACGTAATTTCGGAACTTCAAGTGTTGAACAAACAACTCCATCAAGTCCACTTTCTTTCGTTAATTTTGCATAATGCGCAACCGCTTCTTCTAACGTTTTCTCAATGCCGATCTCTTTTTTCATCATAGCTTCCGAAGTGCTTGTTAGTTGTGTAACTGCAATACAAATCGGTCTCTCTTTTCCTTCTTGCTTACCTTCCTCTAATCCCTCAATCGCAGCTTTCATCATACTGCTTCCCCCAGCAGCATGAACGTTCACCATATCAACATCTAGACTAGCTAGGCTACGCATAGCGCTCTTTACTGTATTTGGAATATCATGAAGCTTTAAATCTAGAAAAATCTTATGTCCTTTTTCTTTTAAGTACGTAATAATTGCTGGTCCTTCTTTGTAAAACAACTCCATACCAACTTTGACAAATAACTCTTCCCCTTCAAAGTGTTGTAAGAATTGTTCTACCTCTTGTTTCCCTGGAAAATCTAGCGCAACAATTAACGACTGTGACATACTTGCTTCCAGCTCCTTCCTTGACATTCCGAAATATGATCAAATCCTAATTCATCTAGTAATGCTGGTAACTCTTCAATAATTGTTGGACATATGAAAGGATCGATAAAGTTCGCCGTCCCTACTGCAACCGCGCTTGCTCCAGCATAGAAGAATTCAATTACATCTTCCGCTGATTCAATACCACCCATTCCGATAATCGGAATGTTAACAGCTTGACTTACTTCATGTACCATACGAATTGCTACCGGCTTAATCGCAGGGCCTGATAGTCCACCTGTACGGTTTGCTAAAATTGGTTTTGCTGTTTTTAAATCTAGACGCATACCAAGCAATGTATTAATCATCGTTAAGCCGTCCGCACCTGCATTTTCAATTGCTTTTGCAATTTCCACAATGTTTGCCACGTTCGGTGACAATTTCACATATACCGGCACTTCAGAAACCTCTTTTACCCGCTTCGTTAAATCAGCAGCAACTTCAGGGTTCGTACCAAAAGCGATACCACCCGTCTTTACGTTTGGACAAGAAATATTTAATTCTAGCGCATGAACATTTGGTGCTTTTGAAATTTCTTTCGCAACCGCTACATAATCCTCAGCCTGTGAACCAGCAACGTTTGCAATAATCGGAAGATCAAATTGCTCGAGCCACGGTAATTCAGAATTCATTACCTTTTCTAATCCAGGATTTTGAAGTCCGATTGCATTTAGCATTCCGCCCGGTGTTTCAGCAACACGAGGCGTTGGGTTTCCATAACGAGGTTGTTCTGTCGTCGCTTTAATCATAATGGATCCAAGTACACTTAAGTCATAAAACTGTGCGTACTCACGACCAAATCCGAAGCAACCAGATGCTGGGATGATTGGATTCTTTAATGATAATCCTGGTAATTCAACTTGCAATCTGTTCATAGTACAACCTCCCCGATTGGAAATACTGGTCCGTCGCTACACACCTTCTTGTAAGAATGTCCACTCGGATCTTCTTGTAAGTGACATACGCATGCGAAACATGCTCCGATGCCACAGCCCATGCGTTCTTCTAATGAAATGTAGGCTTTTTTCTCTTTATAGCGCCCTTCTAATGCTCGAAGCATCGCTAAAGGTCCACATGAATATAGAATGTCAAAGTCAATTCCATAGCTATCAATTACATCTGTTACAAATCCTTTTGTACCGTGTGTACCATCAACCGTTGCAACATACGTATCACCAAGCTCTGCGAATTTCTCTTCATAGAAGACAACATCTTTCGTTTGAAAACCTAAGATATGAATAACACGTACTCCCCTTGCTGCTAAACGTTGTGACAATTCATATAGTGGTGGTACACCAATTCCACCGCCTACTAATAAAGCCGTTTGTCCAGCTTCCGCTTCTTCTACAGGAAAACCATGTCCAAGTGGTCCTAATACATCAACAAGTTCACCTTGTTTTCTTTTTGCTAATGTTTTCGTTCCTTGTCCTTCCGCACGATATAGCATTGTAAATTCGTTCTTGTCTTGATCGACATTACAAATACTAATTGGGCGGCGCAGAAGAGGCGTAATGCCCTCTGCTACCTTAATGTGTACAAACTGCCCTGGATCGTTCATTTGCTGCACAAGATCCCCTTGAAGCACTAATTCGTAAATGTTTTTTGCGATTTCTTTTTGGTTAACGACGATCATATTTTGCTTTTGCATCATGCATGTACCACCTCGTGACGCTTTGTTGGCGCGATTTCTTTCATTGCGTGAGCCGAGAATGTCATTGATTCTAGTACTCTTAAAATTGCTCTTGTTGTATCAAGTGATGTTAAGCAAGCCACACCATTTTCTACTGATTCACGGCGAATGCGGAAACCATCACGCGCTGGTTGTTTTCCTTTTGTTAATGTATTGATTACAAACTGTGCTTTCCCTTGACGGATAATATCAAGTAAGTTGTAGTCTTCAGAATCAATTTTGTTTACAACTTGCACCGGAATATTTTGCTCTGTTAACGATTTTGCTGTTCCAGCTGTTGCTAATAAGTTATAGCCGATTTCATGGAAGCGTTTTGCAATTTCCATTGCTTCTTCTTTATCTTTATCCGCTACAGTAATGATTACTGATCCGTGCGTTGGAATGTTAATTCCAGAAGCAACAAGTCCTTTATATAGTGCTTTTTCAAGCGTCAAGTCTTTACCCATTACTTCCCCTGTTGATTTCATTTCAGGCCCTAATGTTGTATCAACTGAACGTAGTTTCGCAAATGAGAATACTGGGGCTTTTACATACACTTCATTCTCTTCTGGGCGATAGCCAGTTTCATATCCTTGTTCTACAAGGTTTTGACCTAAAATAACTTTCGTTGCGATATTCGCCATTGGTACACCTGTAATTTTGCTTAAGAATGGTACTGTACGGCTCGCACGTGGGTTTACTTCAATTACATACACTTCGTCTTTGAATACTACAAACTGGATATTCAGTAATCCAACAATGTTTAATCCTTTTCCAAGTGCAATTGTATTTTCAATGATTTGTTCTTTCAGTTTTGCAGATAAGCTTTGCGGTGGATATACTCCAATTGAGTCACCAGAGTGAACTCCAGCGCGTTCAATATGTTCCATGATACCTGGAATGAATACATTTTCACCGTCTGAAATTGCATCTACTTCAATTTCTTTACCAACCATATAGCGGTCAATTAATACCGGATGATCCGCATGAACCTTAACCGCATTTTTCATGTAGTGCAGTAGTTCTTCTTGACGATATACGATTTCCATCGCACGCCCACCTAGTACGTAAGATGGTCTTACTAATACTGGGTAACCAATTTCTTCAGCGATTGCTACCGCTTGTTCTACAGTCGTTGCTGTTTTACCAACTGGTTGCGGAATACCAAGCTGTGTTAAGGCTGCTTCAAATTTATCACGATCTTCTGCACGGTCTAAATCTTCAAGAGATGTTCCTAAAATTTTCACACCATGCGCTTCCAATTTTGCAGCTAAGTTAATTGCCGTTTGTCCACCGAACTGAACGATAACACCTTCTGGTTTCTCTAAATCGATGATGTGCATTACATCTTCGATTGTTAATGGCTCAAAGTATAACTTATCAGAAATACTGAAGTCTGTTGAAACTGTTTCTGGGTTATTATTAATAATAATCGCTTCATATCCAGCTTCTTTAATTGCCCATACAGAGTGAACTGTTGCATAGTCAAATTCAACACCTTGACCGATGCGGATTGGACCAGATCCAAGTACAACTACGCTTTTACGATCTGTAACGATTGATTCATTTTCATCGCCATATGTGCTGTAGTAGTAAGGCGTTGCAGATTCGAATTCTGCCGCACAAGTATCAACCATTTTGAATACTGGCGTCATATTATTTTCTTTACGCATATCGTAAATTTCACGCTCAGTTTTATTCCAAGCTGCTGCGATGTAGTGGTCACTGAATCCCATTTCTTTCGCAGATTGTAATACTTCCATATTTCCTACATTCGCTTTTACTTCGCGTTCCATGTTTACGATGTTTTCAACTTTTTGTAAGAAGAAGAAGTCCATTTCACACCATGAGTTGATTTCTTCTTTCGTTACACCTTGACGAATTGCTTCTGCTACAATAAACAGGCGCTCATCATCCGCTTTAATAATGCGCTTTTTCATCGTTTCTTTATCAAGTTCTTTTAAGTGATCTAACTCTAAGTGATAAATGCCAAGTTCTAGAGAGCGAACCGCTTTTAATAATGATTCCTCTAAGTTACGTCCAATTGACATAACTTCACCAGTTGCCTTCATCTGTGTTCCAAGCGTTCTGTTCGCTGATTCAAACTTATCAAATGGCCAGCGTGGAATTTTTGAAACAACATAATCTAATGCTGGCTCGAAGCAAGCATATGTTTTTTGTGTTACTGGGTTTACAATTTCATCTAATGTTAAACCGACTGCAATTTTCGCCGCTAATTTTGCAATTGGATATCCAGTTGCTTTAGATGCTAGCGCAGATGAACGACTTACACGTGGATTTACTTCGATTACATAGTATTGGAAGCTATATGGATCAAGTGCAAGCTGAACGTTACATCCACCTTCAATTCCTAATGCACGAATAATTCTTAATGAAGTATTACGTAACATTTGATATTCACGGTCACTTAATGTTTGGCTTGGCGCTATAACAATGGAATCTCCTGTATGCACACCAACTGGGTCAATATTTTCCATATTACATACTACAATCGCATTATCGTTCGCGTCGCGCATTACTTCATATTCAATCTCTTTAAAACCAGCGATACTTTTTTCCAATAAGCATTGCGTTACTGGGCTATGTTTTAAACCGCTTGTTACAGTTTCAATTAGCTCTTTTTCATCATGGCAAATCCCGCCGCCAGTTCCGCCTAGCGTAAATGCAGGACGAACGATTACTGGATAACCAATTTCATTTACAAATTCATACGCTTCATCAAGGTTATGAATAATTTCACTAGGCGGTACTGGTTCGTTTAAATCTCTCATTAATGTACGGAATAAATCACGATCTTCCGCCTGCTCGATTGCTGATAATTTTGTGCCTAAAATTTCAACTCCGCACTCGTCAAGTACGCCTGATTTTGCAAGTTCAACAGCCATGTTTAAACCTGTTTGACCACCTAATGTTGGTAAGATCGCATCTGGACGTTCTTTGCGAATAATACGGCTTACGAATTCTAATGTTAATGGCTCAATGTATACTTTATCTGCTGTTGCAGTATCCGTCATAATTGTTGCTGGGTTTGAGTTAACAAGGATTACTTTGTAACCTTCCTCTTTAAGAGATTGACAAGCTTGTGTACCAGAATAATCAAACTCCGCTGCTTGCCCAATTACAATTGGTCCTGATCCGATTACTAAAATTGTGTTAATGTCTAGGCGTTTTGGCATAACTCTTCCCCTTCTTTCTTGAAGTTTTCAATCATTGTTAAGAAATCTTCGAATAAATCATTTGCATCTTCTGGTCCTGCTGAAGCTTCTGGATGGTATTGTACTGTAAATGCTGGGAATTTCTTATGACGAAGACCTTCTACTGTTCCATCATTTAAAGCTACATGTGTAATTTCAAGCTCTGTATTTTCAACTGATGCTTCTTCTACTGCATAACCATGATTTTGAGAAGTAATTGCTACTTTTCCAGTTGCAAGGTGTTTTACTGGATGGTTTAAACCACGGTGACCGAATTTTAACTTACTTGTATTTGCACCAGATGCTAAAGCGAATAATTGATGTCCAAGACAGATCCCAAATAAAGGTACTTTTCCAATGATTTCTTTTAACATTTCAATCGCTTCCGGTACATCTTTTGGATCCCCAGGTCCATTACTTAACATAATTCCATCTGGGCTTAGGCGTAAAATTTCTTCAGCTGTTGTATTGTAAGGTACAACAATTACATCACAGTCGCGCTTATTTAATTCTCGTAAAATACCATGTTTCATTCCGAAGTCAACAAGTACAACACGATGACCACGGCCTGGGCTTGGGTATGGATCTTTTGTTGATACGCGTTTTACATGATCTGTAAAGACTGTCGCTTTTAATTGGCTAACGATGTATTCTACATCCGCATCCATGTTGCAAAGACGTCCGCGTAATGTTCCATATTGACGAATTTTTCGCGTTAATTTTCTTGTATCAATTCCTGCTAATCCAGGAATATTTCTTTCTTTTAAATATGCATCTAACGAAATTTCACTTCGGAAGTTAGATGGATGATCACAAATTTCGTTTACAATTAAACCATTTACAGATGGATGAATAGATTCAAAGTCATCACGATTAATTCCGTAGTTTCCGATTAACGGATACGTAAATGTTACAATTTGACCGCAATATGATGGATCAGATAATGTTTCTTGATATCCTGTCATTCCTGTTGTAAATACAACCTCACCTGACTTTTCGATTTCTCCTCCGAAACCTTTTCCAATTAATACTGTTCCATCTTCTAAGATAAGTTGTCTTTTCATACTAATGCACTCTCCTTTTGCCATGCGATCTTACCACCAACGATTGTCATAACCGGCCAACCTTGGCATTTCCAACCTGCGAATGGTGTATTCTTTCCTTTTGATAAGAATGTTGTTGGATCAATTTCTTCTTCTTGTTCTAAATCGATAATTGTGATATCAGCTGCTCTACCTTCTTTCAGGCGACCTGCTTCTAAACCAAATGTATCAGCCGGCTTTTCTGTTAAGAATTGAATTAGCTGTTCTAATGTGATAATTCCTTTTTTCACAAGGTTTGTATATAAGAGTGGGAATGCTGTTTCAAAACCAGTAATTCCGAATGGTGCTCTTTCAATACCTTGTGCTTTCTCTTCCGCAGCGTGCGGTGCATGGTCAGTTGCAATCATATCGATTGTTCCATCTAATAATCCTTCAATTAAAGCTTCATAGTCTTCTTTTCCTCGAAGCGGCGGATTCATTTTAAAGTTTGGATCAACTGATGGGATATCATCTTCACATAATACTAAGTGATGCGGTGTTACTTCTGCTGTTACTTTAATTCCAGCACGTTTTGCATCACGGATTACACGTACAGATCCTTTTGTACTTACGTGACATACGTGATAGTGACAATCTGCTGCTTCCGCAAGTAATATGTCCCGGGCAATATGTACGGATTCGCATACTGATGGGATACCGTTTAATCCGTGTTTCTTAGAAAACTTCCCTTCATGTACACAACCTTTATTAATCAATGTATTCTCTTCACAGTGTGCAACGACTGCCATATTTAATTTTGCTGCACGTTTCATAGCAGCTAGCATCATGCTTGCATCTTGTACCCCTACTCCATCGTCAGTAAACGCGAATGCACCAAGTTCTTTTAATGTTTCAAAGTCTGTCATTTCAGAACCTGCTTGGCGTACTGTAATTGCACCATATGGTAATACATTTACATGTGCTTTTTCTTTAATTCGCTTTTGCAAGTCTTCCATATGTTCTTTGCTGTCTGGTACTGGGCGTGTATTTGGCATTGCACAAATTGTTGTAAAGCCACCCTTTGCTGCTGCAAGTGTACCTGTTTCAATTGTTTCTTTATGTTCACCACCTGGTTCGCGAAGATGAACGTGTACATCTACTAATCCAGGTGAGATTAATTTTCCGTTTACATCGATTACTTCAGCATTATCTGCCGTAATATTTTCTGCTACTTTCGCAATTTTACCGTCTTGTACGAGAAGATCTGTTACTACAATGTTTCCTTCTTCATTTAGATAGCGTCCATTTTTAAACAAATAATTCATGTTTCATTCCTCCTAATACATTTGGTAACGCGCGTTTTAGCACAGCCATTCTTACGTAAACTCCATTTTCCATCTGTTTGAAAATACGGGAACGCTCACACTCAACAAGTTCACTCGCAATTTCTACATCGCGATTTACAGGAGCTGGATGCATAATAATGCTTCCTTGTTTCATACGTTTTTCTCGTTCAATTGTTAAACCGTGCTGCTCATGATACTCTTTCATGATGTCTGTTTCATAATGGTCATGACGCTCATGTTGCACACGAAGTAACATCATCACATCAACTTCTGGAACAAGTTCATCTAATTCTTTGTATGTTCCGAATGTTTTTGTTTCACCTTTCCACTCTTCTGGGCTAGCAAAGTAAATTGTTGCTCCTAATTTCGTTAATGCTTCCGCATTGGAACGAGCTACTCGGCTATGACGAATGTCTCCAACAATCGCAATCTTTAATCCTTCAAAGCTTCCAAACTCTTGTTTAATTGTTAGAAGATCTAGCAGGCATTGCGTTGGATGATTTCCACATCCATCTCCAGCATTTAGGATTGGAATACTTACTTTATCTTTTAGTTCATCGAAGTAGCGATCTTGCTGATGGCGGATGACTACCGCTCTTGTTCCGATTGATTCTAGTGTTCTTATCGTATCGTATAACGTTTCTCCTTTTTGTACGCTAGAGGAATCTACTTCGAAATTTAGCACATCAAGTCCTAATTTCTTCTCGGCAACTTCGAAGCTAAACTTTGTTCTTGTACTGTTTTCGAAGAATAAGTTTGCTACAAATGTTTGCTCTGTTGATTTTCTCTCTTTTCCATTCGCAAAATCTTCTGCGTCTTTTAGGATTTCTGAAATCTCTTCTTTCGATAATTCACTCATCGTTAACAAATGGCTCATTGTCATCCCTCATCTTTCTGATTTTTATGATAACACCTTTGGTATTTATATAACAATAACTGCATAAAAATACCCTAGTCATGTGAGACTAGGGTGCAAGAAAGAAGCTCCCCTTTTTCGTCTCACAGGACTGAATTAAAAGGTTGTTTTTATGAAGCAATCTGCTTAGATTGTTGTTTTTGTTTCATTTCAGGTAATAGTAGATTTAATAGTACACCTACAATTGCTGCAAGTGCCATGCCTTCTACTTGGAAAGATTCTCCAACGCGTAGTACTGCGCCGCCAATACCGATTACCAGGATTACTGATGCAATCATTAAGTTTCGTTTATCACTTAGGTCTGTTTTATCATCTACCATCATGCGTAAACCACTTGATGCGATTACACCGAAAAGTAAGATCGATACTCCGCCCATAACTGGTGTTGGAATCGAGTGAATCAGTGCTGAAATCTTACCGATAAATCCGAACATAATCGCGAACACCGCTGATCCAATGAATAGGTATACACTGTATGCTCTTGTAATTGCTAGTACACCGATGTTTTCACCGTATGTTGTATTCGGTGGTCCACCTATTAATGATGCAATTAATGTTGCTACCCCATCCCCGAAGATCGAGCGATGTAGACCTGGTTTTTCAATTAGATCTCTTTTAATGACATTTCCAAGTACAATTTGGTGCCCGATATGTTCTGAGATTGTTACGAGTGCAACTGGTACCATTAAGAGTACAATCTTCCATGAAAACTCTGGAGTATATGTTACAAATGGTATTGTGAAGTCTGGTACGTCAAACCATTTTGCCTCAGCTACCGGTTTTAAATCTACAAGCCCTTGGAAGTAAGCGAAGATATATCCCCCGACGATTCCAAGTAAAACTGGTATGATGCTGAAAAATCCTCTTCCGAATATGGAGCAAATGATTGTAATTGCTAATGTTACTAATGCTACTGAAAAGTGAGTAAAGCTATACTTGCCATCCGCACCATTCATCGCCATATCAACTGCTGTATGTGCTAAAGCTAAACCGATAACCATTACGACTGGACCAACTACGATTGGTGGGAGTAACTTCATGATCCACTCTGATCCTGACTTCTTAATTCCCAGTGAAATTAAGATGTAAACAAGTCCTGCTAGTAAGCCACCAAGCATTGCTGCTCCTGGCCCACCTGCTGTTTTTGCTGTAATGATTGGTGCGATAAACGCAAATGATGATCCTAGATATGCTGGTACTTGACCTTTTGTTATAAGAAGGAACGCTAGTGTTCCTAATCCACTTGATATTAAAGCTACTGATGGGTTCAGTCCTGTTAAAAATGGAACAAGCACTGTTGATCCAAACATAGCGAACAAATGCTGTATACTTAAAAATAACCATTTCCCGGGTTTCGGTACTTCCTGAACGTCTAACACTGGCTTTTGCTCCATTGTTATATCCTCCTTCAGTTTAAAACTTTGCAATAAAAAAACTCTTTGTGACTGTGCACAAAGAGTCCTATACTTTCGTATGTCAAATTTGACATACGAAAGTCAAGACCCTTTGGCAGCCTCACAGGACTACATTTAAAAGGGCTTTACTTATCGTATATACTTACTCGATCTTGTTGATCTGTCTCTTGCAAATCAACTTCAATACGCTCTTCACTTGATGTTGGAATATTTTTCCCTACATAATCAGCGCGAATTGGTAATTCACGATGACCTCTGTCTACAAGAACCGCAAGCTGGATTTGTGACGGTCTACCTAAATCCATCAGAGCATCCATTGCTGCTCGAACCGTTCTTCCTGTATATAGTACATCATCCACTAGAATAACTTTCTTTTTCGTAATGTCCACAGGAATATCAGAACCTTTTACAAGTGGCTCTTTATTTTTAGATTGTAGTGTTAAATCATCACGATACAATGTAATGTCTAACTCCCCTACTTCTATTTCTTTCCCTTCAATTTGACCAATGCGTTCTGCTAAACGCTGTGCAATAAAGATACCACGTGTTTTAATCCCGACAAGAACACAATTATCAACACCTTTATTACGTTCCACAATTTCATGACTGATGCGTGTTAAAGCGCGGCGAATCATTTGGTCATCTAAAACGACTGCTTTTTCTTGCATGTTCTACACCTCCAAGCTTTTTTCTTGCGTGAGAGGAATGGTATAAAAAAAGTCCTCTCAGCGTGTGCGAGAGGACTTTTGAAAAAAGGGTATAACTATACCCTAAGTATTTCAAACCGTTACCTTCTCAACCTCACGGGGCTGTGTTAAAGGATCATTATTTAACTGTTGTTAGTATCGCAAATTCCACTTGTTTTGTCAATACTATTTCCGTAAAACATTTAAGACTTCTTCAAACACTGCTGGAACTGGTGCCTCAAACTCGATATATTCCCCTGTACGAGGGTGATCAAATCCTAAGATTCCTGCATGAAGCGCCTGTCCATTTATATCTAACGTCTTTTTCGGACCATATTTCGGATCTCCCGCAATCGGGTATCCAATATATTTCATATGAACACGAATTTGGTGCGTACGGCCGGTTTCTAAACGACATTCTACAAGTGTAAAATCTTTAAATCGTTCTAACACCTGGAAATGCGTAACAGCATTCTTCCCATTTTCATCAACCGTCATACTTTGGCGTTCCTTTTTATCACGGCCAATTGGAGCATCAATTGTCCCTTTATCATGTGGAATTACACCATGGACGATTGCTTTATATCGTCTTGTTACTGTTTTTTCTACAAGCTGATTTACAAGAGATTCATGTGCCATATCATTTTTAGCAACCATCAATAAACCAGATGTGTCTTTATCAATACGATGCACAATACCAGGACGCATTACACCGTTAATACCTGATAGATCTGTACAATGATACATTAATCCATTTACAAGGGTACCACTTGTATGTCCAGGAGCTGGATGTACAACCATACCGCGTGGTTTATTGACAACTAATACATCTGCATCCTCATAATAAATTTCTAAGTTCATATCTTCTGCACGAATATCTAGTTCTTCTGGCTCTGGAATTGCTACTGCAATTTCATCTTTTTCTTTTACTTTATAATTCCCTTTAATGGTATTTCCGTTTACGGTTACAACACCATCTTTAATCCATTGCTGCACCTGTGTACGTGACCATTCATTATTTACACCTGCAACAAACTTATCAATCCGTTCATTTTTTTGTTCTTCTGCAACTGTTACTTGTACTACTTCGCTCATTCAATTACTCCTTCATTTTCTTTCCTTCTAATAATGTTTGGATAATAATTAATACAACTCCAATACATAAAGCTGAGTCAGCTATGTTAAATACCGGATAGTTGTATGAAAAAATATACACGTGAATGAAATCCACCACTTCTTGTCTAAATACACGATCAATAAAATTGCCAATTGCTCCGCCTAAAATAAGGCCTAATGAAACTCCTAGGAGTTTATCTGTTTTCGCATACTTTTTCATATAAAATACGATAAACCCTACAAAAACAACTGTAATAACATAGAAGAACCACATTTTACCTTCTAAAATACCCCAGGCAGCTCCTCTATTCCGATGTGATGTTATGTATAATACATTATCGATAATCGGGATACTTGTACCTAATTCCATGTTCTTTACAATTAACCATTTCGATATTTGATCGATGGCAATGACAAATAAGGCTATTAAATAATATATCATTTTCATTTCCCCCACAAAGACAGTGTACCTCAAAATTTTAGCATAGCTACGGTCTTTTCACAATGAACCTTTACGGAAGAATAAAATAAAATGGAAAAAGGTAATATAATATCATTGTACTATCAGACATTTACTTTCTCATATAAAAATTCATGAATTGTACGAGCTGTTGGCATGATTTGCATTTGCTTTACAGGAATATATTTTCCAGTTTCTTCACAAATTCCATACATATCAATTTCCATTTTAAATAATGCTCGTTCCACATCTTTTAAATCTTCTCTTATATCATGTAAAAATAACTTCTTTTTCGCATCTTCCTTCATGTCATACCCTAGTTCTTGTCCGAATTCCATATGATATGTGTGCATCGCTTCTTTTGCCAGTCGCTCCTGTAATTCTTTTCTCATCAATTGTAATTCTTCTTTGATTTCCATGTAGATTTCATTCACGTGTACATTCCTCCCGGCTGCAATGTACCGTTAGTGTGTCCGAAAATTTCTCACTTACCGCTCACACATTTTTCCTTCCTAGGAAAGAGATGAATCACTGATAAAATAATAATGTCATAAACAAGGTTTTACCACCTGTGAATCATGTAATGCATATAAAAAACTGACTGCAATAATTAGCAGTCAGTTTTTCATTATTATTTTACATAATTTTCTTTTACAACTGTCGCACAACGCTCACATAATGTTTCGTGCTCAACGTCTTTGCCAATTGTTTCAGAAACAATCCAACAACGTTCACATGTTTCACCAGTTGCTTGTACCACAACAACAGCTGTATGCTCATATTTCGGAGCATCTGCTGGAGCTTCCTCAATTGTTCCACCAAGTTTATACTCAGAGACAATAAACAATTGTTTTAAATCTTCACTAATAGACTCTAACATTTGTTTCATTTCTGCAGTTGGATAAAGGGTAATGCTCGCATTTAATGACTTACCGATTACTTTTTCATTACGAGCCACTTCTAACGCTTTTAATACGTCATCGCGAAGGGTCATGAATGCATCCCATTTCGCTTTTAACGCTTCCGCACCTTCTATTTCAACAGCTTCTGGCATATTAGTTAGCTGAACGCTTTCTTCAACCACACCAGGAACATATGGCCATACTTCATCAGCTGTATGCGGTAAGATTGGTGTTACAAGTTTTGTTAATGCAACAAGAACATCATAAAGCACCGTTTGAATTGCACGACGGTCATGATGATTTGCAGCCTCGATGTATAAAATGTCTTTTGCAAAGTCTAAATAAAATGAACTTAAGTCGATTGTACAGAAGTTATGAATTGCATGATATACTGCCGCAAAATCATATGTTTCATATGCTTCTTTTACTTTTGTAATTAAGTCATTTAGTTTCACCAGCATGTAACGATCTACTTCGCGTAGTTCAGCTTTTGCTACTGCATCTTGACTTGGATTAAAGTCAGCTAAATTTCCTAATAAGAAACGGAAAGTATTACGGATTTTACGATATACTTCTGCTACTTGTTTTAAAATATCATCTGAAATACGTACATCAGATTGATAATCAACAGAAGATACCCACAGACGTAAAATATCTCCACCTAATTGGTCCATAATTTTCTTCGGTACAACAATATTCCCGATAGATTTACTCATTTTACGACCTTCACCGTCTAAGACGAATCCATGGCTTAAAACACCTTTATATGGTGCTTTACCTGTTACTGCAACTGCTGTTGATAACGAAGAGTTAAACCAACCACGGTATTGGTCAGATCCTTCTAAATACAAATCAGCTGGACGTTGTAAGTCTTCGCGCTCTTCTAGAACAGCTTGATGAGAAGAACCTGAATCAAACCATACGTCCATAATGTCTGTTTCTTTACGGAACTCACCATTTGGACTAGATGGATGTGTAAATCCTTCTGGTAATAAATCTTTCGCTTCACGTTCAAACCATACGTTAGAACCGTTCTCACGGAATAGATCTGCTACGTGATTGATTGTTTCATCTGTAATAATTGGATCGTTATTCTCTGCATAGAAGACAGGAATTGGTACACCCCACGCACGTTGACGAGAAATACACCAGTCACCACGGTCACGAACCATATTATGAAGACGTGTTTCACCCCATGCTGGCACCCATTTCGTTTCTTCAACGGCTTGTAATAACTCTTTACGGAATGCTTCAATAGATGCAAACCATTGCGCTGTCGCACGGAAGATAATCGGTTTTTTCGTTCTCCAGTCATGTGGATAAGAATGCGTGATAAATGTTAATTTTAATAACGCACCCACTTCTTCTAATTTTTCCGTAATTGGCTTATTTGCTTTATCGTAGAATAAACCTTCAAATCCAGGCGCTTCATTTGTTAATACACCTTTATCATCAACTGGGCAAAGAACCTCTAATCCATATTGTTTCCCAACAATGAAATCGTCTTCCCCATGTCCTGGTGCTGTATGTACACATCCTGTACCAGCATCCGTTGTAACATGTTCTCCAAGCATAACTAAAGAATCCCGATCATAGAATGGATGTTTCGCAACTGTATACTCAAGTTCGCTACCTTTAACTGTTTTCACAACTTCAGCATTTTCCCATTCTAACGTTTTAGAAACTGTGTCAAATAGTTCAGAAGCAATAATATATTTTTCACCATTTACTTTGACAATGCTATATTGAAGCTCTGGGTGAACAGAAATACCTAAGTTTGCTGGTAATGTCCAAGGTGTTGTTGTCCAAATGATAAATTTCTCATCACCTTCTAATACGTTTTTCCCGTCTTTTACTGGGAATGCTACGTAAATAGATGCTGATTTTTTATCTTGATATTCAATTTCAGCTTCAGCTAAAGCAGATTCACTCGTCGGAGACCAATAAACAGGCTTTTGTCCTTTATAGATGTAACCTTTTTTCGCCATTTCACCAAATACTTTAATTTGTTGTGCTTCATACGCTGGCTCTAGAGTGATATATGGATTATCCCAATCTGCACGTACACCAAGGCGTTTAAATTGCTCACGTTGACGATTTACTTGTTCATATGCATACTCTGCACATAATTTACGAAATTCTGCAACCGTCATTTCTTTACGTTTTACACCTTTATTTGTTAAAGCTTGTTCAATTGGTAAACCGTGTGTATCCCATCCTGGTACATATGGTGCACAGTATCCCGTCATCGATTTGTAACGAACAATAAAATCTTTTAATACTTTATTTAATGCATGTCCCATATGAATGTCACCATTCGCATATGGAGGACCATCATGTAATACAAATAAAGGACGGCCTTTTGTATGTTCTTGTACTTTTTCGTAAATATTCATTTCAGCCCATTTTTCTTGCATTGCAGGCTCACGTTTTGGTAAATTCCCACGCATTGGGAATTCTGTTTTCGGCATTAGTAATGTATTTTTATACTCCATGCTCAATTCCTCCTCGAATGTATAAAAGAAAGACCCTAAAAAATGGAATAAAAAAGAGACTTTCTCATCCCAAAAAGGGACGAGAAAGTCTCCCGCGGTACCACCCTAGTAGACCATACATATATGCACTGGTCCTCTTTGTATTCTTAACGCGAATATACGCCTACGCTTACTTTTTTGTTCAGCGCGGAACTCCAGGGTGATTTTCCCATTATCTCCTTATCCTGAGCTTACACCATCCTCAGTTCGCTATATAAGGTATAAAAAAGGTACTTATCCCTATCTTCGTTTTTCTTAATAAATATGTTGTTTAAAATTATATGTAATAATGAGAAAAACGTCAAGCTTACACTGTTTCTTCTTTCTTTAACAGCTCGTCCACTTCTTCTTCTAGCTCAATTAATTTGTCCCAATCATCGTTGTTTAACATTTCAAGCTGCGCTTCTAATAACATACGGAAACGTGTGCGGAATACTTTCGCTTGTTTCTTTAGTTCTTCAATATCAAATGCAACTTTTCTTGATTTCACTAAAGCTTCATTAATAATACGGTCTGCATTTTTTTCAGCTTCACGTACAATTAATTTTGCTTCTTTTTGTGCATTACGCTTTACTTCTTCCGCTGCTTCTTGTGCAACAACGATAGATTTATTTAGTGTATCTTCAATGTTAGAGAAATGATCCAATTTCCCTTCTAGCTGAGCAACTTTTTCTTCTAATGCTTTCTTCTCACGAATGACCAATTCATAATCTTTGATGATCTGATCAAGAAACTCATTTACTTGATCCTCATCATAGCCACGGAATCCGCGACCAAATTCTTTGTTATGAATATCTAATGGTGTTAACGGCACAAACGCCACCTCCAAGTAGTTATCTAAATTTTCCTCTTTTTAATTATATCTTTTCTTCGACAAAATAAGAGATTTTCCTTCTAAAAAACCAATCATTTTAGTATACCATACAAAACTCTCCATTTGTCGCGTTTCGTTTTTCCTTCTACAGAAAATAATTTCCCACGTCCATATCCTCTAACTGAAAAAACATCACCTGGAAAACACTCGTATGCAGTTTGTTCAACCGTTTTCCAATTTACTTTCACAAGACCATTCTTTATAAGCGGCTGTGCTTTTTGCCGTGATATATGGAGCATTTCAGCTAACAGGACATCTAATCGAAGTGATGAAACAGTTCCAGACTGTTCTCTCCACTCTTCTTGTAATTGTAATACTTTATCTGCTTGTACAGAGGAAAGTGAGACCTTCATTTTCCCTATCGATTGTAAATTCATTTCAATGTACGAAACAATCTCTTTTGCAACTATAATTTGGGCACGATTTTCTCGAAGCAAAATATCACCACACTTTTCTCTTGTGAGACCAAGAGACATAAATGCACCTAATATTTGCCTATGTTCAAGCGCATAAAATTTGGAAGGATAGTCAATTTCTAATACTTCAACTTGAAAATCTTCTTCATTTAAATTAAGGTAACTCGGATAAATAAGAGCTCTTTTCCTTTCCGCTTTTGGCGTAGCACCATAAAGTCGTAAAGTAGCATCTCCTTGATTCCCCACTATCGTAGCAACAATTTGCTGCTGACGTGGATCAAGAAAATCCGTTAGTTTCACTTGATGATATTCTTCAGCCATCTGTTTCCATTCTAATGCTTTATCAACAAAGACCACTTCTTCAGGTCTAAAATGCTCATAGATGCTCATTCATGCAACCTCTTGTTACAAGAAATAACGAAACAGACTTACTAAACCACTACTAGCCAATTTCAACGCAATAATTGCGACAATTGGAGAAATATCAATCATACCAAAAGGTGGGATAAATCTCCGAAACGGCTCTAAATATGGTTCACAAATACGCGCTAGAAAATCACCAAATGTCGATTCTCTAGCCCCTGGAAACCAAGATAGAAGAATATAGATAATAAGCGCCCAGGAATAAATCTGGATGATCCAAAGCAATGCTTGTAAAATAGTTATCATGGCGTATTACCACCTCTTTATATTTGTCTCTTCCTCTTCACCGAACAACTCAGAAATGGCCCCAACAATATCGACAGTCTCAGGTGTACAAATAAATGTTTTCGGTCCTAATTTTTGAATATCCCCGCCTATAGCGTATACAGTACCACTTAAAAAGTCAACGATACGTACAGCTTGATCTGTGGACATTCTTTGCAAATTAATGACAACAGCTCTTCTTCCTTTCAAATGATCCGCAATACCTTGTGCTTCCGAATATGTACGCGGTTCTAGTAAAACAACTTTAGAAGACTGCTTTGCTGTTTCAATACTTACAATATTTTGTTTTGGCTGTGCTTTCGTAACCGGGATATCCTGCTGCTGAGGTTCCTGTTTTTTCATTTCAACTTGCTCCTTTTCCTTTTCGTAAGCTTCTCGCTCTTCTGGTGTGTCAAAAAAGAAGTACTTTACTTTTGACCAACTCATAATAACATTCTCCTTCCTTTTACGCTTTTCCTACTAAAATCGTTCCCAAACGAATATATGTAGCGCCTTCTTCAATTGCAATTGTATAATCATTTGACATTCCCATAGATAACTCTTCACACGGAGCATTTGATAACTCTAGTTCCTGCACTTGTTTTTGCACCCCACGTAACACCTTAAAACAATGACGGATTTCTGCTTCTTCCTCAGTAAATGGTGCCATTGTCATTAATCCAACCACTTCAATTTTATCAAACTCTTGCAAAGCACGAATAAACGCAATCGTTTCCTCAGCTGCTATCCCCTGCTTCGATTCTTCAGACGATGTTTTCACTTGTACAAAACATCGAACCTGCTTTGTAGCACGCTTTTGGATTTCTTTTGCTAGCGAAATGCGATCCAATGAATGCAAATAATCAACTTTATCAATAATTTCTTTTACTTTTCTCGTTTGTAACGAACCAATGAAATGCCAGCTTACTTTTGAACCGAAATGCTCATACTTTTGTAAAAGACCTTCATTACGATTCTCACCTAAATCAGTAAGTCCAGCTTCTATTACTTCATTTGTTTTTTCAATTCCTACTGTTTTTGTTACTGCAACGAGCTTAATCTCTTGTGCCGAGCGCCCTGCTCGTTCACATGCTTTTTTGATTTCCGCATTTACAAATGCTAATTTCTCTTGTACTACCACTGTTTTCAATCCTCCTTAAAGCCTATGAAACTCAACATTCTTCCTGTTTTCCCTTGATCACGGCGATGCGAGAAAAACAATTGTTCTTCACAGCTTGTACAAAGAGACGACATCACAATATGCTCTTCTTTTATGCCAGCTTGAATGCATAATATACGATTGATTTCTTTTAAATCAATTGCATATTGTCCGTCTGAAATCAATTTATATGGAACAGGTCCGTTTACGGCTTGTTTTGCTGCTGATAATACACGATCATCAACTACATAACAGCAGGACCCAATGGCTGGTCCAATTGCAACATACATCTCATGAACTGGTACCCCTTCTGCATTCCACTTTTGAATCATTTCTTTTGCAATTTCTTTTACAGTTCCCTTCCATCCAGCATGTGCAAGTCCTACCATTCCATGTGATGGTGCATAGAAATAGAGTGGAACACAATCAGCATAACACGACGTTAAACATACCTCTCTATCAGTCGTATAAATACCATCTGTATTTGGGATACCATCTTCATATAAATAGATTCCTCGTCCTTTTTCTCCGTGTCCTACTTTTTCAACGTGTTGATCATGAACCTGCTCTGAACAAATCCAATTTTCTAATGGTTTTTGTAACTTGTTTGCTAAAATACGTCTATTTTCATGAACATTCTCCATCATATCATTTACATGTAGTCCTAAATTCATCGCATGAAAGGAGCCTGTACTTACTCCACCATCTTTTGTAGTAAATCCTGCTGTAATGTTTCCAAGTTCTTTCCACGCTTGTAAATACAATATACCGTCCTCATATATAAATGGTTCTCTCATAAAGCGGCTCCTTTTAATAAAATAACATAAAAAGCATGGTACTTCCTGTCTATTTTACCATACTTTTATTTTTCCATAATGACAACATAAAAAAAAGAGGAATTTGTAATATTCTTTAAGAAATTGTCGGTGTTTGTATTGATTCTGTTACAGGATTGACATGATCAGCTCTTACTAATATTACATCCTCTCCAATTTTTACAATTTGCTTCCACGGAATAACAAACTCCGCCTCTTTCCCAAATATCCCTAGCATACGCGCTTGTTTTGAAATAATGACAGCTTGAATCTTTCCAGTGTTCATATCAATATCTATATCGCTAATGTTTCCAAGTTTTTTTCCGTCAGAGACATTTACAACATCCTTAATTTGAAACTCTGAAATCCGTATCATTATTATTCTCCTCCTGCAGCAGTTTCACTTTATTGCCATTATATGAACACGTAATCTTTCCTATGAACAGAATCTTGAGACTCACAACTTAAAAAGGTCTCATCTTAAATGATGAGACCTTATCCTTGAATTGTTTTATTCATTTGTTTAATTGCTGATTTTTCAAGGCGTGATACTTGTGCTTGAGAAATCCCAATCTCTTCGGCAACTTCCATTTGTGTTTTCCCTTGAAAAAAACGTTTTCGAATAATCATTTTTTCGCGATCATTTAATCGCTTCATTCCTTCTTTCAACGCCAATTCTTCCACCCATTGCTCGTCCCTTTGTTTATCATCACTTAGTTGATCCATTACAAAAATAGGATCGCCCCCATCATTATAAATCGGCTCAAATAATGATACTGGATCTTGAATGGCATCAAGCGCAAAAACAATTTCTTCATGTGTCACTTCAAGCACTTTTGCAATATCCATTGCCGTTGGCTCTTTTGAATTTTCAGCAATTAGCTTTTCTCTTACCTGCAATGCTTTATACGCGATATCTCGTAATGAACGAGAGACTCGAATTGGATTGTTATCACGTAAATATCTCCGGATTTCCCCAATAATCATTGGCACAGCATATGTTGAAAATTTAACATTTTGGCTTAAATCAAAGTTATCAATGGATTTCATAAGTCCAATGCAGCCGACTTGGAATAAATCATCAACAAATTCTCCTCTGTTGTTAAATCGCTGAATGACGCTCAGTACAAGACGTAAGTTTCCATTTACTAATTTCTCTCTTGCGCTTATCTCTCCACTTTGCATTTCTCGAAATAATTTACGCATCTCTTCATTTTTTAGTACTGGAAGTTTAGCTGTATCAACACCGCAAATTTCTACTTTGTTTCTCGTCAAAGTGTTCCCTCCTATCGGGAGTTGCTGTACAGTGTAAAGTATCTCCTTTGGAGGGAATTTTATGCATACCGTTTTTTTGTTGCCTTTGATTAAAATATCATTCGCACTTTACAAGAAAACATGACAAAACCAATCGGAATACCGATTGGTTTTATACACTCCCCTTGATAATACAGCTTTTCAAAAACATCACTTTATACCATTTTATTAAATTCTTTTCGAAGCCTTTTTATAATTCTCTTTTCAAGTCGAGATATATAAGACTGTGAAATCCCTAGCATATCCGCCACATCTTTTTGTGTTTTTTCCTCTCCTCCTGCAAGTCCAAAGCGGAGCTCCATAATTTGTTTTTCACGATCATTCAATTGATGTAGGGCTTTCATAAGAAGGTGCCTGTCTACAGTGGCCTCTAAGTCTTTTGTAATAATATCATCATCCGTACCAAGAACATCTGATAATAACAATTCATTCCCATCCCAATCAATATTTAATGGTTCATCAAATGACACTTCTGAACGATTTTTATTATTTCTACGTAAATGCATTAAAATTTCATTTTCTATACAACGTGATGCATAAGTTGCGAGTTTGATTTTTTTTTCAGGATTAAATGTATTCACAGCCTTAATAAGCCCAATGGTTCCAATACTAATTAAATCCTCAATATTAATTCCTGTATTTTCAAATTTTCGCGCTATATACACAACAAGTCGCAAGTTACGCTCAATAAGTAATGACCGTGCCGCTTGATCACCTTTTGGCAACTTATTAAGGAGTACTTCTTCCTCCTCTTTTGTCAAAGGTGGTGGCAATGCCTCACTTCCACCTATATAGTAAATTTCATCGGTCTTAATTCCAAGTTTCAATAATACTTTATACCAAATATATATGAAATAAAATTTTAATTTCGCCATACTCTCCCACCTCTCATAATTAAGCAATTGTAACTTTCTGAGATATCAACATTTTCGGATGTATAATACATTGGTACTCTCCATTTGTAGACAATTGCTGTGTATTTAAGCCAATTAGTACTTTGTTTACGACCATATCACTTCCTTCATGATGAATTTGAACAATATCAGGCTTAATTGCCCATAAAAATTGATGATCAATTCCTACTGCTCGAAAAGGAATTAAGCGAAGCCTCGTTGCCCAGCCAGAATCATTTTCTGGTATTTGCGGAATCTCTGTCTTGGAATAAATCTGCTGTGTTAACCATGTTGGTAAACAATGCTCTAATGATGAAATATGCATAATCATAACCGGTGTTTTTGTTAACGGGTCATAAAGCTGATTTCCACTATCAATTAAACCATCTAATGTAATTTCATTTTCAACAAGTTTAATATTCACCTGTACAATTTGGTCATAGTGAATCTTAGTGACTTCCACATTTTCAATACGTTTTTTTGAAAAGTAATAAATGATCGGGAATCCAAAGATTACAAACATCCAGCTTACAGGATCACCATAAGAAATTGATTTTGACTGGACTAATCCACCTACCATTTCATTTGTTTGTAGGAAAAAATGAGTCCCTATTAACCCTCCCCCTACCATAAATGTTACAAAATAAAAGGTAAAAACAGTTTGTGTATAATCTCTAAAAGTAGAAAATCCAAACGCTGTATACACAATAAGTAATGAGTATACTAGTTTCATAATTGGATGTGTCATCATAGAAGCAAAAGGAGTAAAGGCAAAAATAACAATTGTAGAACCAATGAATGCTCCTAGCACAAACCTCCATTTTTTGATCCTCTTTTTCAACACAGTTGCTGTTAATAAAAGTAAAAGAAAATCAATGCAGGCGTTTAACAACCACACAACATCGGCGTAAACAACCAAACAATTCACCTCTTTTTTTAAGTTGAGACTAGTATAAAGCATATCCAATAGGAAAGTGTGTCAATTTACGGAGGGGTTTTTTTGTTATTTTGTGGTTTCTAGACATAATCTGTCGTGAGGGATATATTGCAAACTTTCTATAACTTAGATGATGATCTTACTATATAAATACAAATTGAAAAATCAGCATAAAATCTCTCTTTTTAGGGTGAGAGCGCCCGGCCATGCATAGAAACGGTCAGGACCTATTTTAGCCTCATACCATATAAAAATAAAGTAAGAAAATGAGTAGGGATGTTCTTTTGTTTTCATAACCGTGACCTATATGTTGAAAAATCAAAATGAATTTACATATTTACAAATAGTGCGATAAGTTTTTCATGTGAAAATATTTAAGTTTATGTAATAAAAAAGAAAGGAGCTGAGCTCCTTTCTTTTTTATCGTCTACGACGATTACGTAAAAATGCTGGAATATCGATATCGTCTGAATCGGTATTACGTTCGTGTACAACAGGCTCTTCACGCTTCACTTCGCGTTTTACTTCACGTTGTTTTGGTGGTTGAGCTACTGGTTGTTGTTGCGCATGATTTGTAGTTGTTGCCGAACGTACAAATGGTTTTGGTGGCTGAACTGAAACACTATCATCAAAACCAGTTGCAATTACAGTAACAACAATTTCATCTTTCAAACTCTCATTAATTACAGAACCGAAAATCATATTTACTTCCGGATCTGAAGCTGAAGCAACGATATCTGCCGCTTCTTGTACTTCATATAAACTTAAGTTCGTGCCCCCAGTAATATTCATAAGAACACCTTGCGCACCATCGATAGATGTTTCTAATAACGGACTAGAAATTGCACGTTTTGCTGCTTCTGCTGCACGATTTTCACCAGTTCCAACACCAATACCCATTAACGCAGAACCTTTATTAGACATAATTGTTTTTACGTCTGCAAAGTCTAAATTAATGAGACCAGGTGTAGCAATTAAATCTGAAATACCTTGTACACCTTGTCGCAATACGTTATCCGCTTCACGGAACGCTTCAAGCATTGGTGTATTTTTATCAACGATTTCTAAAATACGATCATTCGGTATAACAATGATTGTATCTACATTATCTTTAAATGCTGTAATCCCAGATATAGCTTGTGTCGCACGCTTGCGACCTTCAAATGTAAATGGACGTGTTACAACGCCAACTGTTAACGCGCCTAATTCCTTTGCGATTTGCGCGATAACTGGAGCTGCTCCCGTACCAGTTCCACCGCCCATACCAGCTGTTACAAAGACCATATCTGCACCGCGAAGTGCTTCTTGGATTTGTTCTTTACTTTCTTCAGCGGCTTTTTTCCCTACTTCAGGGTTTGCGCCGGCACCAAGTCCACGCGTTAATTTTCCGCCAATTTGCATTTTTGTTTCAGCTTTTGATAAATTTAATGCTTGTGCATCAGTGTTTACAGCGATGAAATCCACACCTTGTACACCATGCTCAATCATACGGTTTACGGCATTATTTCCACCGCCGCCGACACCGATAACTTTTATGCTCGCTAATTGATCTTGAGTAGTATCAAACTCTAACATGTCGAAATCCCCCTAGAACCTCATTTTTCGTGTGCAATTTTAATCCCATAAATAGCGGAATACACGTTTTACTTTTGACATCATTCGCTCATTATCTTCATTATTTTTACTTTGCTTACGAGTTGTTTGTTTTGCAGGTTGTTGCTGTACCGGCATTGGTGCTGGTACTGGTTCAAAAAGTTCTTCCTTTTCCTGAACATTTTTTCCGCGCAATTTCGCTTTTTGATAAGAATGTTTAATTAATCCAACCCCAATTGTATACTGTGGTTCACGAACACCAATATAATCGGGAGTTGCTATACGAACATTTTCATGTAAAATATCATATGCAAGATCAAGAACACCTGGCATAGCAGCAATCCCACCAGTAAGTACGTAGCCAGACGCTACTTGTTTTACTCCTAGCTTTCGGACCTCTTCTTGAACAAACATCAAGATTTCCTCTACACGTGCCTCAATAATATCAGATAACTCTAATTGTGAATATTGTTCTGTTTGATCGTTTCCCATAATAGGAACCGTAAACACTTCTTCTTCAGATGCTGTATCATAAAAAGCATGTCCATATTTCAGCTTAATTTGATCTGCATTTTCAGTTGAAGTTTTAAATCCTATAGCAATATCCTTCGTTATATGATCTCCACCTAAAGGCAGTACACTTGTTGCTTGTAATTCTCCATCTTGAAAGATTGATAAAGTTGTAGATCCCCCGCCTATATCAACAAGAGCTACACCTCTATTTTTTTCATCAGAAGATAAAGCAACCGTCGCAGCAGCTAAAGGTTGCAGACAAATATCAACAATTTCAAGGCCCGCTTTTTCTACACAACGTAGTAAATTATGTAGTAACGTTCTTGAACCTGTAATTAATGTGCCTTCCATTTCTAATCTTACACCAATCATCCCGCGTGGATCGTTAATCTCATCAAGACCGTCTACAATGAACTGTCGAGGCACCACATCAATAAATTCACGCTCAGGAGCAATTGATACAACTTGTGCTGCATCCAGAACGCGTAAGACATCTTCATTTCCAATTTCACGATCTTCATTTGAAACAGCGACAACTCCATGACAAGGAAGAAGCTGTACCTGATTTGCATTCACACCTACAACAACTTGTTCAATGTGAATTCCCACCATACGCTCAGCTTGTTCAATTGCTTTTTTAATTGATCGAACAGTTTCGTCTATGTCAACTATGGAGCCCTTTTTCAAACCATTTGATTTTACATTTCCAACACCAATAATGTTTAAGCCGTCATTAACCATTTCACCAATGATGACTTTAACATTGGATGTACCGATGTCAAGACTAACATATATTTCATTGCTGTTCATTCTTTGGCACCTCCTTCTTTATTTATACCATACAAGTCAATATATGGAACAACAATCGCAGCTTTACTATTTATAAGAAAAATATTCAACGTCTTTATGCGTTTCCCTTTTTTAACCCGGTATTTTTCTTATTTTTATTTAACATTCACTTATTGATATCACCGTAATCTGTGAATGACTACTTTATCTTTGAAATAACTGTATTTCAAATGCAAAGATTACCGCCAAATATAAGTCTACACTAAGATGTACTCATAGAAAAGCTAAACTTGTACCAATCCTAGCATGAATCGAAGAAAATCTAGTTATTTTTCAACAAATTAATCATAATTGTAATAAATTTTACATATAGAAGAACACAATTGTCGTTATTGTATTTAAAAAGAAATAAATCTACTATTCTACTGCTTTTTTTCTTCGTTATCTAAATATTTGAAATACGCGCCAACTTCTAAATCAATTAGAGCTTTTCTACCTGATTCTATATTTTTTATAATAAGTGGATATACTTCCATACGCTTGGCAAAATCTTGTATAGTTGTACTCACTTCATAACCTTCATTCATATATAAAGTAAGATGATCTTCATTTGAATTCGTTGGAGCATAATGAATTTCAGAAATAGACCTGAGAGTAGTCGGAGTTAACTTTTCTAGCTCTTCAATTAACTCTTTCATTTTCTCTTCCTTAAATGGTTCAAAAATCGGAGCTGCGACAGGTAATTTTCCGTTCGGTAACACGTCAAGTGTTTTACCATTTTCTAGAAGTGGTTGTAACTTCCCACCTTTGTTTATATAACCTATCGTTACATACTCTTCAATGTGAATATCAATTTTGTTAGGAAAACGCTTTTTGACAATTACTTTCTTGATTTCATTTCGTTTTGTCAAATTTTCTTCAGCCTTATGTGCCGTCACTCGAAAATAACTCGTTTCATATGTAACTCCAGATTCCTTCATAACCTGTTCATCTGTCATATAATGATTTCCTAAAACACTTATCTTTTTTATATTACTAAGCGGAGATCGAAAATAAATTAAAAAAAGTACTAATAAAAATAAAATCGACACATATAAAATTAATCTCTGATTGACAGGTTTTTTCTTCTTCTTCTTTTGGTTCTTTAGTTTTGGTACACGATCTTGTAGTTTAATCACTTTACTATTTTTCATGTACGATCCCCCTATGTAACATAAAGAACGGCATGTTACGCATGCCGTT
Source organism: Bacillus sp. AFS023182 (assembly GCF_002560575.1). Classification (NCBI taxonomy): domain Bacteria; kingdom Bacillati; phylum Bacillota; class Bacilli; order Caryophanales; family Bacillaceae; genus Bacillus; species Bacillus sp. AFS023182. Next base: position 401,366 of record NZ_NTRO01000004.1, on the reverse strand, counting down.
CTTATCTTCTTATTATACCATAAATGATAACGAGCGGAACAAATAACAGCTATCTTCCAATGATTTCTACTTCCGTATGCATATCTACACCAAATTTTTCTTTAATTGTTTTTTTGACAAATGCAATTAAATCCAGCACATCTTTTGCTGATGCAGATCCTGTATTAACAATAAAATTCCCATGCATTTCAGAAATTTTTGCACCGCCGATTTGATAACCACGTAGATCTGCCTTTTCAACTAGATTCCCAGCGAAATTGGGTAGTGGATTTCTAAATATACTCCCCGCACAGTGGTGATTCCACGGCTGAGTTTCACGACGATACTCCTTATTCTTTTGCATTATACCAACTATTTCTTCACGATTTCCTGCTTTCAGTTGCAATTCCGCTTCTACTACAATGCCCGGACGTTTTGTTTGCAAAACAGAAGTGCGATAAGAAAATTCCATCTCTTCTTTTGTTAGCCACTTCATTGTACCATCGTCAAACATAACACGCGCGCTCATCAAAATTTCTGACATATCTGATTTGTGTGCACCAGCATTCATATATACTGCTCCACCGACACTTCCTGGAATACCACTAGCAAACTCTAATCCAGCTAAACCTTGGCGACTAAGTAATGTTGACAACTTAATAAGAGGATATCCTCCTCCTACTCGTACAGTAGTTCCTTCTACTTCTAGGTGATCTAATCCTTCTCCTAAACGAATTACAACACCTTCAATTCCCTTATCAGATACGAGAAGATTAGAACCACGTCCAATCGCTGTCCACTTTGTGTTATGTTTCTTTACTAAATCTAAAGTCTTTTCCACACCAACAACACTACTTGGCAAAATTAGAATGTCAGCCGGCCCACCTATTTTCATAGTTGTATAACGAGCTAACGCTTCATTTTCTAGCACTTTACCAACTTTTGCTTCGACAAGTTCCTTTGCTAATCGTTTCATGATGATCTCCCCCATATGAAATCTCCGTATTACAGTAGTATGCAGGGCATTCACCTAACGTTATTTTGTACAAGTTGTTTCATCACTTCAAATAATTTATTTGCTGCATCAGGCATTCCTAATTGCGTAGCAGCTAGTTTCATATTTTGTAATGTTTGTGTATTTAATAGAATTTCATCAATATCATGAAGAAGAGTTTCAGCAGTTAAATCTTTTTCAAGAAGCATTTTTGCCGCCCCTTTATCGACAACTGATCTCGCGTTTTTCTCTTGATGATTATTTGTCACATAAGGACTTGGAATTAAAATACTTGGCTTTCCTAGCGCTGTCAATTCCGCTAATGTTGTAGCACCAGCACGTGAAACAACAAGATCCACACCAGTAAGTACCTCTGGCATATTATGAATAAATGGTTTAATAATTACATTATTCGGATTCCCTTTTTGTTTCACAGCCTCTATGACTTTATCATAATGCACTTCACCTGTTATATACAATACTTCATAGTTTTTATTACCAAATTGTTCAATTGCTGCCACAAATGCATCATTAATCGGCCTTGCCCCGCGGCTTCCACCAAAAATAAGCACAGACTTTTTAGGAAGAGATAATCCAACAGAGCGCTTCCCTATCATGCCGTTTTGGTTCATCACTTCTGATGCACGTGGATTTCCTGTCATGACAACTTTCGACTTTGGAAAATGTTCAGATGCCGCTTCAAAACAAACAGCTACCTTATCGACATATCGACTTAAAAATTTATTCGTTACACCAGGTACACTATTTTGTTCGTGTACAATTGTTGGAATTCCTAGTTTCGCTGCCGCATATACGACTGGACCACATACATAGCCACCTGTACCAATTACAACATCCGGATTGAAACGGCGAATATACCTTTTACTATCTTGTACACCTGTTAGAAAACGCATCACTGTTTTCACATTATCAAGAGATATTTTTCGTTTAAATCCACTAATGACAATTGATTGAAATGGTATTCCTGCCTTTGGAACAATTGTACTTTCTAATCCATTTTCTGTACCAATGTATAAAAATCTTGCTTCAGGATGTAATTTTTTTATTTCTCTAATTAAAGCAAGAGCTGGATATATATGTCCTCCTGTGCCACCACCACTAACTAATACTCGCACTACAAATTCCTCCGCTTCTCTATTCTACATTCCATTTTATGTATTCGTATATCTATAATCTGTTTTTCCGCTTTCTATATAAAGTTTGATTTCTCTACACATAGGTCGCTGCTGTGAAGAAGAGAAAGTGACTTGCACTTGTCTCTTCCCCCTTAAAAAGAAAGGGTTTAGATTTATATACATACGAAAAACCCTGTCTTATAAACAGGGTTTAATAGCGAGAATGACGACTTATATTCAATAATACGCCAACTGCCATTAACATTAAGGTCAGACTCGACCCACCATAACTTAAAAATGGCAAAGTAATTCCTGTAACAGGCATTAGTCCTGTTACAACACCAACATTAATCATTACTTGAATCGCAATCATCGCCACAATACCTACTGCTAAAAACGTACCATATAAATCAGGCGCTCCTAATGCTATACGAACTCCACGCCATAATAATAGACTAAATAATAATAACACAAACGATCCACCAATAAAACCTAATTCTTCGGATAAAATTGCAAAAATAAAGTCAGTCTGTGGCTCAGGTAAATAAAGAAATTTTTGTCTACTTTGCCCAAGTCCAAGCCCAAACAAACCACCAGGCCCGATTGCAAGTAACGATTGAATAATCTGAAATCCACTCCCAAGTGGATCTGACCATGGATCCAAATACGAAGTAATTCGTTTCATTCGATATGGTGCCGATGCAATTAATCCGACAAACCCCGCTATCCCTATTAGCCCTAACATCGAAAAATGAAAAACACGTGCTCCTGAAATAAAAATCATTACGATACATGTCCCAACCATTACTGTTCCTGTTCCAAGATCCGGTTGTAACATAATCATACCAAATGCAACAAATACAAAACCAAGTGCAGGAAGTAGTCCTCGTTTAAAAGAAGTAATTAACTTTTGCCTTTCTGCTAAAAATTTAGCCAAAAAAATAATCATCGCAAATTTCATAAATTCTGACGGTTGAATCGAAAATGCTCCAATTCCAATCCAGCTTCGTGCTCCCCCCCGAACAAGTCCAACTCCAGGAATCAGGACAAGGATAAGGAGAATAAAGCAAACCAGTAAAATCACCTTCGAATAAGTTCGCCATGTCCAATAGTCAATTCTCATAATAAAAAACATGGCAGCTACACCAATTCCCGCAAATAACAGCTGTCGTTTTGCAAAAAAGAATGAATCACCCATCTTATAAGAAGCCCAGACAGCACTTGCACTGTAGACCATTATCATTCCAATTGTTAACAACAAAAGTGTAACGATAATTAAAATAAAATCAGGTGTTTTCTTCATTGGCAATGAGCACCACCTCTTTTAAAGAAGCTTTTTTTAATCTATGTAACAAAACATCAGTAGGTGTTAACCTACTGATGCTTTGTCTACTTTATATAAGTTTATGCACAGCTTGTATAAAAATGTCTCCTCTTTCTTCAAATGTTTTAAATTGATCCCAGCTTGCACATGCTGGTGAAAGAAGAATAACATCTCCATCTGCAGAATGAGCATAAGCTCTTTCTACTGCCTCTTCTAAATTATCGACAGTTTCAATGATATCTAATCCTGCTTTTTCAGCTGCCTTTACTAATTTTGGTGCAGTTTGTCCATATGTCACAATCGCTTTTACATGTTCAAAATATGGAATTAAATCGTCAAATTCATTCCCACGATCAAGCCCACCTGCTAGCAAAATAACAGGCTGCGTAAATGCTGATAACGCCTTTTCCGTTGCTAACATATTTGTTGCTTTTGAATCATTATAAAACTTACGATTATTAATTGTTGTTACATATTCTAAACGATGTTTTACACCTGTAAAGCGTTTTAATACTAGAACAATTGCCTCATTTGCTACACCTAACAATTTAGCAATACTCATAGCAGCTAAAATGTTTTCTAAATTATGTTTACCTGGTAAAACGATGTCCTTAATTTCCACAACTTTCTCACCTTTAAAATAAAGAGCACCATCTTTAATACACGCACCATCTTCAATTACCTTAGTAGCTGAAAATAATACTTTTTGTCCTTTACTATTTGCTGATAAAGCCATTACATCTGTATCATCAGCATTCATTACACTATAGTCAGTCTCAGTTTGGCTTTTAAAAATATTCGCTTTCGCTAAACCATACTCTGCCTTTGTACCATGGTAATCTAAATGCGCTTCAAATAAATTTAAGAATACTGCAATTTTAGGCTGGAATGTTTCCACTCCCATTAACTGGAATGATGAAAGTTCTGTAACAACTACTTCATTTTCTTTCGCAAATTGTGCCACTTCACATGCTACTGTACCTATGTTTCCAGCAATAACAGGATGTTTTTGTCCTTCTTTCAACATCTCGAATGTTAACATTGTCGTTGTTGTTTTTCCATTTGATCCAGTAATTCCAACAAACGGCGCCTCTGAAACACGATACGCAAGCTCTATTTCTGTCACAATCGGAATTTGTTTTTCTTTCGCAGCAACTAGTAATGGGTTAGAGTATGGAATCCCTGGATTTTTTACAACAAGTGAAATATTTCTTTCTAACAACTCTAGTGGATGACCGCCGCATACAACGTCCATTCCTTTTGCTTGCAATTCTGCAGCTAATACATTATCAGCAAATGGTTTCCCGTCATTTACAATCACATTTGCACCTAAGCTTTTTAATAAAGTTGCTGCTGCATAACCACTTTTTGCAATACCCAATACAAGAATATTTTTATTTTGATAGTCAATTACAGTTTTCAATTACATCCACACCCCGATATAGATTCCTAATACTGCCAATAAAAATCCTACAGACCAGAATGTTACAACAACACGCCATTCTGACCAGCCGCATAATTCGTAATGATGATGCAGTGGACTCATTTTAAAGACACGTTTTCCTGTTGTTTTAAATGAAATAACTTGAATGATAACAGATAATGTTTCCATTACAAATACGCCGCCAATTACAACAAGTAATAGTTCTTGTTTTAATAAAATAGCTACTGCGGCTATTGCGCCACCTAAAGCGAGCGATCCTGTATCCCCCATAAACACCTTAGCTGGATTTGCATTAAATACTAAAAATCCAAGTACTGCTCCTACGACTGCCATACAGAAAATAGCTACTGCATATTGACCTTGCGCAACTGCAATAATACCAAATGCTCCAAATGCGATTGCAGCTGTTCCTGATAATAATCCATCTAGACCATCTGTTAAATTGACTGCATTAGATCCACCAATAAGCATAAATAGCACAAGGATAAAATATGCCCAGTGTAAATCAAATTTAATTTCAGTTCCTGGGATCATTAAATGCGTATCAAATCCCTGTCCTTTTGCTATTACAAAGAATGCAATTGCAATAACTAACTGACCGATTAATTTTTGTTTTGATGTTAAACCAAGATTTCTTTTTTTAACAACTTTTATATAGTCATCTAAAAAGCCAATCAATCCATAACCAAATGTAACTAATAATAATAATGATACTTCCGTACCTAAATGTTTAAATTTAATTGCCATGATAAGTGTTGTCACCATCATAGACACATAAATCACAATACCACCCATCGTTGGTGTTCCTGATTTCTTTTGATGTGATTTCGGTCCTTCATCACGAATACTCTGCCCAAACTTTAACTTACGTAAAAATGGGATAAACAATGGCGAAAGGGCAACTGAAATTAAGAAAGCTACCCCAGCCGTTACTAATAAACCTTGTTCAAGCACATGTAGTCCTCCTCTCATGTTGTCACTCTTTGTTGTTTAGACGTTCATTGATTGCTTCTTTTGCAATTTCACGATCATCAAAATGATGTACGTCTTTTCCAATAATTTGATACGTTTCATGCCCTTTTCCAGCAATAATAATAATATCTTCTGCTTTCGCTTCTGAAACCGCATGGAAGATTGCTTCTTTTCGATCAATGATTACTTCATAATTATTTCCTTTTGCACCTGTTAACATATCATCTAAAATTGATTTTGGATCTTCACTTCTTGGATTGTCTGAAGTCAAAATTGCATGCGTTGCATATTCTGTAGCAACGCCAGCCATAATTGGCCTTTTCGTCCGATCACGATCACCGCCGCAACCAACAATGCAATAAACGTTTCCTTTCGCAAATTGTTTTGCTGTTGTTAACACATTTTCTAAACTGTCTGGAGTATGCGCATAATCGACAATAACTGTATAATCTTGTCCTCCATCCACAACTTCAAAACGACCTGGAACTCCAGTAAGTTTCTTAACAACCTCAACAATCGTTTGTAAGGATACACCTGAAACAAGAGTAGCCGCTATCGCCGCTAAAACATTGTATACGTTAAACTTTCCAATTAACTTCATCGTAATATCTATACTTTCACTTGGCGTAACAAGGGTAAATGTTGTTCCACCACTCGTCATCACAATATCTTTCGCCATAATATCACTATGTGTATCAATTCCATACGTAATAACCGTAGCTGCTGTACTTCTCATATACTCTTCCGCTACTGGATCATCACTATTTAACACAGCGTACTTTTCACGATTATTATGGTAACTATTGCCTAGTTGAGCGAACAACAAACCTTTTGCATGCTTATATTCTTCCATCGTTTTATGATAATCTAAATGATCTTGTGTTAAATTTGTAAATACGGCCACATCATAATCACAACCGTGTACACGACCAAGGCTTAACGCATGTGAAGAAACTTCCATTACAGCGCTATTTACATTTTTCTCAACCATACGGTGAAACGTTTGCTGAAGTGTCAGTGCATCTGGCGTTGTATTTTTCACCTCGAATGTTTCATCACCGATTTTCATATTAATTGTTCCGATTAGCCCTGTTTTATGACCATGCGCTCGCATAATTTCATCCATAATATGCGATGTTGTTGTCTTTCCATTTGTACCTGTAATTCCAATCAAGTGTAACTTATGCGTTGGCTGTTCGTAAAAATAATCAGCTAAAACCGCTAAAGAACGATAGGTATTTTTCACAAGTACAACTGGAACGTCAACATCAATCGGTCTTTCCGCAACAATAGCAGCCGCACCTTGCGCGGCTGCTTGCTTAGCAAAATCATGGCTATCAACCGTATACCCCTTCATACATACAAATAAGCTTCCATTTGTCACTTTACGCGAATCCGCTTCAATGGATGTAATTTCTGGATTTTCTTTTGGAACAACTGGAAAATCATGCAAACATGATACAAGTGTGTGCAACTTCATTTCACTAAACCCTCTCTACATTGTTTATTTATCTCTTACTTAATAAGCAGTTCTCGCCATCCTTCATTCGCTAAAAATTGAGGAAGGAAGCATTTGCTAAGAGTCCGAGAAATCAGACTCGTTTATCAGTGCAGCATATAATAGCTAAGCTGACAAAGTGTTTACTTTATTACTTATGTCTAAGAGCAATATAATCTGTTTTCATAGAAATAAATTTCTATGAAAACAGATATTTATATTAACTCAACTTCCACCAATTGTATCATAAAACACAATCTCTGACCTTTAATTCCCAAAGTAAATTCGAATTTTCGAACCTTCTTTTACTTTCGCACCAGCTTCTGGTGATTGTTTAATTACTTTGTCTCCCTCACCACTTATATCAAGCTGTAAGTCTACAAGTTGCGTTTGTAAATCTTTCTTCTTCATCCCGATTAAATCCGGAACTTCTATTGTAGGGGTATCGCCCCATTTATATTCCTTCTCAACTTGCTCCTTACGTGGCTCTACTCCCATAACAGGAAGCACATCACGAAGAATATTCCCCACAATCGGCGCAGCAACTACACCACCAAATTGAGTAACCCCCTTTGGATTATCAACCGCAACATACACAACGATTTGCGGATCATCTGCTGGAGCAAATCCTATAAAAGATACAATATAGTTATTATCTAAGTATTTTCCGTCTTTTACTTTTTGGGCAGTTCCTGTTTTCCCGCCAACACGATAACCATCAATATATGCACCTTTACCAGAACCTTTCGCTACAACATTTTCTAACGCATAACGAACTTTTTCCGATGTTTCCTTGGAAATAACTTTTCTTTTCTCAACCGGTGTTTTCTTTCTGACAACTTGATTATTCGATGGATCAACAAATTCTTTCGCAATATATGGTTGGTATAATGTCCCGCCATTTACAGCTGCTGCTACTGCAGCAACTTGTTGAATTGGTGTGACAGAAACTCCTTGCCCGAAGGAAGTCGTCGCTTGTTCAACCGGTCCAACCTTATCTAAATTAAATAAAATTCCTTTTCCTTCTCCTTGTAAGTCAATCCCTGTCTTCTGTCCAAAACCAAAATCACGAATGTATTGGAACAACTTTTCTTTTCCCAGGCGATCCCCAAGCTCAATAAAACCTGGGTTACAAGAATTTTGAACAACTTCTAAAAACGATTGGCTACCATGCCCGCCAGCTTTCCAACAACGTAGTCTAGCTCCACCAACTTCAGCTGCTCCATCATCATAAAACGTATCTTTCTCCAAGTCTACTAATTTTTCATTCAAAGCAGCTGCCAATGTAATGATTTTAAAAGTTGATCCCGGCTCATATGTACTCCAAACGGGCAAATTCCGATTAAATACTTCTGGTGAAACGCTCTGAAAATCTGCTGGATCAAAACTTGGGCGACTTGACATACCTAAAATCTCACCATTTTTCGGGTTCATCGCAATTGCTATCATACCATCTGGATTATAAGTAGAATCTGCGATATTCATTTCTCTTTCTATAATTGTATTGATTCGAGAATCGATTGTTAATTTTAAATCTAAGCCAGCCTCTGGTTTTTTGAAATCATCTCCAACATTCGGCATTCTTTGTCCTTTTGCATCCGCAAAAAATCGCACATGACCTTTATCACCATTTAATTCTTTATCATAATATGCTTCTAATCCCATTAGCCCTTGGTTATCAATTCCCGCAAATCCTAGTACATGAGATAAATATTTTCCAAACGGATAATACCGAATGGAATCTTCAGCAATATAAACACCTTTTAAACTTAAAGTACGTACTTCCTTTGCTTTATCATGAGAAATTTTCCTTCCACCTTTATCCAATCTCACAATAGACTCTTTTCTTGTAATCCGTTTATAGATTTCCTCTTTTTGCACACCTAAAACTGCAGCTAACTTCTCTGCAGTCTCTGCTGGTTTTTCAATTTGTCTTGGTACAACAAAGACTGTTGGGGCACTTTTATTTGTTGCAAGCTCCACATCATTTCGATCTAAAATTTTCCCTCGTTCAGGTTCAAAAGTAATATTACGACTCCACGAATCTTTCGCACGATCTGTTAACATATTCCCGAGAAAAAACTGTACATATCCAAGACGAATATCAATAATTGTAAAAATGAGTATACCCGATATAAGTATAAAAATGAGTCTTTTTCTAACAGTTACATTTGATACACGCATATTGGAACAAACCTCCTTTACGCCTAGCTTGTTCCAATATATGCTTGTACCTGTTCGAATAGAACCTCTCGCATTTCTTGCACCTAAAACATTATGGTTTTTCTGCCTCTTGTTGTGGTTCAAGCGGTGGTACCAGTGTTACAGCTAATTCCGTACCTGCTTGTAACGGCGTTCCTTCCACCACACTTTGTTCTGTCACATATCCTGTACCAGATGGTTTCAAATTAAGATTTAACGTTTTCGCTAAATTCATTACATCACGAAGTGCCCATCCTTGTACATTCGGCATCAACGGCTTATCTCCTACTAAGAAGACTCGATCGCCCTTCAATGTTTTTTCAGTTGCTTTTGGTACCTGTTGTTTTACTTTTCCTTCACCTAGTATAATCGGTCGGAATTTGGCTTTTTCTAACACTGCTTTTGCCTCTTCCATTGTTTTCCCAGTTACATCTGGAACAACCGTCTGCTGTTCTTTCACATATTTCTTTGCATCTTTTACTTCATTCGGTTTAATTTTCAAATACTCTAAGCTATTTTTCGTTACAGATTTAAACATTTCTGCAAGAGGTTGTGCTCCGTATTCATTATCTTTTAATTTCGGTTGCTTTATTGCAAAGTAAACAATTAACTGTGGGTCGTCCATTGGTGCCATACCAAGGAATGAGAAAATATAATTTTCTCTTCCAGTCATATATCCACCTTTTCCATCCGGAATTTGTGCTGTTCCTGTTTTACCACCAACAGAGTATCCATCGATTTTATACGCATTCCCTGTCCCTTTTGGTGATGTAACAACACGTTCTAATAATTGCCTTACTTGTGCTGCTGTTTCCTTTGTAACTGGTTGTCCTACTTCTTCTGGTTTATGCTGTAAGTCCACTTTATTTGTTATTGGGTCTACAATTCGATCAATTGCATAAGGTTTCATCATTTTTCCATCATTTGCAATTGCAGTCGCAGCTTGTACAAGCTGTATCGGCGTTACAGTAGACCCTTGCCCAAAGGCCGTTGTTACCTGTTGAATTTGCTGATCAAATATAATTGTATTTTCTCCTTCACCAGGTAAATCAATATGCGTTTTTTCATCCAATCCAAATTTGTGAATATATTGACGGAAACGATCTGGACCAAGTTTTTGATCCCCTAAAATAGCAAATGCAACGTTAGAGGAACGCTCAACACCTTCATCGAATGTAATAGATCCCCAACCTGCACCACCGTTATGATCTTTTATTTTACGATTCCCAACTGGATATGTACCTGATTGGTAATATTCTTGACCGTTATATACACCTTCATTAATCGCCGCAGCTAATGTGAAAATTTTCATAGTAGATCCCGGCTCATATGCATTTGCGATTGGATCATTTAAATAGTATTCAATATTACGCTTATTCGGATCATAACTAGGCCGACTAGACATCCCAAGTATTTTTCCAGTTTTCGGATCCGCAACCACTCCAATTAGCATAGAAGGTTCATAATGCTGCTCAGCCGCTTTCATGGCATCCTCTAAAAAGCCTTGAATACGTTGATCAATTGTTAAATACACATTTTCCCCATTTTTCGGCGGCTTTACATTTTGTTTTCCTCCATCAAGGGAAACCCCATTACGATCTCCTGTATATGCTACACTCCCGTTCGAAGCACGCAAGTACTTATCTAAGCTCTTTTCTAATCCGAATTTCCCCTCTGCAATTCCTTTATCATCAGGTTTTGCAAAACCTAACACATAAGATGCAAAATCTCCATTTGGATACACTCTAGCTTTTTCTGTAACAAATGAAATACCTTGTATATTAAGACTTTCTATTTGTTCTTTCTTCTCTTTCGTCAAGTTCTTTCCTAGCGTTCCGAACTCCACCTGACTCTTATCTTTGTTTAAAGCGGCTAAAATTTCTTCTTCACCTGACCCAAGTACACCTGCAATTTTTTTTGCAGCATCCTCTTTATCTTTTACAGGTTTTTCACCTTTCAGCTGCGCAACAATCTTGTATGAGTTCGCATCTTGCGCTAACACATGTCCATTTTGATCATAAATCGTTCCACGATTCGCTTCAAGTACACCATTTTTATTATGCTTTTCTTGTGCAAGTTTCTTTAAATCCTGACCATGTACTGTTCCTGTTGCTTGAATATAAAAGAATCGGGCTAACAACACCAAAAAGAGCAGGAGGAAAAATATCATAAAGTAACCTGCTCCTTTATTGGTATGAATTTTGTTCATATTCGTCTTCATTTTTCTTCACACCTACTATATTAATGTAAACCTTTCACATTATTCGCATTAATTTCTAGCCCGTGTTTTTTTGCAATCTCTGCGATACGCTCATAGCGACTTAATTTTTCTACTTCAGCTTGTAATTCTTGATTTTCTTTTTGTTTTTTCACAATTGTACTCTCTATTTTTGCTGCTTCCGCATCAACTTGGTACAGTCCCGCTTTATTTCCAATAAAAGCAACGCAAGCATATAATAAAAAGCCAACAAAAGCCACATATAGTAATTTCTCAATTCTTGTAATTTTTGTTTTCACCTTTGGTTGTACTTTTTGCTGCGGAGCTTGAGATTGTACTTGTACTTGTTCTTGTACTTGTTGTTGTTTATACTTTACAGCTAAATTTGTCATACCTCTCTCTCCTTTTTATCGTTTTTCAGCGATCCTTAACTTCGCAGAACGCGCTCGATTATTCTCTTCTAACTCTTCATCAGAAGGTAAGATTGGTTTTCTTGTGACAAGCTTTAGTTTTGGCTTAAACTCATCAGGAATAATTGGTAAGCCTGGCGGAAGCTGTGGCGTTGTACTATTTCGTTTAAATGTTGTTTTACAAATACGATCTTCTAATGAGTGGAACGTAATAACACTTATTCTTCCACCCGGCTTGACCATTTCAATTGCAGATTCCAACGCTTCCTCAAATACTTTCAATTCATCATTTACAGCAATACGAATCGCTTGAAATACTCGTTTTGCAGGGTGTCCCCCCGTTCTACGAGCTGGAGCAGGAATTCCTTCTTTAATTAACTCCACTAACTCTGCTGTCGTTTCAATCGCCTTATTCTCGCGATACGCTTCAATTTTCCTTGCAATCTGCTTTGAAAATTTTTCTTCACCATATTGGAAAAAGATTCTTACGAGTTGTTCATATGACCAGTTGTTCACAACATCATATGCTGTTAATGAGGCATCTTGATCCATCCTCATATCTAAGGGTGCATCATGATGATAACTAAAGCCACGTTCTGGTGTATCTAATTGTGGGGATGAAACACCTAAATCAAATAAAATTCCATCTACTTCTGTTATTCCTAGTTCATGAAGTTTTTCTGACAAATAGCGAAAATTACTCTTCACTGTTATAAATTGATTACCATAAGAAGAAAATTTTTCTTTCGCATTTTGAATCGCAACTTCATCTTGGTCAAATGCAATTAATTTTCCCCCTTCCGTTAGTTGGGATAATAAATAGGAACTATGTCCTCCACCACCTAGCGTACAATCTACATATGTACCACCTGGCTTTATATCCAAACCATCTACTGTTTCTTTTAAAAGAACTGTTACGTGTTTAAACATTGTTGCACCTACTTTTTGCAAAATAATTACGTTGAATGTATCACTTGTTCCCTTTTAATACCATACACAATATGTTGGGAAATTAACGCTATGAAAACATGTCACATCCAACTTGGCGTTAGTGGAAATCTAATGTCCACTAATCGCAGTTTCACTTTATTATATACTAAATTTTATCATCTTTTGCGGGAAATTAAATAAAAACATGTCGAAAAACACAATAATGCGTTTACATTTTGTTCTATTTTGTCATATACATGCGTTTTGTTCTCCATATCACACTCTTGTTCATATAGTTTGATAATTCAGTTTTTCGCTTTACATTTAATTCCACAAATCAAAAATAAAATCCTGCTCCTAAGAGCAAGATTTTATAGTTTTATAATATGATGTTTCCCGTCCCAAGAGTACGATTGTTTCGTTACCCGTTCAACAAAATCTAATCCAAACTGATTTAAATAATAACATATATTCCATACACGCTCCTGCGGTGCACCTAACGGACGGAGAGCGTATTGTACACGCCTGAATTTATTCAGCTCTACTTCATTTTTTTTCTCAACATTCCGCTTTAACATTCTTTCTAACAATTCAATTTGCTCTTTAATTTTTCGCTCATTTTTCTCAGCAAATTTCTGCATTCCTGGGTCTATTTTTGTTACAAACTGTTGTAAAGAAGTATGAATATCGATCATTTTCTCTGTCGCTTCTATAAATCGTTCACCAATCGGCTCTTCTATTTGATTAGAAAGCCACTCTTCACGTAACATATCTATACTCTTCACAAACAGATCACTCTCTTGTAATTGCAAATCGTGTAAATCTGTTGAAATATCACGTTCCACATAACTAATTGTGAGCCTTGGAATAACCGGAGGTACCTGAAATCCGAACACATGAAATACTCGTTGCAATTCACTCCAGTAAGCAATTTCACCAGGCCCTCCAATAAATGCTAATGTCGGAAATATATATTCTTGCATAAGTGGTCTCGTTACAACATTATTACTAAATCGTTCCGGACTTCTTTCCATTTCCGCTATCAATTCTTCATACGAAAATGAATAAGCACCATCTTTCCCAACAAATTGCCCATTCTCTTCTTCTAACAACACACGCTCTTCATCAATTTGCATAAATATGTGTACCGCATTTGATTTTGTTTCAATAATCGGTTTATATCCTTGTTCTCTTATTAATTGCTGTTGTTTATGAAGACTCATTTGCACTTCTTGATATCGACTTAATATTTGTTTAAAAAAAGAGACTTCCAATTTTCTTAACGCTGGATGATGTGAATCAACAAGAATCAAGCCTGAATCTACAAATAATTTCATAATAAGATGCGCAAAGAAATCCACATAAGTACGCGAATTCTGCAAGGCATCTTCAACAAACTGTAATACGTCCTTTGTAAAATTCGTTTCTGGATATGTTTTAAAAATTTCTTCAATCCACTTTCTACAATCTTCTTTTGAAAGCTCAGACTCAGATGCACTCGCTTTTTTTAGAAGACGATCATGAAAAATCGTCTTTTTTATTTTTTTATTTTTCGTTACAAACACATGATTAATTTCATCGATATCATGATCTTCACCAGCAATCCAAAAAACAGGAACGACACGTACTCCTAAACTCGCCTCTTTTTCTTTTGCAAGCTGTAAAATCGAAATAATTTTATGCACTGTATAAAGAGGGCCTGTTAATAGTCCCGCTTGCTGTCCTCCAACAACAACATATGTATTTTCATCCGCTAGCGCCTTTATATTCTGAAGAGTATGCTCTCCAGCATGTAAATTAGTATTATACTCTAATAAATGTGCCACTAAATCTTGACGGAAAAATTTCTTATTACGCAAATCATGCAGACGTTGCCCGAATCCTTCTTCTGTCAACGGATAATCAAAGTATGCCTGCGCTTCTTTCTTACCCTTCATATAGTCCGCCACAACACCTTGTAGTGGAACAGAGATCTCTTTTATCTCCATATAATTCTTCCTTTCCTATCCTGTTCTCTCACCAATCCAAATTGTAGTCAATGTTTCATGTAAAAGCAAAGAATATCTCTTATACTTCTAATCCCTTTATGGAATTGTATACAAATTGCAGTACTGGAACTTGTTTTTGCTGTTTCCGTGCTTCCTCCATCACATAACCAATAATAGCGTCAATTTCCGTTTCCTGGCCCGCTCTTATATCAGCTAACATAGATGATGTATTACTGGCTGTGGTTTCACATACACGACAAACCAATAGCCACAAATCTTCTTTTCTTTCCTCCCCTACAAGAAACACGACCTCCTGAAATATTTGCTCCATGACTCTATAAAAATAAGGGTTCGACAGCAACACTCCGTTTTGTATACCAAATAAAGCTGTTAGCGGATTAATGCATACATTTATTACAAGTTTATAATACATCGTCTGTTTCCAATCTTCTTCGACTTGCACCGAAAAATATTTTGGAGAAAAACAATCTAATAGTGAATCAAATTGAGACAACTCTCCATTTACCACCCCAAATTTTGTAACCCCTACTCCTGTATGATTCACTGTATATTTATTTTCTTTTTTTGCTCCATGCTCTACAATTCCCACTGCTATATTTTCACATTTTATTTCTTGCAAGATATGCAAATGAGACATCCCATTTTGCAAAAAGATAATCCGTCTTTGTTCTTTTATAAAAGGAAGAATATTCACTAGATGATATTGTTTTACAGCAACGAACAGATAGTCCATTTGTTCATCTACAATATTCTCTAAGGGCATAGCATTTATAAATACCTTTTCCATTTCTCCCTTACGAATACACTTTATTCCCTCCTGAACTAACTTTTCAGCTTGTTCTACCGTTCTTGTAAATAATGTAACATCCTGTTTGTTCTTTTTTAAATAAAATGCAAAAAGCAGACCAATCGCTCCCGGACCAACAATCCCAATTTTCATCTCTATCCTTCAGAAGCTCCTAACCGGTACCAAAATAAATTATATCCTACCATCAACTAGAAGCCTTCTGATTCCCCCCTCTCTATACTTGTCCTAACATTGATTATATCTTAATTTATATTTCAACAATCGAAAGTACATTTTATAAATATGTATAAATCCCCTTCCTATGACTAGTGTAGCAAACACTTCAAAAAAATACCGAAAGAAATATTCTATTTTCTTCATAAAAATGAAAAAATGAGTTATAATATTATTGAAAATATTTATACTTTTCTTTATTTTACAAACTGAGAAGAGGATGTGATGTAATGACATTCCCAAAAGTTGAGCGCTTGCTCATCAATTATAAAACGTTAGACGAATTTAAAAAATTTAAGGGCTGTGGTGCCCAAGAACTCTCCATGTTTGAAGAATTACAAGCAAATATTATTGAAAATGATAGCGAATCTCCCTTTTACGGCATTTATTACGGCGGATCCCTTATCGCACGTATGAGTTTGTACATGAGGAGACACGGTGAGTCCAACCCTGAGATTGCTGGACCTTACGTAGAACTTTCAAAACTTGAGGTGTTACCAAACTTTCAAAAACAAGGTTTTGGTCAAATGCTTGTTAACTATGCAAAACAACTACAATTTCCAATCAAAACAACTGCCCGTATACAATCTGCTGCGTTTTGGGATAAACAAAATTTCGAGCAAGTATCAACGGCTGATGGCGAATTTTATATTTGGCATCCAGAAACTAATTTGAATGCGGTTACAAACGAAGAATCCGCATAAATAAAAACAGCTGTTATCAGCTGTTTTTATTTTTTCAACTTTTCTAATGTTTCATGCTCATGAATCGTATCTCTTTCTTTTGTCTCTAACACCATCACACTTCTTTTTCGATCAATATAATCAAGCAAAGTACGATACTCTTCTTCATATACAGATAAACGCTGAAGAAGCCATTCCTTTTCCTTTTGTAGCAATTCAATTTTTTGATGTAATTCTTTTACCTCTTTTTCATCTTTATATTTTTGTAAAAAGGTAATAACATCATCTAACGTAATCGATACAGGAGAAAGCTCCACAACTTTCGGTTGCCTTACTTCATAACTTTCTGCCTTACGAATTTGTTTGGCCTCTTCAATACGTTCCTTATATTGCTTTCTAACGTAAGAATTCCATCTAAATCCACATGCTGCAGGTGTACGAGATAAATGCCTTCCTACCTCTTTAAATGCGGAAAGTTGCGTTCCACCTTCACGAATATGCCGGAGTACCACTTCTGCCAGAAGTAAATCTTCATCATCAGTCCATGCATCTTGTCTTGTTGTCGCCATTCCTCTAGTCCTCCTTATGCATTTTTTATTAAGCATATGCAGTTACTAGAAAAGATAGAATACCAACATGTAAAGTTAAGACAAAAAAAATAAACGTAGAAGATATTCTTCTACGTTTATTTCTGCAATTACTTGCTGATTACTTCTTTACCTTTGTAAGTACCGCATGCTTTACATACACGGTGAGCTAATTTCGCTTCACCACAGCTTGGGCACTCTACCATACCAGGTACTGATAATTTGAAATGCGTACGACGCTTTCTTTTTACTGTTTTAGAAGTTCTTCTAAAAGGTACAGCCATTCTTCCCACCTCCTTAAAAGAAATAGTTATTTTCATATGAAGGCCTGAACCAGTCTTCCGATTATTTGTCAAAAAACTTCGCAAGTCCTGCCAATCTTGGATCAACAGGCTTTTCTTTGCTTTCTTCCGAAATCACTTGCCAGTCTTGACCTTGCGTCGGTGCTCCACCGGAAACATCATCACTGAAAATTTGCATTGGAATCTCCAAAAGTATATTTTCCTTGATTATAGGGAGTAAGTCAAGTACTTCTCCTTCTAAGTAATGGATTTCCGCTTCCGTTTCATACTCTTCTGCTGAAGTTTGGAACACCTCAGTTGTTTTAATGTCAAATGGTAATGTTACATCTACTAAAGAGCGAGAACATGGTAACACCATGCTTCCAGTTATATGTAGATGAAACGTAAACTTACTAGAGCCAAAATCAACTCTACCTGTTACATGAACAGGACTAATTTTACGAATTTCTTTCTCGACTTCTTTTAGCTCACTTACATCTACCATCTCATCCAATGTCAATCCTTTATGTCTCAATTTGTTTAATTGATGGATGGACCATTTCATATCATATCACCTCAAGGCAACAAACAAAATTATAGCTAGCCATTTTATATTTGTCAATGTTTTTTCTTTACACTATAATGAAGTCATTATAGGAAATAATATATAGATTATCATGTTTTCAGAAAAGATGCTACATCGAAAGGAGAGATTATCATAAAGGCTAGTGGTATTATTGTGGAATATAACCCCTTTCATAACGGTCATGCTTATCATGTGCAACAAACCAAAAAGTTAACACAGTGCGACATTACAATCGCTGTCATGAGTGGACCATTTTTACAGCGCGGTGAACCAGCTCTCGTATCAAAATGGCAGCGAACCAAAATGGCTCTAGCTGGGGGCGTAGATCTTGTTGTTGAACTCCCTTATGCATTCGCAACACAAAAGGCCGAAACATTTGCTAGCGGAGCTATTTCTATTTTAGATGCGCTTGGCGTTTCTGAAATTTGTTTTGGCAGTGAGGATGGAAAAGTTCAAAATTTCTATAACACCATTTCGTTACGCCAAAAAGAAAATGATACTTTCAATCAACTTGTACAGCAATTTATGGATAATGGAAACAGCTATGCAAAAGCAACTTCTCAAGCCTTCTTACATATCTTATCGGACAGTAATACTGTTGATATGTCACAGCCAAATAATATATTAGGCTTACATTACATTGAAGCAATTCTTTCCCAGAAAAGTTCAATTCATGCACATACCATTGAAAGATTCGCATCTCATTATCATGACGAAACCTTTCAAGATAACCATATTGCAAGTGCCACCAGCATTCGCAAACAATTATTTAGTGAAAATGATTCATTCACAACCATTTATCCCTTTGTACCAAATTTTACTGCATCTTTTTTAGAAAGCTATAACCAAACCTATCACATGCTACATTGTTGGGAGAAGTATTTCCCATTTTTTAAATACAAACTTTTGACAATGTCTTCCAAGGAGCTACAACATATATATGAGATAGAGGAAGGATTGGAGCATCGTATTTTATCAAAAATACATAATAGCTCTTCATTTCTTACTTTCATGGAAGCGTTAAAAACAAAACGTTATACATGGACTAGATTACAACGAGCGTGTACACATATTTTAACGAATACAACAAAAGAAGAAATGGAGAAGGCGCATACAGAGCAATATTCACCATATATACGTTTACTTGGTATGTCACAAAAAGGACAAACTTATGTTTCGAAATATAAAAAAAATCTAGGACTCCCTCTTCTTACTCACACAAAGACATTCAAGCATCCTGTTCTAGATATAGAGCGAAAAGCAAACGCTGTTTATTTTTCAGTGCTACAAGAACCGCTACGTACAAAATGTATACAAAAAGATGTAACGCAACATCCTATTCGGTATGATGAAACAATAAATACCTTTTTATAAAAAAGTAAACCTCTCTTGCGAGAGGCTTACTTTTTTTCTGACATTTTTTCTAAGTATGTTAATGCATCATCCAATGTATCTACTGGTACAATTTTCATCTTCGTCTCAATATCTTTTGCTGCTTCAAGCGCTTCTTTATAATTCGATTTCGATACCCCTTTTTCATTTGGAGCAAAGAATATTTCTGCACCCGCATCACTAGCTGCTACAACCTTTTGCTGAATACCACCTATAGGACCGATTTCTCCCTTCTCATTAATTGTTCCTGTCCCAGCAATTTCATGGCCTTTTGTCATGTCTTTTTCAACTAATTGATTATAAATTTCTAATGTAAACATTAATCCCGCCGAGGGCCCACCAATTTCGTGCGAGTCGATTTTCACTTTTGGATCTACTACTAATTCTCTTTCAGTGACAATAGAAACTCCGATTCCCACACGCCCCTTACCATCAGGAATTTGTTTTAATGTTAACTTTTCCTCAAAACGTTTTCCATCTCGAACATATTCAATATGTACTACTTCCCCTTCTTTTTTCCCTGCCATGTGCGCAGTAAATTGGTCTATCGTTTCAAAAGGCTGACCGTCAGCAGCGACAATTACATCTCCCAGTTTTAATTTTCCTTCAGCGGACATATTCTTTGCAATCCCAGCAACTAATACTCCTTTATTTTGAAAAGAAACTGGACGATTCGCACGTTTATATGCATTATAAATCGCTGCATTTTGTGAATCTTTCATTGCATACGCTTGGCGGAATTGGTATTCCTCATCACTCTCACCTTTTTGCAAAATTTCCTCTGCTTTAGAAATGTGATTATATTTATTAAATTGGGCAGCTATTAAGTTTACAACATTCGCTGGCCCCATTGAAACTGTCACAAGCATAAAATCACCTGATTCTTTCTTTCCACCATCAACTTGTACATATGGTTCTAATTTCGCAGCCATACCTGGCTTTGTTACATAATACGGAAGGCGTACGTAGACAAGTAACATCGCCAATATAACTCCAATTAAAATTGCATATATAAACCGAAAACGCTTAAACATTATTTTTCTCCTTCCACTGCTCAATTAATAAGTAAATTTTCTGAATATGCTTCTCCGCCTCTTCTTCTCCAACTCGAATAATGTCTTCAATATTGGTAAAAGCACGAGAACTAAATTGTTCTACTGCCGGACGCATCATTAAATCCGAAGCAATTTGCCGATTGACAACAAGTTCATGCTGCATAATTTCAATGCTCTGCATGATAACATCATAAATGGATGTAATTTCTCCGTTCACCTTAATAGGCGATACATCTACAGCAATCACAATATCCGCACCTAGCTCTTTTACGACAGATACAGGAATACGATCAATTACCCCACCGTCCACTAATAAACGACCATCTATTTTCTCAGGTACAAACACTCCTGGCACAGAAATACTTGCTCTGACCGCATCAGCAATAGGACCGCTTGTAAATACAACTTTTTCCCCCTTTAAAATGTCAGTGGCCACAACTGCAGTTGGGATATCTAACTCTTCTAATTTTTTATTATATGTAAACATTTTAATCATATCTTTTACACGCTTTCCAGAAATAAAGCCCATTTTGGGTACAGTAAAATCCAAATAGTATTTTCGTTTAAATAATGTAGCCATTCGATAGAGCCTCTCTACGTTGCAACTCGCTGCATAAAATGTACCAATCAATGCCCCCATACTACTTCCGGCAATCATATGGATAGGGATATTCGCCTCTCGTAACACTTTAATCACACCGACATGCGCGAAACCTTTCGCACCTCCAGATCCAAGAGCTAAACCTATTTTCGGTTCCTTCATTTCTCTCACCCTTAAAATTTTTTTGTCCTCTTTTTCATACTTATGGTCTAAACTCACCATGTATCCACGTATACTGAAGTGAACGTTTTTGGGACAAAGGGGGGCTACGTTAAAATGTATGAAAAATGGAAAACAGCTTTTCTCACCATAACGATGATATTTCTAACATTTTCTCTCGTACTTCACCCCCAAGCCGCTTTGCAAGCTTCTATTCGCGGATTAAATATATGGTGGGAAGTTGTCTTTCCTTCGCTATTACCTTTTTTTATCGTTGCGGAGCTTTTAATTAGTATAGGTGTTGTAAAGTTTATCGGTGTTATATTAGAACCGCTTATGCGCCCACTCTTCCGTGTACCTGGTATTGGAGGCTTTGTTTGGGCAATGGGGATGGCTTCTGGCTTTCCTGCGGGCGCCAAATTAAGTGCCAGACTAAGGCAAAGTAACCAGCTAACTCAAATAGAAGCAGAACGGCTCGTATCATTTACCAACTCTTCTAATCCACTATTTATTTTTGGAGCTGTTTCTATTGGCTTTTTTAACAATCCAAAATTAGGTTTTATATTAGCTACTGCACATTACGTTAGCAACTTTACTGTCGGTTTACTTATGCGTTTTTACGGCAACAACAATACTTACATAAAGGAAAAACAATCCATTCAAAAACGTCCCTTACAGCACGCTTTTTCAATCCTCCATGAGACACGTTTGCAAGAGAACAGACCAATTGGAAAACTACTTGGTGATGCTATTATTTCCTCTATTCAAACTTTACTCATGATTGGCGGATTTATTATTTTATTCTCCGTTTTAAATAAAATGATTACCGTCTTCCAAATCACAACAGCACTAGCTCTTATTATGCAACATATTTTAACATTCTGCCAACTATCGCCACACTTTAGCATCCCCATCTTGTCAGGGCTTTTCGAAATGACACTGGGTAGCCAAATGATTAGCCAAACCAATCATACTACAATTCTTGAACAAGCAATGGTCACAAGCTTTATCCTCGCATTTAGCGGCCTTTCTATCCAAGCTCAAGTGGCAAGCATTTTAGCCGAAACTGATATTCGCTTTAAGCCTTATTTCTTTGCAAGAATTATCCAAAGTATTCTCGCCCCAATATACACCTTTATATTTTGGGTACCACTTTACGAAAAATTACATTCTTTTTCACCAAATCAACAAGATATTCCGGTTTTCTTATCAAATCAGTCTTCTATTCTTACAAAGGCTTGGGATATATTGCTTCACTACGGCCCTACTTTTACACTATTTTGTTTATATCTATATGTTATTTTATTATTCTTACGCATAATAAATAAAGAAAAACCCCGTTCATCTTAACGGGGTTTGAAACTTTTCTTTTAAAGCGCGCTCTACAACAGAAGGAACAAGACCAGCTACATTCCCACCATAACGAGCCACTTCCTTCACAATGCTCGAACTTAAAAATGAATATTGATTATTTGTCATAATAAAAAATGTTTCAATGTTTTCATCTAACTTACGATTCATTGATGTAATTTGCATTTCATATTCAAAATCAGAAACCGCACGTAAACCACGTAAAATCGCGTTTGCATTACGCATTTTTGCATACTCAACTAACAGTCCGCTATGCGAATCAACTTTTACGTTTGGAATATCTTTTGTTGCTTCTCGAATTAGCTCTAGACGCTCTTCTACTGAAAAAAACGGTTTCTTAGAAGAATTATTTAAAACAACAACATATACCTCATCAAACACCTTTGCGCCCCTTTTAATAATATCCAAATGTCCAAGAGTTATTGGATCAAAACTTCCTGAAGAAATTGCTATACTTGTCATTCGGTCTCCTCACCTTCATACTTATAAATCGAAATCGCCGTAATACCATAATTTTCTGCTCTTACCTTTACAAGTCTACCTATCGTCTCAGGTAAGACTATATCATCCCCATGTTCTGCCATAATCAATCCATCTTCGTTCAATACTCCATGTTGGTCTATAACACTAATTAACGAAATGATTTTTTGATCTTTGTATGGTGGATCTAACAGTATGAGATCAAATGATAATTCACGCTTAATTAGCGCCTTCAAAGCGCGCTCTGCATCATTTCTATACACTTCAGCTTGATCATGTACTCTGCAGCTTTCTAAATTTTGATGAATTACCTTCACCGCTTTATTATCTCGATCAACAAAAATAGCTTTGTCAATCCCTCTGCTAAGTGCTTCAATCCCAAGTCCTCCACTACCTCCAAATAAATCGAGAGCAACTCCTCCCTCGAAATAAGGACCAATCATATTAAAAATGGCTTCTTTTACTTTATCTGTTGTTGGTCGCGTTGTATTACCTGGTACAGCCTTAAGTGGATGCCCTTTACATTTTCCTGAAACTACTCTCATTCGCTGTCACTACCTTTATTTCAATCTATCGAGCGATTATTACAAATACATATCCGCTTTGGTAATCGCTATCAAATCTCAATATTTCCTGGTTATTTTCCCATTAAAGGATAACCTAATCCGCTACCTATTAAAAGAAAAAACACTTTATTTCTTTTAATAGCCATCATTGTATGATCACTTTCCAGTATCCAATATGTATATTCATCTCGCTATATGCGAGTAAAATCTCTTCTACTGATACAAGTTTCCCTTTATCTTTTTTATCCTATCATAAAATAAAAAAAAGCAAAATAAAAAGCCTACGATAAAATTTAAATTCATTATGTATATCTTCATTTAGATTGGACATAAATAAATATAACAACATCACCTTCGATGTTGTTGCCAACCGCGGAGAAGACTTACGTTTCCCCATAAGTTCTTCCTCCGGTTTCTCCTCTCCCTTTGCCTTCTTGCTAGTACATACTAGTATAAGAAGGGCCCTGCTTTGCAGGGTTTTTTTCTTTGCGTTCTTTTCATTTTAAAAATGAAATGATACAGTAAAAGAAAGAGGAGGAAATAATATGATTCAACGTTTTATTGAACTAGGAGAAGGCTACTCCGATTTATATGAATTACTTGAGATTGCGAAAACAAATAAAGACCGTGTGTCACATATGTTACAATTCGAAACCTTAAAAAATGATAAAAAAGTATGCTCACTAGTTGTTGTTCTGAAACCAACAACAGTTGGTGATTTCCAACCGCTATACATATGTCGCGAAGGGATTCCTATACTTGAAAATAAAAAAAGCAAACGAATTGTTTTATTCGAAGAAACAGCTGAACAAATTGAAAAAAATGTCGTTTCTTTTACTGTAAAACCTTCTACAACTTTCCCAGAAAAAGAATTATATTTTAATCACCTTATCGGCATTTTACGAATGAATCATTTCATTCCTCCAATGCAGTAGCAATTTATACCCATTGTATTTTTATTAAAATAAAGAATCCCCCCACTAAAATTAGTGGGGGGATTCTCCTTAACTATAGTCGTATTCTTTCGCACGATCCGGACGCGAATTTTCAAATTCCGTTTTAAGAAACGGGCGATATGACTGCTCAATTTTTTTCACAAAAGGAAGCTTATTTAGCTTTTGCATCATATGCTCTATTTGCTCCACATCACAATATACAACTGCATATTTCAAACGCTTTGATATGTAATGAATATTACCATATTTCCTTAAAATTTTGGCATGTTTCAATGAATGTAAATAAACAATCATACTTTGTCGTTGCCCGAACATAATCTTCTCCATCTTCTCCTTTTATATACTCATATTCTTGTATTTTATAAAAATCAATCAGAAATTTGTGAAATTATAGAACAAATTCTGTATACGTTTTCTTTCATATTCTAAAAAACGGGGCACATCACCCCGTTTTTTTACAACCGCAACTTCCACCAGAGCCACACCCGCTTCCGCAGCCACCTGCATCAAAAAACGGATTTCCAGTAGGAACTTTAATCGCAGATGATACTTCGGAACCAATTGCTGCACTGACTTCATCTAATAGTTTTTGCAAAGTATTTTCCGCCTTTTTAAAAGCAGATATCTTTTCATGCAAGTCTACAGAACGTTTTAACTCTCGCATGTTTTTCGAAACGAAAGTATAATCAGGATGATATTTTCCAAAGCGTTGCACTTCTTCATATCGCTCTTTCATTACTGTAAATTGACCAATTAATGTTTGAGCCTCCAAATCTTCCTGTAATGCCTTATAACATTTACGATAGCTCTTAGCTACATCGGAACAGACAATCGCTTTTGCAAGCTGTTCTGCTTCGTCTAATATCATTACGCTTTCAAGCGTCGCTACAATCATGAGAGACACCTCCGAGTATCCATCATAACACATTTAGAACAGAACTACTAATTTGAATATAAAGTTAAAAGTTCTATTACTGAAAATACTCATCCATTATAATTTCTTATACGCAAATATGCTCGGCAATATTATATCGTAGTACGTCCCAGCTTCCATTCTCTTCTTTTACATAACTAATACACGCATTTTTTAATGGCGTTTTAAATGTAATTTCATCAGGTGAGATTGCGTGTAACATTGCTTTTATCGCATGTGAATGTGCAACAATAATAACACGTTTACCCACATGTACTTGTGCAACGTCTTGCAATGCAGCAAAGCAGCGTTTTACAATCTCTTCATCTGTCTCCATACCTTCTACATTTCCCTCTGCAATAAGCTCTCTAACTGCAGGAACTGGTTTTCCTGAAGCCTCTCCAAAATTCCGTTCAACAAACCGCTCATCTAGAAGAATAGACTGTATTCCAACAGCATCGCTAATTGCCTGTGCTGTTTCTTGTGCTCTAATTAAGGGACTACTAATAATTACATCCCACGTTTCCAATTTTAATGCAGCTGCACTTTGACTGGCTTGCTTTTTCCCAACTTCATTAAGTGGAATATCTTCACGCCCTTGAATAATCTCTTGAAAATTCCAATCAGTTTGTCCATGTCGCACTAAACAAATTTCCGTCATGCTGTAACTCCTTTTTTTCAATAATCTGTTTCTATTGTAACAAATGTTTCGCATGACGGACATAGTTTTTCCTTCCAATTATGTTGCATTCTGCTGCTTCATATATTGAAACATGTCAATCATAATAGAAGCAACCGCCAGTTGATTTTGAAATTTTGCAACTTTATCAGGAATTGTCTTTTTATAATACTGTAAGGCAGCTAATTCAAAAGCCTCCTTCTCCTTAGGATTACGTGATAATTTCCGATACCAATGGGGTTGTTCACGAATATAACGCTCTAAATCTTTGTCAGCTTTTATAAATTCCATAAGTTCTGCCCTCATCCTCTTTTCCTCCTAATCTTTTCGAAAGAAAAACGGATTATTTTCAGAAGTTCTTTGCTCAGGTTGTGTACGATTCCCTTGAAATTGTTGAATAACTTGTTGTACACTCCCAATTGCACTTGTTACATTAGCTAGATGCTGCTGCATTTGTTCTGCATCTAATTTTTTAAAAAACGAAAGCATTTGTCCCATTAAATCAGCAGCTTTTTCATCATTATTTTCTGTACGATTCTCTTGTATAGGAGAAGAAATCGCTTCTCCATCCGCTTTATAAGCATTCCACATTTCATCTTGCTCCCCAAGTAAATACCATTCCTCATAAAATTGTTGCCATGTTTTTTGACCGTTTCGAACTTCATGAACCATTTTAGGGTGATGGTTTACAAACTCTTTAAATTGTTGAACAGAAGGATGTAACGGTCCTTTTGTCTTTGTCATAATCCTCACCTCTTCAGATGTATCTACTATATTGTAAGAAAAAAAAGGCGCATGGTTCGCCTATTTTTAGACGTTTCATGCACCTTTTCTTATTTTCTAATGAAATTTTGAGTATAGAATTTATCGAAGACCCCAACACCTAGTCCAGTAAATTGTTCATTTAACAAGTTTTTCCGATGCCCTTCGCTATTCAGCCAACCTTGCACTGCCGCGATTCCATCAGTATGCTGCGCTGCTATATTTTCTCCCGCTAGTTGAAAAGTGACTTGACCACGTTGTAATCGATCTCCTAAAGTTCCAAATTTCGGTGAATCATGTGAAAAGTAATTATTCTCTTTCATATCTTTACTATGTCCAAAAGCTACTTCAGCTGTTTGTTGATCCCATGTTAGTAATGGCAATTGATGACGACTACGAATAATATTAGTCAAATCTAGAATTTGTTGCATATTCCCATGTTCTACTTGTGCCATTTTCTCCTGAGGGATTGCTGGCTCCGTCCCTAATTCTCCAGAATAAACAAGCTGATACGGTCTTTGTCGAAGCAATGTTTCATCATCCATATACCTAATTCCAACAAGTTTATGTGTAAACCGATCAAAGTATAACTGCGCCCAATCATCTTCTTCTATCGAAACAAGTGGTTGTTCTGCAATTTCAGTATCAGATAATTCAAATTGGTAACTGTTCCTTCCTTTTTCCAAAGAAATTTCATGTGAAAATGGATTTTTTTTATAGACATCTTCATATTTTTCATTCATATGAAACGGGGCTACATCCACTTGATCACCAGCAACATAAGCTGTTACAATTTTATGCTCTGCAACACCAAACTGTACATATTGTGATAAATCTTGATTATAAATCCACCATTCGTAACCATAAGCAGAAGGTTCGATTCGAGCTGGCTCACCCCATTTTGCTAATAAATTTTCCGAATCTCCTCCTATTAATTGGGAGATTGTCTCTGGAAAACCTTCATTTATCTGTTTCTTTTTCTTGACAATCTTATGTTCCTGCTTAGAATGAGATGGTTGTAATATATATTGCGAAACGAGTAATTTCCCGTATAAATCAATTGCTAAAATCAAAGCCGTAATCATTACGATACGTAATAATTTTTTCAAAAAATATACCTCCTGGTCAAACATAAAATTGAGATATACACAAAGCCCTGTCTTCTCTTTTGTTTGTACCATACTATTTTCACTATATCATATTTTTATAAAAAAAGCCGTGATTATCCCTTTTCTCTCAATATGAATTGCGATTTCTCATTATTCATACTATTATAAAATTAGATGGTTTCAAATAAAAATAAGGAGGGATTCTATGCAGTTTACAAATTCAAAACTTATAGACGCAACTATTGATTTTACACTTCTCACAGAAGTCATGCAAAATCATCATTTCGTACTTGCCGGACAGTGGGATTATGAACGAGTTACATATGACTATAAATTTGAAATATTAAAGGATGTATACTATTTACGGGTCCAAGGATTTGCTGTAGAAGGAGAAATCGGAGGACGACACGCACAAGTTAAATTACTTCCCCCATTGTTAGGAAAACACTATTATCCACATGGTGTTGAATATGGAGAGAATGAAAATTTCCCTACAAACGTACTTCAAAAAAGCGAACAACTACTGCAAAATATCGAAAAGGAATTGAAGGAATTTCAAATTATCGAGTAAATAAAACAGGCATGCCCATGTGGACATGCCTGTTTTATTTCGTTTGCAAATAAGGAGGTACTGCCTGTAGTTGCTCCTCATCTTTTTTACGTTCCTTACGTGCCCATTTAAAAAATACATAGCCAATAATTGTACCATATACTATTTCCTGGACAATTTTCATAATGGTACCACCTGTTTGTTGATCTTGTACAATCGGCATCCAGTGTAAAAATTCTGGTCCGGTTATATTTAAATCAGCCAGTGTCCCTACAGGCACACAAAGCTCCATCGCTTTCATCCATGCACTTGGATCCGTATATGTAACAAACAATGATTCGCTAGCAAATATGATTAGCGCACAAGCTGGTGTCAATAATATACCGTTCGCAAACATATAGCCAATTTTTTTAATTTCACTTAATGTTTGATACTCCGGCAATGGATTTAGCATAGGCCACCACATCATCATTGCTGTAAAAAATAAAACAGCAAGAAAAATAGGATGAGCGACTTGATTTTGTTTTACAGCATCAAACACAACCGGCAAATGATAAATGGAAAATAATCCATTAAATACAAACAGGGCAATAAGCGGTTTTGTAAACATATTCAACATCACCTGGATAAAACGAAAAGAAGTAATATATTTGTATAACCAAATCGGAATTCCTAATAACAATAATGGTGGTACCGCAATATACATCACTGCCATTTCAAACATATGTGCACTAAATACAATATGTCCAAGTAAATCAATAGGTCCACCCTTTACGAAATACAATAGGACAATCCCAGTCGTAAAATAAAATATCTGCTTTTTATTTACCTTATCTGCATTTTCGAACCGATTTCTATAGGGCCCAATAATAAGAAAGTAACAGATAAGGATAGACACCATAAAAAGTAAAAAGATCGGGCTCCATAAAGCTTGAAAACCAAATATCCATAAGTTGCTCATTTTTACACCCACCCTTTCAATTTGAATTCCTTACCCTCATAGGAAAAAGGGAGCGAAGATAACTTCAAGCTCCCTATCCTTTGCTTTTTTAAACCCAGATAATCGTCATAAAAGCTAAAATGGTTAATAATCCCACTAATAACCCTGCATATAAGAAAAAGGCTGCTGTTTCATGTCCCTTATGACTCATATGCATGAAATAGTACAATTGAAATATTACTTGCACAACAGCTAACAATAAAATAAATGGCACTGAGAAAAGAGGACTAAATGTTTTCGGATAAGCGACTGCCACAAAAGCTACAATCGTTAAGAAAATCATTAGACCAAATGTAATCACTTGATGCCTCATTTCCTCTGCACTTTTTCTTCTACGATAAACAAGATCTACCTTTGAGTTACTTGTGTTTGTTTGCTTTATCGCCATTGTTTATCCCACCATTCCCATCAAATATACTACAGTGAAAATAAACACCCAAACTACATCGATAAAGTGCCAGTAAATCGATGCGACGTAAAACTTTGGAGCATTATATAAATTTAGCCCTCGCTTCGCATTCCGAAAAACTAATGTTGAGATCCATAACAATCCGAACAATACGTGTAATCCATGAGTTCCAACAAGCGCATAAAACGCTGAACCAAATGCACTGCTTCTCATTGTATGTTTGAATTCATGTGTATAATGATAAAATTCATAAATCTCAAATCCTAAAAACCCCAAGCCTAATAGTACTGTAACAATTAACCAAAGCTGCATTTGCTTAAAGTTAAAGTTCTTCATATGATACATCGCATACACGCTTGTTAAACTACTTGTTAACAAAAGCATCGTCATGATAAAGACAAGTGGCATTTGAAACATTTCTTGAGAAGTGGGGCCGCCATTTGTAGAATTTTTCAATGCTAAATATGTGCCAAATAAGGAAGCGAACAATACAGTTTCGCCTCCAAGGAATAGCCAAAATCCAACAAACTTATTTTTCCCCTCAAGGGTTGCTTTTTCAGGCTCTGCTGGAAATGTTTCATTTGTTAATTTTTCCTCTACATGCATTACGCTGTGCCCCCCTTATCATCCAAATCTTCTTTATGAATATGATAACCATGGTCATCAATTACTGAACGTAAGAACATTGCACCAAACGTAATGATAAGCCCAATTATTGCAACCAGGAGCCAAAACTTATCTTTTCCACCTTGCATGTACATTGCACCAAATGCCGCTATAAATAACCCAAGCGAAATAACAAATGGTGAAAATGAAGAGTTTGGCATATGAATGTCACTCACAGGCTCTGCTGGTGTCATCTCTTTATTCCCTTCACGTTTCTCAATCCAAAACGGATCCAGACCTCGAACGAATGGTAATTGCTTAAAGTTATATTCTGGTGTCGGAGCTGGTATTGTCCATTCTAATGTACGACCATCCCATGGATCACGACCCGCTTTCTCTTTAGACAATGATGTTTTCACAACATTGAATAAAAGAACAATGGTTCCAAGTCCCATAAATACAGCACCAATCGAACTAATTAAGTTCCCTGTTTCTAATCCTTGTCCTGGTAAATACGTAAAGTAGCGACGCGGCATACCAATTAAACCAAGGAAATGTTGGATAAAGAATGTTAAATGGAAGCCGATAAAGAACAACCAAAATGTAATTTTCCCTAGTGTTTCATTTAATACTCTGTTAAACATAAGTGGCCAATAATAGTGTGCACCGGCTAATAATCCAAATACAACCCCACCAACGATTACATAGTGGAAATGTGCCACAACGAAATAGTTATCATGAAATTGATAGTCAGCAGGCGCTGAAGCAAGCATAACCCCTGTTACTCCTCCCATTACGAATGATGGGATAAACGCAACAGCCCACATCATTGGAGTTGTAAACCGAATACTTCCACCCCACATTGTAAAGAGCCAGTTAAATATTTTAATCCCCGTTGGGACTGCAATTGCCATTGTTGCAACTGAAAAAATAGCATTCGCGACAGGACCAAGGCCAACCGTGAACATGTGATGTGCCCATACCATAAATCCTAAAAATCCAATCAACACTGTTGCAAATACCATAGATGAGTAACCAAATAGTCGTTTTTTAGAAAATGTAGCGAATATTTCTGAGAATATTCCGAAAACCGGGAGTATAAGAATGTACACTTCTGGGTGACCAAAGATCCAGAATAAATGCTCCCATATAATCGTATTACCACCTAAAGCTGGGTTAAAGAAACTTGTACCAAATAGGCGATCTAACATAAGTAGCGCCAATCCGACTGTTAATGGTGGAAAGGCAAATAAAATAAGTGAAGACGTTACAAATGTTGTCCATGTAAACATCGGCATACGCATATAGGTCATTCCAGGTGCACGCATATTAATAATTGTGACAAGGAAGTTAATACCACCAATCAGTGTACCTATACCCGATATTTGTAATCCTAATACATAAAAGTCAACACCATGTCCTTTAGAAGCAAGAGATAACGATGCATAAGATGTCCATCCTGCATCAGGTGCTCCTCCCAAAAACCAACTTAGGTTTAAAAATACGCCTCCAAAGAAAAATAACCAAAATCCAAGTGAATTTAAAAATGGAAACGCCACATCGCGTGCCCCAATTTGAAGTGGCACAGCAGCGTTCATAAATGCAAACACGAGCGGCATAGCTGCGAGGAAAATCATTGTTGTACCGTGCATTGTTAATACTTGATTATAAGCATCCCCAACAAGAAAAGCATTGTTCGGAATGGCTAATTGAAGACGGATAAATAATGCTTCTATTCCGCCAATGATAAAAAATAACCCACCTGCAATTAAATAGAGAATGGCAATCTTTTTATGGTCTACTGTCGTCAAATAATCCCATATAACAGCACCCATCCCCTGTTTCTTTGCTACAGAACTCACGTTTTCAACCTCCCCTTCGCAAATAATCCCTTTTTACTTCTCAACTTTTAACGTTTTCAAATAGGCATTTAATGCCTCTATTTCATCGTCCGTTAAGTTGCCATATTTACCAGTCATTTTATTTCCTGGCTTCATATTTTCAGGATCCTTTAGCCATTTTTTTAGGTTTTCTTCATTATTTTCAGCAATGCCGGCAACCATATCGCGATCAGCAAAATTTGCTAGGTTTGGTGCGATACGTGCAGAAGGTGGTCTACTATCATTTGATCCAGTTGCATGACAACCGATACAGCTTTTGTTGAATATCTCTTTACCTTGTTGTTCTTTTGTAGAAGCTACTTCCTTCTTACCATCAATTTTCTTCATATCTGCAATCCAAGTTTTGTACTCGCTTTCATCAACAGCTTTCACTTTAAATTGCATTAAAGAATGTGATGGGCCACAAAATTCTGTACAAAAACCATTATAAGTGCCTGATTTATCTGCCTTTAACCACATTTTGTTTACATTATCTGTATTCGTATCCATTTTTCCAGCTAAAGATGGAACCCAAAATGAATGTTTAATATCAGCACCTTTCAGATTCAAATACACTTTTTTACCTGTGGGGATAACTAAATCTTGAGAAGTTACTATCTTTTCTGATTTGTAAGAAAATTCCCACCAATAAAGATTCGCTGTTACATCAACAACGATTGTATCTTTATCAATATTCTTTTTCTCCATCGCACTTACGTCAGCAAGTTTGAAGGTATATGTAACAGTCGGAACAGCCAATATTAGCAAAAGAATAATCGGAATAACTGTCCATATAATTTCTAGTTTGTGATTTCCTTCAACTTGCTTTGGAATATAATCCTCTTGGCCCTTCTTTTGTCGGAAACGCACAATTACATACAAGAAAATAATAGTAACTACAAGTACAACACCTACCATAATCGCACTTGCTAACAAGAGTAAATCATATTGCATTTTTGCTACTTCACCTTGCGGAATTAAAGTAGATTGAAAGGCTTTACCGCATCCCCCTAACAGTAAAGCCAGCAGTGAAACGAATGAAAGCAGTCGCCACTGTTTCTTCATACAAACAACCCCCACTTTCTTTGTGAATTAGATTGTACTTTATTTATAGTAAGTAAAGTAAATCTCAACGTAAAGAAATCCCCTCATGTCGTTGTCTTAGAAGAATGTAACTACAATCATTGACACAAATAAGATTGTCAAGTAATTCAAGGAGTAGACGAACATTTGTACAGACCATTTTATGTCATCCTTCTTACGGAATCCATAGAATCCTAATACGATCCATCCAATGTTAAGCAATGTTGCAATTACCATGAATGTTACTCCCAGTCCACTCATATAAAACGGTAGTGGTAATAAACATACTGTCCAAATCATGATTTGACGTTTTGTAATATCAAATCCATGTACAACAGGAAGCATTGGAATACCTGCATTTCGATATTCATCAACACGTTTCATCGCTAATGCGAGGAAATGTGGGATTTGCCAAACAAACATAATTAAAAATAGCATCCAAGCAATCGGATGATCTAAACTAGGATCAATTGCTGCCCAGCCAATTAAAGGTGGAACTGCTCCAGATACACTACCTACTACTGTATTTAGTGTGTATGCTCGTTTTGTCCATAATGAATACAAAACAACATATGTGAAAGCACCAATGAAACCAATCAATGCTGCCATCGGTGTTGTAAATAACAAGAATACAAAACCTAGAAGTAATAAAGTAATACCTAATGTTAACGCAAACCCAGGTTTATATTTTCCTGTTACTGTCGGACGATTTTTTGTCCGTTCCATTAAATGATCGATATCTCGATCAATATAATTATTTAAGCTACATGATCCTGCCATAATTAAAGCAGAACCGACAATTGTAAAGAACATTTTATCCAAATGGTTAGCAGCATTTAATCCATTAAAGTGTAAAGCCAACCAAAATCCTGTAAACACCGTAAGTGTATTTGAGTTTACAATCCCCATCTTAACGAGCGCTAATAAATCTTGTACACGTGTTGTTTCCGGCACATTTGTTATAGCTGACTCATCATGCAGCCCACTTGTTGCATGGTTCATCATTTCAACCCCCTCTTAAACGCGTCTTTCCTTTACAAAAGTAGTACGCTTCTATATAGCAATATTATTACAGTAGAAATGTTGTTTTCCCACTCTACTACTAATCTACGCTCATACTCGAATATATTAAATCATATTTCCCGAACATTTTGTGAAGAAAACATGAACTTTTTGTGTCGAATAACAAAAAAGTTTCTCCTATTACTCCCTATCATAACACGAGATTATCTTCTATAATAAACTATTTTGTCATATTTAGCATGCATTCTCCTTATTTCTTTTTATAATAGAAGTATTTCCACTTAAAAACTGTAATATCTACACCGTTTTTTTCTTATCCCAAGTACTTTATCCTCCCTCTTCATTTCTTTGCTATTTTATTATTTTTTATATATCATAGGACTGTAGCGCGTTTTGTTCTATAAAATTGATGGAATGAAAATATTTCGCAATAACTTCATAACAGAAAGATGGTGAAAAGATTGCAACGCTTTATTAAATGGTTAGCAGTCATTACAAGCCTTGACTTACTAGGGGTTTTATTAGGGGGGGCTTTAGTTACAAAAACAGGTTCAGGTCAAGGATGTGGAAAATCATGGCCACTTTGTAATGGTGAACTCGTTCCCTCTAATCTATCAATGGAAACAATTATCGAACTCAGTCACCGTTTAACATCAGGATCGGCAGGAATTCTCGTTACACTGCTTTGTATCTTATCATGGAAATATTATAAACATGTACGTGAAACAAAGACGCTTGCTATTTTATCATTTGTATTTTTAGTTGCACAAGCGCTAATGGGAGCAGCGGCAGTGGTTTGGGGACAAGTACCAGCTGTACTAGCTATTCATTTTGGTATTTCCTTAATTTCATTTGCTTCTGTCATTTTACTAGCCTGCCTTATTTTTGAAATTGACAAGAAATTCGATGCACGTTCTCTCATTATGGATAAAAAAATGAAGTTTCATATTTACGGTGTAACAATTTACAGCTATATCGTCGTCTATACAGGTGCTTTAGTACGTCATGAGCATGCTAGTTTGGCTTGTCCAGACTTTCCATTTTGTAGTAAAAACAGACCGTTTCCTACTCAATTGCATGAATGGGTTCAAATGGGACATAGGATTGCCGCAATATTAATATTTGCTTGGATCCTATACGCAATGATTCTTGCTATTCGCCACTATAAGCAACAGCGAGTTGTATATTGGGGATGGATTATCTCATTTATTCTCGTTACGCTTCAAGCAATTGTTGGTATTTTGGTTGTCTATACGAACGCTAGCCTCTCAATGGCACTGTTACATTCACTCTTTATCTCTTGTTTGTTTGCCGTATTATGTTATCTAGTGATGCTAGGTACAAGAAGTACAAGAAACGCAAAAGAGGCACAACAATCAACTACAACGCAAAATAAACAATCCTTTTAATAACTTGCCATTATGGCAAGTTATTATTTTTATATCAAAAAAAGAGCTACTTTTGAGCAGCTCTTTTCTTGATTTTTATTGTTCTAATTCAATAAGTAAATCCCCTGTTTGAATCGCATCGCCATCTTTTACATATACTTTCTTCACTTTTCCATCGAATGGCGCCTGAACCGTTGTTTCCATTTTCATTGCTTCTGTGATTGCCATGGAATCACCTTTTTTCACTTCATCGCCTTCATTTACAACGATTTTAATGACCGTTCCTGGCATTGTTGCACTAATATGATTTGGATTTTCACGGTTTCCTTTCACACGCTGCGCAACCGTTGCTTTAACACTTTCATCTTTCACAACAATTTCACGCGGTTGTCCGTTAAATTCAAAGTAAAGTACACGCGTTCCATCTGGTTGAGGCTCACCAATTGACACTAATTTAACAATTAATGTTTTACCACGTTCAATTTCCACACCAATTTCTTCACCCAATCTCATACCATAGAAGAATGTTGGTGTATCAAGTACAGATACATTTCCATAAAGTCCAGTTACCTTTTGATAATCCATAAATACTTTTGGATATAATGCATATGCAACAACATCAAAAATAGTTACTTCACGTCCAAGTTTATGGAATAACTCTTCTTTTAAAGCATCAAAATCCACTGGTTCTAACAGTTCTCCTGGTCTTACCGTTAATGGCTCTTTTCCTTTTAAAATGATTTTTTGTAATTCTTTTGGGAATCCGCCATATGGTTGTCCAAGATCTCCAGAGAACATCTCTACAACAGAACCTGGGAAATCTAACGCATGTCCCCGTTCAAAAATGTCTTGTTCTGTAAGATGATTTTGCACCATAAATAGTGCCATATCGCCAACAACTTTTGATGATGGTGTTACTTTTACAATATCACCAAACATATCATTTACACGGCGATACATTACTTTTACTTCATCAAATCGATCTCCTAAACCAACCGCTTTCGCTTGTTGCTGAAGGTTACTATATTGACCACCTGGCATTTCATGCATATATACTTCTGTATGCGGTGCATTCATACCACTTTCAAATGGTGCATAATATTTCCGAACATCTTCCCAGTAATGTGAAAGTTTTTCTAATGCATCCACATTCACATCTGGTTGTCTTTCATTTCCACCAAGCGCATAATATAACGTATTTGCACTTGGTTGTGATGTTAGGCCTGCCATTGAGCTTACAGCAACGTCGACAATATCAACACCTGCTTCAATTGCTTTCGTATACGTTAAAACACCATTTCCACTTGTATCATGTGTATGAAGGTGAATCGGAATCGATACCGCTTCTTTTAACGCAGAAACTAAATCGTAAGCTGCATTTGGTTTTAATAATCCAGCCATATCTTTAATACCTAGAATATGCGCTCCTGATGCTTCCAATTCTTTCGCTAAGTTTTTATAATAATTTAAGTCATATTTACTACGCATTGGGTCATGAATATCCCCTGTATAACACATTGTTGCCTCTGCAATTTTGCCACTCTCTCTTACAGCATCAATTGCAACTCTCATACCTTCAACCCAGTTTAAGCTATCAAAAATACGGAATACATCAATACCCGCCTGTGCTGAACATTCCACAAATTTTTGAATTAAATTATCTGGATAGTTTTTATAACCAACTGCATTTGATGAACGAAGAAGCATTTGAAATAAAACATTAGGCATTCTTTCACGAAGCTCTAATAAGCGTTCCCATGGATCTTCTTTTAAGAAACGATACGCAACATCGAATGTTGCACCGCCCCACATTTCCGCTGAGAATAAATTGGGTAACATTCTAGCTGTTGGCTCAGCAACTTGATTTAAATCTTTTGTACGAATACGTGTTGCAAGTAATGATTGATGCGCATCACGGAATGTAGTATCCGTTAATAGTACGCGCTTTTGATCTTGTACCCATTTTACTAGACCATCTGCACCGCGTTCGTCTAAAATTTGTTTCGTTCCATTTGGAACTGATTCAGAATGTTTCAAATTCGGTATACGTGCATCCGGGAAAATCGGTTTTTCTTTCTTACCTACTCCAGGGAAACCATTTACTGTTACTGTACCTACATAACTTAACATCTTCGTCCCACGGTCTTTACGTTTCGGGAAGACGAACAGTTCAGGCGAAGCATCAATAAACGATGTATCATACTCTCCTGATAAAAAGTTTCTATGCTTTACTACATTCTCTAGGAATGGAATATTTGTTTTAATACCACGGATACGGAACTCTTTTAGGTTACGCTCCATCTTTGCAGCTGCTTGTTCAAATGTAAGTGCCCAAGTCGTTACTTTAACAAGTAATGAATCATAATATGGCGTAATAACTGCTCCTTGGAAGCTGTTACCTGTGTCAAGACGAACACCAAAACCGCCACCAGAACGATATGCCATAATTTTTCCTGTATCCGGCATGAAATTATTAAGCGGATCTTCCGTTGTTACACGAGATTGGATTGCATATCCATGTATAATAACATCCTCTTGTTTTGGTACGCTCACTGTTGAACTATGTAAAGAGTGTCCATCAGCAATCAAAATTTGAGACTGAACAATATCAATTCCTGTAATCATTTCTGTAATTGTATGTTCTACTTGAACACGTGGATTTACTTCAATGAAATAAAAGTCATTACCTTTTACAAGGAATTCAACTGTACCAGCATTTAAATAGTTTACGTTTTTCGTTAGCTGTACCGCCGCTTCACAAATACGATGGCGAAGTTCATCTGAAAGCGATACACTTGGCGCAATTTCAACTACTTTTTGATGACGACGTTGTACAGAACAATCGCGTTCGTATAAATGCACAACATTGCCTTCTTCATCTGCTAATATTTGCACTTCTATATGTTTAGGTTTTTCAACGAATTTTTCAACATACACTTCATCGTTACCAAAAGCTGCTTTCGCTTCTGATTTTGCACGATCATAAGATTCTTTTAATTCATCACCGCTACGTACAATACGCATACCACGGCCACCACCACCAAGTGATGCTTTAATAATTATCGGGTAATCATACTTCTTAGCAAATTCTTCAACTTCGTCTAGTGAATGAACAGGTCCATCGCTACCAGGAATAACTGGAATATTTGCTAATTGTGCTTGTTTTCTTGCTTTTACTTTATCTCCAAACATATCTAAATGTTTACTTTGTGGTCCGATAAAGATAATCCCTTCTTCTTCACAACGTCTAGCAAATTGGATGTTTTCTGACAAGAATCCATATCCAGGGTGAATCGCGTCCACATGGTTGCTTTTCGCAATCTCAATAATACCTTCAATATCAAGGTAAGCATCGATTGGCTTTTTGCCTTCCCCCACTAAATAAGATTCATCTGCTTTATAGCGATGGTAAGAACCACTATCCTCTTTTGAATAAATTGCAACTGTCTTTAATCCAAGTTCTGAACAAGCCCTGAATACACGAATTGCAATTTCGCCACGGTTAGCTACTAATACTTTTTGAATACGTTGCAGCTTTGACATGATTTTCCCCCTCTACTTTCCTACCACTCTAGAGATTAAATAGGCACACGCTCTAAAAAGCGTGAAGTTCTTCACTTTCTTTTCTAAATTATACTTGGAAAGCTTCACTTTATTTTTATACATCATACCTTATTTTTCAACAAATGATAAGTTTTCTAATCAATTTGTTTCACAAAAATAGTATAGCACAACTCTTCCTTTTCTAACAGTTTTAATGTATATCACATTCGGATAAATATGACACACTATTCTTATTAAAACTTCACAAAGTATAACTCATTATAACACCATAATAAAAAGGCTTTGTGTCATCAAACACAAAGCCTTTTTTATTTTACAACAACAAGATGTGGCTCACCCTGTTCTTTTTTCTCATATACTTCTTTTTGTTGCTTCTCTTGTCGTTTCACGTAACTACCTATATTTATCAATATACCCATTGCAATTAAG
The DNA here is from genome assembly GCF_002560575.1 of Bacillus sp. AFS023182. Classification (NCBI taxonomy): domain Bacteria; kingdom Bacillati; phylum Bacillota; class Bacilli; order Caryophanales; family Bacillaceae; genus Bacillus; species Bacillus sp. AFS023182. The sequence goes on along the minus strand of NZ_NTRO01000004.1, from coordinate 361,117 downwards.
TTCGCCATTAAAGAACTACCACCATAACTGATAAATGGTAAAGGTACACCAGTAAGAGGTATTAGCCCCGTCATACCACCAACAATAACAAATGTTTGTATCCCAATCAGACTAGCAATACCAATTGCAATTAAACTTCCAAATGGATCTTTGCACTTTTGAGCAATTCGCAATGCCCGAATAATAATAAGTAGCAAACTAATTAAAACAATCGCTACACCGATAAAGCCAAGTTCCTCAGATATAATCGCCATAATAAAGTCTGTATGTGGTTCAGGTAAATAACCGAATTTTTGTATACTGTTACTAAGTCCTCTACCATTTAGACCGCCTGATGCAATTGCAATAAAGGAATTCACCAGCTGATATCCATCATGTTGAGTATCTTCAAATGGATTTAAAAACGCTGTAAAACGTGCCTTCTGATAATCTTCCAATGCATAGTTTCCAAATAAGTATAAAAGCGGAATCCATACAATTGCACTTAATGCAATACGCTTTATCCACTTGTTAATCGGAACCCCTGAACAAAGGAACATAATTCCAACAATACCTATGATTAACAAAACTGTACCTAAGTCATTTTGTTTTAGAATTAAAAATACTATTAATCCTATAAATAGAATTGTACCTGCTGATCCTTTCCATACTGAAGTATCTGTTTCTTGCCTTCTTGCAAAGAAACGTGCAAGTACGATAATGATAGCTATTTTAACAAATTCAGCCGGCTGTATACCAAACACCCAAGCTTGCGCACCATTTGCTTTCGTTCCAAGTAACAAAGATAACGAAAGCAAACCAATACTTCCTATCATCATTAGTAATAAAATAATTCTTTTTCTCCAAAACTGGTATGGAATCACAGCGATTATCCCTAATCCAAATACTGTACCTATTCCTAATGCTAGTAGTTGCTTATAAAAAAAGTAATTAGCCGGTTTCTCATATTTTGTAACCGCTAAAATAGAGCTAGAACTGTATACCATTACAACTCCCAGTACACATAAAATAACAAGAGGAAGCAATAATGAATAATCCATTGACTTCCATACTTTTTTCATTCAATATCCTCTTTCTGTTTTCAGTTTAATTGTTGTATTCCATATGTATCGCCATTCTTCCTGCTTTATTATACAAATAAAAAGCTCAAACTTAGTCAGTTTGAGCCCGCTTATTTGAACCCTTTATTGTTGTTTGTTTGTAAATGCTTCATGAAGTGCTGATAATTCCCGTTCGAGCTCTCCTAGCATTTCTTTCCCTTGCTCTTCTGGAATAAGACCAAGACGAACCGCAAAGTCAACTTCACGGGATAGTCCAAACATTTGCGTGTCAAGCACTTCTTCATATAATGGACATTGCGGCATCGTAAGGTGGTCCATTTGCACCTTAATAAGTCTTAAAATCTTCTCCGCATCCGCTTGTAGAAGGGCAAGTGCCTTTTCCTGATGATTTGCTACTGTCTCAGACGCCAAATTGATTCCCTCCGTTTCCGTCCTACTCTCCTATCCTATCTATTAATATTAGCGATAGTTTTAATAAATTGCAATAGAAACATTTTTTGTGACAATCATGTCTAATACTATTATACTGAAAAGTGGGAGCATAATACAAATGGGGGAACAACAATGAGTGAAATTTTATTTATAAATGGAAACGTACGCTTTCCGATCACACTTGACCCAAGCGTTTGGATTTTTGATGATCGAAAAGTAGATTTAACAACTTATTTCACCGAAACAAAAGAAGAAAAATCAGAATTAGAAGACTATCTCAAGCATACTTCCGAACACTGGGATCGCGAAATTCGTGATGGTGCCGCTTTTCCACCTATACAACAAAGCGTAAAAAAATTTAAAAAAGAACAGCTTATCACAGGAACGTTTGGCATACCACTTCATCCCTTTTTCAAAAATGCTGAGATTGTAGCAGAAGCAACACATGTTGAAATCCATACATTGCATGATTCCATCACACTTTCATTAGAAGAAGCAAACAATGCTATTCTTGGATTTTCAAAAGATGGAAAACCATTGCGAGAAGATGGACCTGTTCACCTTTACTTTGGTGATGGCTCTAATATAAACAATCCAATTCGAAATATCCGTAAGTTTACAATTATTTAAAAAAAGGAGTGGGCAAAAGCCACTCCTTTTTTTAGCCTTTTACTATCAGTAATATTTCTATCTCAAAATTCCACACATGCAATACAGTTAGACGCAAGCTAATAAATCCCCTCACTGATTAAAGTTCCACTTTATAATAAGTCCGCCGCTAATTGTGCTAAATTAGAGCGTTCTCCTTTTACAAACTTTACATGTCCACTAATTTTTTGTTCTTTAAATTTCTCTACAACATAGGTTAGACCATTATTATATTCATCTAGGTAAGGGTGATCAATTTGTTGCGGATCTCCCATTAATACAATTTTACTTTTTTCTCCAACCCTTGTTAATATTGTTTTCACTTCATGTTTCGTTAAATTTTGTGCTTCATCAATAATAATAAATTGATCTGGAATACTTCGTCCTCGTATATAAGTAAGTGCCTCTACTTCAATTGAACCCATTCCTGCTAAAATCGCATCTAATTCACCAGGTTTTTTTGTATTAAATAAATACTCTAGATTATCGAAAATTGGCTGCATCCACGGTCTTAATTTCTCTTCTTTTTCTCCCGGTAAATAACCGATATCCTTGCCGACTGGAACAATGGGCCGGGCAACAAGGAGTTTTTTATACAACCCTAAATCTTCGGTCTGCATAAGACCAGCAGCTAACGCAAGTAAAGTTTTACCAGTTCCTGCTTTTCCTGTTAACGTTACGAGTGGAATATCTTCACGAAGCAACAATTCTAATCCCATAATTTGCTGCACATTCCGCGGGCGTATTCCCCAAACTTGCTCATTATGAAAAATAAGTTTCTTCACCTTTTTCCCTGAATAATCAACAATTCCAAGCGCAGAACTAGAACCACCTAATGCATCTTTCATCACAATAAACTGATTTGGATAAAATGGATGATTTGCAATTTCTGATAAAGGAAGTTCTCCTTTTTCATAGTAATAATTTAACTGTTCTTTTGATATGTAGCCTTCTAAAAAACCTGAATATATATTGTCCACTTCAATGACACGATCACTTAAATAATCCTCTGCTTGTAAGCCAAGAGCATCTGCTTTTACTCTTACAAGCACATCTTTACTTACTAAAACAACAGACTTTCCATCCTCTTTCTCTTGTTCTTCTAAAAATATATTTTTCGCAACAGCTAAAATGCGATTATCGTTTGTTTTTTCAACAAAAATATCTTGTAGTTGAACAAATGAGCGATGGTTTAATTCAATACGAAATGTCCCTCCATTTTCAAGGGGAATACTCTCATGCAATTTTCCTAATTCACGAAATTTATCTATCAGTTTAGATACATAACGAGCATTTCGCCCAACTTCATCCATGTAACGTTTTTTCGAATCAACCTCTTCTAATACAACTGCTGGAATCACTACCTCATTTGTTTCAAAAGAAAAAATAGATAAAGGATCCTGCAAAAGTACATTCGTGTCTAACACATAAATTTTATCCAACCTGTTACCCCCTGACTCCACTTTTAAATTTGTAGAACAAGGGTTTCATCCATGATTATGATATGGACGAACCATTGTTATAATTATATGTAATGTATTAACGAGGTAGAATCTAAATTCATATAAATTAAAACTTTTCTCAATCATTTTTTTCATTTATAACTAGGTATCATATTCATCAAAATTTATATTTGAACATGGAACAAAGGTTACCTATTCACCCAGATTAAAATAGCAGTAAAAGGATGAACACCCATAGTACTCATCCACTTTTCTACAATCCTTTCATTGCCGTTAAAACTTGGTTATCAAGTTTTTCAGCAGCACGAAGATCATAAGTTTTTTCATATGCTGGTTCCAAAGCAAGCTTTGCTCCATAAAACATAACATCACGCACTTCTTGAACAGATACTTCTACTATAGTTAACTTAAGAGGAATCCCTTCCATTCTATCCGTTAAAATCTTTGCTTCACCGCTAATGGAAAATACAGATTCATTCGCCATTACAGTGAGTACAAGCCCTGCATGATGGCGTAAATTTTCCGCAATACGAGATCGCCAATCAACTGCAAACCGAATACGCGTCTCATTCATTGCATATACCCATGAAATAGCACTTACATTTGGAACAGCCTTTTCAAAATCAATTGTTGCAATTGTTATAATACGTCCTTCACGTAAAGATTGAACTAAAGAATCTGTCAATGTAGGTTCTACTACATTTGCCATATTTCCACCTCCAAAATTTTATTTATCTTAATGATAACTTATTTTTCGAATTGCGAAAATATTATTTTTTTCCTCCATAGTTCAAAAATATCAAATTTACATGCTATACTTATATCGATAGAATTTGTATTGAGGTGACGAAATGAGAGTCAAATGTATGCTTTGTGATAAAAAAGAAGAGTTAGATGACGAAAATCCTATGGCCAAAAGGCTTCGTAACCGTCCTATTCATACATATATGTGCATGGAATGCACAGAACGTATTGCAGAACGTACAATAGAACGCCATGCAACCGGAAAATTCCACCTATATCGTGATAAAACAGTAGAAGATGAGTGGTAAACTGTCAAATAAGTCCTTAATCATTCGGATGAGGACTTATTTATATTTCTCCGGCTCTTGTCTCATTTGATCTAAGAAACAATCTATAAGCTCTACTGGAAATCTTGTAGAATGTTTTTCTCCGCCTCGTTTATATGTAACTAAATACATATCTTCTTTCTTTTCCACTTCCACATCACTTAATTGATGATCTTCATGCAACATATCATGAAACAGCAAATATGTTTCTTGTGCAGCTGCATCATTGGGTCTTGCTTCCGCAACCGTTTTAATCGTTAACCAATTATATAATGTATCTTGTACAGAGCGCATAAAGAACCTCCTTAACTTACTCTTTGTTGCTTTGCTTGACGTAAACGTAATCTATAAATTCCTAGTACAATTGCGGCTACAACAAGTCCTTCTCCCACCGGCAACAAAACTCCTAAAAAAGTTAAGACTGTACATCCTAACGCCAGCGCCACATACACCACAATATTTTTTAATAGCGATAACTTCCTAGCAAACCCTAAATTATATACAAGGGCACTTAAAAAAATCATTGTGCCATATAAAAGCCACATCCCTATTTCTGGATTCGTATCTACATTATATAATTTTGCGAAAAATGACATTCTCTCTAGCATTATACTCCCCCTTATTTTGCAAAGATGAACGAAAACAACCCATATGAGTCCAATCCACTAACTAGTAGTACCTTGATTCTTACTTTTTAAATTCTATTTTCCCTACTATAAGAGTACCTTGCAGAAAAACTACTGTCTAGATAAAAGAGTAAATTTTCTAAAAAAATAAACAAAACAAAAAGCTGCCTTTTTTAAAAAGGCAGCTTCATATTTTTTACGCTTCTACAGATTTCTTTTTCTTAGCAGCTCTTTCGCGCTCACTCTTATCAAGAATCTTTTTACGAAGACGAATTGATTCTGGAGTTACTTCACAGAACTCATCATCGTTTAAGTACTCTAATGACTCTTCTAGAGTCATTAAGCGTGGTTTTTTCATTGTTGAAGTTTGATCTTTCGTCGCAGAACGAATGTTAGTTTGTTGTTTCATTTTTACAACGTTAACTGTTAAATCATTCTCACGTGTATGTTCTCCGACAATCATACCAGCATATACTTCTGTACCTGGTTCAACGAAGATTACACCGCGGTCTTCAACTTGCATAATACCGTATTGTGATGCTTTTCCTGTTTCAAGTGAAACTAGAACACCTTGACGACGTCCACCAACTTGTCCAGCATGTACTGGCTGGTAGCAATCGAATGTATGGTTTAAAATACCGTAACCACGAGTTAATGTTAAGAATTCTGTTGTGTAACCAATTAAACCACGTGCTGGAACCATGAAAGTAAGGCGAACTTGACCGTTTCCGTTATTCACCATATCTAACATTTCACCTTTACGTGCACCCATTGACTCCATAATAGAACCAGTGTATTCTTCAGGCACATCGATTTGTACGCGTTCTACAGGCTCACATCTTACGCCATCAACCTCTTTAATAATTACTTCAGGCTTAGATACTTGTAGTTCGTAACCTTCACGGCGCATGTTTTCAATTAAGATAGATAAATGTAATTCTCCACGTCCAGATACAATCCATGCATCAGGAGACTCTGTATTATCAACACGTAAACTTACATCTGTTTCTAATTGTGAACGAAGACGCTCTTCAATTTTACGAGACGTAATGTATTTACCTTCACGACCTGCAAATGGACTATTATTTACAAGGAACGTCATTTGTAGTGTTGGCTCATCAATACGTAATAATGGTAACGCATCTTGATGTTCAACTGGACATACCGTTTCACCAACGTTAATATCTTCCATACCTGAAACTGCTACTAGATCTCCAGCTTTTGCTTCTTCAATTTCTTGGCGTTTTAATCCCATGTAACCAAATAGTTTTGTTACGCGGAATTGTTTTACGCTTCCATCGACCTTCATTAGTGCAACTTGTTGTCCTACTTTCATTGTGCCGCGGAATATACGACCTACCCCGATACGACCTACATAGTCATTATAGTCAAGAAGTGCTACTTGGAATTGAAGTGGCTCTTCGCTGTTATCAACTGGTGCTGGAATATGTTCAATAATTGTATCAAATAATGATTTCATATTCTCTTCTTGATTTGCTGGGTTTGAATCCAAGCTTGCTGTTCCGTTCATTGCTGATGCAAATACAACTGGGAACTCTAATTGATCTTCGTTTGCACCAAGCTCGATAAATAAGTCGATTACTTCATCAACTACTTCATCCGGGCGAGCAAAGTCACGGTCAATTTTGTTTACTACAACGATTGGAGTTAAGTTTTGCTCAAGAGCTTTCTTTAAAACAAATCGCGTTTGTGGCATACAACCTTCATATGCATCAACAACAAGTAAAACACCATCAACCATTTTCATAATACGCTCTACTTCACCACCGAAGTCAGCGTGTCCAGGCGTATCTAAAATGTTAATTCGTTTATCTTCATAATGAATCGCTGTATTTTTTGCTAAAATTGTAATACCGCGTTCTCTTTCTAAATCGTTCGAATCCATTGCACGTTCTTCTACGTGCTCATTTGCACGGAACGTCCCCGCTTGACGTAATAATTGGTCAACAAGTGTTGTTTTACCATGGTCAACGTGGGCGATAATTGCTATATTTCGTAAATCTTGTCGTTTTTTCAACATGTCCAACTCCTAGTGTCTTTTTAATCCTTCTCTATTATAAGAGTGAAGGGGATACAATGGCAATCAAAATAAAATCAAGAATGAAAATATAGTTGTATTCTTACTTTTGTGAAAGTAAAATGAAATTGGAGGGTGAAGATATGGAACAAATTCAGTACCGCTTTTTATTAACAGCTATTATCGGTGTTATTTTCTTAATTGGCATTGGAATTATGATTGCTGAAAATAGTCCCATCGGTATTATTATTTGCATTATCGGCACATTTGTTACAGTTGGATACGGATTTGTAACAAAACGAAAAATGCGTAAATCACAGTAACAGTAAAAAGTAAGAAGCTTTTCGTAGCCTCTTACTTTTTTTGTTACTGTGATACAAATGGTAGTAACTCTTCATATACCCCCGGCTTCGCAACTAATACACTACTTTTTTCTACAATAGAAAGTGCTTTACCAGCAAACGTCGTCACTTTGCCATCGACTTCTTCTACAATAATCAGTCCTCCGCCAAAATCCCAAGGAGATAATCGCGGCGTCACGTAAGCATCTAATCTTCCTGTTGCAACATATACCATTTCTAGTGCCGCGCAACCATATGAGCGTGTTCCTCGTGCTTTTTTCACGAGCTTCATCATTTTTTCCATATTAAGTAATGGATTATCAGTAAGCCACGTAGCATTTAAAGCAATAATCCCGCTTTCTAATGTACCTTTCTCTAAAGTGGGAATGGTTACACCGTTACAAAAGGCTCCTTCCCCCTTTATAGCATGATACAGTTCGTCATGAACCGGATCATAGATGAGGCCGATTTTTCCGATACCGTTCTCATAAATGCCAATTGAAATCGCAAAATTTCTTTTCTGATGAACAAAATTCATCGTACCATCAATTGGATCAATTAACCAAACAACCCCATCCGAAGAAGCAAGCTTATCTCCATATCCCTCTTCTCCTAAAATATAATGGTGTGGGTATGTTTCTTTAATTTTCCCAATCAAAAACTGTTCCGTTTCTCGATCCATATTTGTTACTAGGTCAGCTGCATTTGATTTCGTCTCCACAATAAGCGTCTTTTGCAATGATGCCATTAAACGCTCACCAGCTTCTTGAATCCACTGTTTTGCATGTGTATCGATTTCTTTCCATACCTCTTGCATGTTTAAACACTCCGATCTACACTGTTCACAGAAAAAACGAACCCTTTATAAGGTTCGCACCAACTTAATTTTTATACATATACTATTATTACGCTTCTAAACGGATCATTTCAAGTCTTAGCACTTCTAGCTTTTGCACGCACTCTTCTTTTTTCTGATTATCATTTTCCATCATTGCATCATATAGCGTTGCTAATTCATAATCTAACTCCAATCTTAGCACCGGAATTCTTTTTTCAGCATCTGTTCTCTTTAACGCGTTAATCACCTGTCTCATTTTTATTGCCTCCTCCCAATATTCGTCTGCCCTCGGACTAGAATTAACTTAATTTTCTGATTTTTTGTTTTATACTATACTATGTTGGATAAATCATCTATGCAACAAAATTATATTTTTTTACTGAAGTTTTTTTGTACTGTTTTTTTTATGAATCGTACAAGCTATGCTAAAATAAAAAACAAACTAGGAGTTGGAGGAACTATCATGACATTACAAACATTTAAATCAACTGACTTTGCTGTCTTTGCAGTTGATGGTCTCGAAGAACGAATGAATGCTATTAAAACGAATATTCACCCTAAATTAGAAGCTCTAGGCGAGCAATTTTCTCATTATTTATCAGAACAAACTGGGGAAACTTTTTTCTATCATGTTGCAAAACATGCACGACGTAAAGTCAATCCACCAAACGATACTTGGGTTGCTTTTTCAACAAATAAACGCGGATATAAAATGCTGCCACATTTTCAAATTGGTTTATGGGGTACCCATGCTTTTATATACTTTGGTTTAATTTATGAGTGTCCACAAAAAGTGGAAGCGGCTCATGCCTTCTTAGAACATTTAAATGATTTAAAAACAAATATACCAAATGACTTCGTTTGGTCCATTGACCATACCAAACCAGCTGTAAAATCGCATAACTCACTTGAAACAAATGACTTACAAAAAATGATTGAACGCCTAGCGACTATAAAAAAAGCAGAGTTACTAGTTGGTATTCACATTTCTCCAGAAGAGTGCTCAACACTCGATGATGAACAATTTCTTGAGAAGATACAAACTACGATGCACTCACTCCTTCCTTTATATAAAATTTGCAATCGATAGTAAGAAAACGGACAATTTATATTGTCCGTTTTAAGTTGTTATCCCATTATAGCACTTAGAATTTGATTTTTCAAAATCTTTTTACATTTTCACAATCTTTTGTTCTTCTACTTCTTTCGCCTTTTGAATCGCTCGGTATATAGAGTAACCACTTACTTCTTGAAACTCTTTATCAATTTTTTTCTCTTCCGCTTTCGACGGCACAATTTCTTTAAAACGGCGATATAATCTCATCAATTCTTCTCTGATGATACCTTTTTCATACGCCTTTTCAATTGCCTCATAGAATGTCACAATCGCAATCATCTCATCATTCGACCAATCATAATCAAGTGGATATTGATATTCCATATGTACACCTCTTTCATTTTTACCCTTATTCTCCCTTAAAAATAAACCTTCCATCCTTCTTTATCATAGTCCCTTTTGCATTATACACTATTTCTCTTTTATTATGGCATTGTCTCTCTTCATACCGAAGACAACGAGGCGATGAAAGGCATAGATCTCCTTTCCTTTTTGAAAATAAGCCTCGATAAATTGAAACTTTATTTTTCCTCCATCCTCTTTTATTTTCGCTGATTTTTAAGATGAGGATATTACTGAACGCGAATAGAAATATAACTTCCATTGACGGAATTCTACGTATCTCCTCGCTTTCTCAGAACTTTAAGTTAAAACTTTACTGCTCACGAATAACGGCATACAAATTATTACTAATTATGCATATAATAAAAATAATAGTTTTTTCTATACATATATAATCATTGGTGATATAATGCTTTTGTTTTATTGAAAATAAAGTGAAACTTCCATTTGGTAAGTAGAACAAGTCAAGTTCTTATAGACAGTTATATAACTATATAGTGGAAATAACTTTCTTACTGAACAAGATACACATAAAACAACTCATAATAAATATTACGAAGAAGAAGGGGTGTATAGATTGTCCCAATACAAAACACCATTGTTTACCGCTTTAGTAGAGCACAGCAAGCGAAATCCAATTCAATTTCATATCCCAGGTCATAAAAAAGGACAAGGGATGGACCCAGAATTTCGCGAATTTATTGGGCATAATGCATTAGCAATTGATTTAATTAATATTGCTCCGCTCGATGATTTACATCATCCAAAAGGTATGATTAAAGAAGCTCAAGATTTAGCTGCAACTGCATTCGGTGCAGATCATACCTTCTTTTCAGTTCAAGGTACAAGCGGTGCAATTATGACAATGGTAATGAGCGTTTGTGGCCCAGGAGATAAAATTCTTGTACCACGAAACGTTCATAAATCTGTAATGTCAGCCATTATTTTCTCAGGTGCAAAACCAATTTTCATTCATCCTGAAATCGATCCGAAGCTCGGTATTTCACATGGGATTACGATTCAATCTGTAAAAAAAGCACTCGAGGAACATTCAGATGCAAAAGGGTTACTCGTTATTAATCCAACATACTTTGGATTCGCCGCAGACTTGCAGCATATTGTAGAATTAGCTCATTCCTATGAAATACCTGTATTAGTTGATGAAGCTCATGGTGTTCATATTCATTTCCATGACGAATTACCAATGTCAGCTATGCAAGCTGGTGCAGATATGGCAGCGACAAGTGTTCATAAGCTCGGAGGTTCATTAACACAAAGTTCCATTCTAAATGTCAAAGAAGGCCTTGTGAATGTAAAACATGTTCAATCGATTATTAGCATGCTTACAACAACATCAACTTCCTATATTCTATTAGCTTCTTTAGACGTCGCAAGAAAACGTCTTGCGACTGAAGGAAAAGAATTAATCACAAAAACAATTCAGTTAGCCGAACATGTACGCTGTACGATAAATGAGATTGAAAATCTATATTGCCCTGGTAAAGAAATGTTAGGTATGGATGCAACATTCAGCTATGATCCAACAAAACTGATTGTATCTGTCAAGGATCTAGGCATTACAGGTCACGAAGCAGAATTATGGTTAAGAGAACATTACAACATTGAAGTCGAGCTTTCAGACTTATATAACATTCTATGCCTTGTGACATTGGGAGATACAGAGGTCGAAACTAATATTCTTATTGAGGCCTTACGAGAACTAGCAACTACCTTTAAAAATAGAGCGGACAAAGGTGTTCAAGTACAAGTTGAAATTCCAGAAATCCCTGTACTTGCCCTCTCTCCTCGGGATGCTTTTTACTCAGAAGCAGAAGTCATCCCATTTGAAGAAGCTGCTGGTCGCATTATAGCAGATTTTGTTATGGTTTATCCGCCAGGTATTCCAATCTTCACCCCTGGCGAAATCATTACGCAAGAAAACCTAGACTACATTAATAAAAACCTAGATGCTGGCCTACCAGTACAAGGTCCTGAAGATATGACACTCCAAACACTACGCGTTATTAAAGAATACAAGCCTATCAGTTGATAGGCTTTTTTTCACCATTTTTTCTTTTACTCATACGATACTAAAGAATGTAACTTATAGGTGGGGATACAATTATGATTGTGATTGGTCGTTCTATTGTACATCCTTATATCACGAGTGAAAATGAACCGTTCGCTACTGAGAAACAACAAATATTGGCCATTATGGCTGGAAATCAGGAAGTATATTCATTCCGAACAACTGATGAACTCAGCTTTGATCTAAATTTACGAATTCATATCATTACATCCTCCTTAGAACTCTTTCAAAGTGGATTACAGTTCCGTACATTCCAAGAGTCCTATTGCAACCCTGAATTTTGGCAAAGGACACCACTAGGAGGATTTCAATTACTTCCAAATAGACCACCCTCGGTCGCGATACGAGATATTTTTAAAGATGGAAAAAAGTATGGAACAGAATGTGCAACAGCAATGATTATTATTTTTTACAAGGCACTTTTAGCTCTATATGATGAGCAAACTTTTAACCGCTTATTCGCAAACCTTCTACTATATACATGGGATTATGATCGAGATTTAAAACTGGTGACAAAAAACGGTGGGGATATCGTTCCTGGCGATCTTGTTTACTTTAAAAATCCACAAGTGAATCCAGCTTCAGTTGAATGGCAAGGAGAAAATGCCATTTATTTAGGTAATTTCTTTTTTTATGGGCACGGTGTAGGAGTACAAACAAAGGAACAAATCATTTATCTATTAAATGAACGAAGAATTCCCTATGCCTTTATCTCAGCATATTTAACAGATTTTATTACCCGCATAGATAGTCGCCTCATGAGCCAACATGCTTCTGCTAATACCCTACAAACCACATTCAAATTCATTCCCATTCGAGATGATGCAATTATTGCAACGGTTGGTCACACAACTACAATCTATTAAAAAACGCCTGCAAAATATGCAGGCGTTTTTTTAATTATTAGGCTTTTGTATGCTCTTTGTGACCCCATTCGCAATGAGATCCACATTTCCCGTAAAGTACTGTTGTCTTTTCATCTTCAAAGTGTGCAATTGTTCCTTCACAAACTTGACATACGATTGTTCCCATTTTTCATTTCCCCCTGAGTTTGAATTATGATTGAAAACCTTTATATTTACACGTTCTATATATTACTGAACTTTTGTATGTTCTTTGTGACCACATTCGCAATGAGATTCACATTTCCCGTAAAGTACCGTTGTTTTTTCATCTTCAAAGTGTGCGATTGTTCCTTCACAAACTTGACATACGATTGTTCCCATTTTTCATTTCCCCCTAAGTTTATGGTCCTAAAAACTTTTTCAGCTAGAATATTCCTATATATTACTGGGCTTTTGTATGCTCCTTGTGATCACATCCGCAAGATCCGCATTTCCCGTAAAGTACTGTTACTTTCTCATCCTCGAAGTGTGCAATTGTACTTTCACAATCTTGACATACGATTGTTCCCATTTTTTTATTTCCCCCTAAGTTTATAATCCCAAAAACTTTTTTGTAACCGCTTAACTTTCTGTCTTTATTTTAATATGTTATACTTTTTACGTCAATAGGTTTTTAGTATAACACATTAAAAAAATTAACTTTATATTAGTATGAGACAATAACATGAAAAAACAGTCATATCTTAATAAGTACGACTGTTTCCTTTTATTTATTCTTCATATTCAGCATGTAAGGAAGTAGGTGGTACAAGAAACTTAAAGAATTGTGCTAGGTCATTCGCTTCCTCCTCTGATTGTAATTTAAAGACCTGTTGTAAATGTTGAACATTATCTACATCGTCTTGTCCTAGTAAAGTTGCTCTCCCTGTTTGCATGCAAACAACAAGAGGTTTTCCAAAAAACATATTTGTATAAATAACACCAAAATCATAGCGGTTTTCATGTGTCATAAATCCCAAAAATCGTACCTTCACACTCTCATGCTCATCATACAATTTTTCAAACATTTTCTTCCTCCTTTCCTCACAACACTTTCTACCGTATATATTAAACAAAAAAAGGAAAGAACCTTTTTAATTGTCAAAAAATTTACACCAGTGTTAAAATGTCTGTATATATTACTTTAGGAGGAAAATCTTTATGCAACATGCATTTATTAAACTTGTACCTAAATCAAAACAACAAGCTGTCTCATTAGAAGATGTTAAACAACTTTTTAATTATTATAAAACCATTACTTCGCAAACCGGCGCGCAAGTTAGCTATGCATATACTAACGTAGCATTTCCGTATGAGATATTTGATACATCAGATACTACACTTGAGCTCAAATCTAGTCATGATCGTTATAATTCTATTTATGTGGGGATAGGAACAGAAAACGACCAAGCTTTCGTTCAAATCTCCTTACCTTCTACTGCCACATTTGGGGATAAAGGAAAAGCAAATGAATTCTGCCGTTTTTTAGCAAAAAAATTAGAGGGTGAATTAAGGTTATTTAATGGAAGAACAATGTATTTTTATAAACGCTAACTATAAAAAAAGGAAAGATATCAGTAAAAAGAGCATACTATTTGCGCAAGTAAGAAATAGTGCCTGTTTTCTTATACGAAGAACAACATATGCAATTACATATGCTAAATAAAGGAACACGAAAAAGAGCATCACTTTATAATGAAATTTATCACCATTTGATAAGAATAGTACAATAGAAAATCCACTCCATAAAAGGAAATGATAAAATATAACATGTATGATTTTCACGAAACCATCTCCTTTGACATGCTCTATTTTATAATAAGATATGGTATTGGACTCAAATCCATTACATAATACGAAAAGATGTAATCGATTTGAGTCCATTATATTTCTAAAAAAGTTACGTACATTCCAATTTAGACTATATAGTATTACGTATTTATTCCATAAATATACATAACGACCTTGTTAGCTCTACTAAAGCTTTAATGGATAGAGTGAAACTTTAATCAATGGATTTCTTCATTCTCACTAACGATCAGCTCTCACAAATCGGGATTTTGCAAGATAAATTCCATAAAATAAAAAATAACCCGCCTTTAAAAAGATAAAAGGCGGGTTATTTTGGTTATTCGTATTATTTTACAATGTGAATTGGCATTCCAAGAGCAACTTCAGCTGCTTCCATTGTGATTTCACCTAATGTTGGGTGAGCATGGATTGTTTGAGCGATATCTTCAGCTGTCATTCCAGCTTCGATAGCTAAACCAATCTCAGAGATAATATCAGAAGCACCTGCACCTGCAACTTGTGCACCTACAAGAAGACCATCTTCTTTACGTGTTACAAGTTGTAGGAAACCGTCTGTGCTGTTTAATGATAATGCACGACCGTTTGCAGCGAATGGGAACTTAGATACAGTTACTGCCATTCCTGCTTCTTCAGCTTGTTTCTTAGTGTATCCAACAGATGCTAATTCTGGATCTGTGAAGCATACTGCAGGAATTCCGATGTAATCGATAGCTGATGCATGGCCACTAATTGCTTCAACAGCTACTTTACCTTCGTAAGAAGCTTTGTGAGCTAATGGTGGTCCAGGAACGATATCACCGATTGCATAGATGTTTGGTACGTTTGTACGGCATTGCTCATCGATTTCGATGATACCGCGATCAGTCATTTTAACTCCAACTTGCTCAAGACCGATTTCTTGAGTGTTTGGACGACGACCTACAGTTACTAATACGTAATCTGCTTCTACAGTTTGTACTTCACCTTTAACTTCGAAGCTAACTTTTACGCCAGTTTCTGTTTCTTCAACGCCTTTAGCCATAGCTTTTGTATGAATATTTACGTTACCTTTCTTTTGAAGGGCACGTTTAACAACAGAGCTCATTGCTTTTTCGAAACCAGCTAAGATTTCGTCGCCAGCTTCTACTACAGTAACTTCTGTACCGAAGTTAGCATATGCAGTACCTAATTCCATACCGATGTAACCGCCGCCGATTACAACAAGTTTTTTAGGAATTTCAGGTAAGCTTAGAGCGCCTGTAGAGTTGATAACACGTTTAGAGTATTTGAATCCAGGAATTTCGATTGGTGTAGAACCAGTTGCAAGAACAGCATTTTTAAACGTATAAGTTTGAGCTGCATCTTCAGTCATTACGCGTAATGTGTTAGCATCTACGAAGTAAGCTTCACCGCGAATGATTTCAACTTTGTTACCCTTAAGAAGGCCTTCAACACCGCCAGTTAATTTCTTAACTACGCCGTTTTTCCATTCTTGAACTTTTGTAAAGTCAACTTTTACGTTCTCTGCAGTGATACCCATGTCATCAGAATGCATTGCATTCTCATAACGATGACCTGCATTGATTAACGCTTTTGAAGGAATACATCCAACGTTTAAGCATACGCCACCAAGGTTAGCTTTTTCGATAATTGCTACCTTTTGACCTAATTGTGCTGCACGAATTGCCGCAACGTATCCACCAGGACCTGCACCAACAACGACTGTATCTAATTCAATTGGGAAATCTCCTACTACCATTGTTATTACGCCTCCATTACTAATAATTGTGGGTCATTCAATAGACGTTTAATTTGGTTTAATGCTTTTTGAGCAGTTGCGCCGTCAATTAAACGATGGTCAAAGCTTAGAGATAATGCTAATACTGGAGCTGCAACGATTTCACCGTTTTTCACAACTGGCTTCTCAGCGATACGGCCGATACCAAGGATTGCTACTTCTGGGTGATTGATAACTGGAGTGAACCATTGTCCACCTGCAGAACCAATGTTTGTAATTGTGCAAGAAGCACCTTTCATTTCAGCTGGAGCTAAACGACCTTCACGTGCTTTACCAGCAAGATCATTGATCTCGTTAGAAATAGTGAAGATTGATTTACGATCTGTATCTTTAACAACTGGTACTAATAGACCTTTGTCTGTATCAGCTGCGATACCGATGTTGAAGTAATGTTTATGAACGATTTCTTGAGAAGCATCGTCTAAAGCAGTATTCAACATTGGGAATTCACGTAATGCAGATGTTAAAGCTTTTACAACGTATGGAAGGTAAGTTAATTTAATACCTTTGTCAGCTGCAACAGCTTTGAACTTCTTACGGTGAGCAACAAGTTCTGTTACATCTACTTCATCCATTAATGTTACGTGAGGAGCTGTATGCTTAGAGTTAACCATTGCTTTTGCAATCGCTTTACGGATACCACTCATTTTCTCACGAGTTTCTGGATATTCACCAGCTGGGATTGGTTGTGCTTTTGGTGCTTCTTCTTTTGCTGCTGCTGGAGTAGCTTCTACTGCTGCTGGAGCCTCAGTTGCTGCTACAGTTTGTCCACCATTTGCAAATGCATCGATATCAGCTTTCACAACGCGGCCGTTCTTACCAGAACCAGCTACTTTATGAATATCTACACCTTTTTCACGAGCATATTTACGAACTGATGGCATAGCGATTACGCGCTCATTTACTACTTCAGCAGTTGCTGCTGGAGTAGCTTCAGCTTTTGGAGCTTCTTCTTTCGCTTCTTCAGCTTTTGGAGCATCGTCATGGTCGTCACCTTTAAATTTAAGGTTTTCGTATCCAGGAGCATCAAATTTAATTAATGTATCTCCAACTACTGCAACCGTACCTTCTTCTACAAGTACTTCAAGTACTTTACCTTTAACTGGAGAAGGGATTTCTACTACTGCTTTATCATTTTGCACTTCAAGAAGTACATCGTCTTCGTTTACTTCGTCGCCTGGTTTAATAAACCATTTTACGATTTCACCTTCGTGGATACCTTCACCGATATCTGGTAGTTTAAATTCAAATGCCACGGAATTCAGCCCCCTGATTCATTTCTTTATTATGGAATATGGCAAAAGAAATCAGCATGTGCTGATTTCTTTTGCACATGAAAAACTAAAAATTAGAAGTTCATTACTTTGTTTACAGCTTCAACAATATCTTTATGGTTTGGTAACCATACGCTCTCAGCTTGAGAGAATGGGAATACTGTATCAGCAGCTGCAACACGTACAACTGGAGCTTCTAAGTTTAAGATTGCACGATCGTTAATTTCCGCTACAACGTTAGCTGCAATACCAGCTTGTTTTTGAGCTTCTTGAACTACAACTACGCGACCTGTTTTTTCAACAGAAGCGATGATTGTTTCGATATCTAATGGTTGAACTGTACGTAAGTCAACAACTTCTAAAGAGATACCTTCTTTTTCAAGTTCTTCAGCAGCTTTTAATGCAGCATGAACCATAGCACCGTAAGCGATAACAGATACATCTGTACCTTCACGTTTGATATCAGCTTTACCTAAATCAATTGTGTATTCGCCTTCTGGTACGTCTTGACGGAATGAACGGTACAATTTCATATGCTCTAAGTAGATAACTGGATCGTTGTCACGAATCGCAGAGATTAAAAGACCTTTTGCATCGTATGGAGTAGATGGGATAACAACTTTTAGACCAGGTTGTTGAGCCACTAATCCTTCTAAGCTATCAGCATGTAATTCTGGAGTATGAACACCGCCACCAAATGGAGAACGAACTGTTACTGGAGCAGTCCAACGTCCACCAGAACGGTAACGCATACGAGCTAATTGTCCAGAAATAGAATCCATTACTTCATAAACGAAACCGAAGAATTGGATTTCTGGAACTGGACGGAATCCTTCAAGTGCAAGACCAACTGCAAGTCCACCAATACCAGACTCTGCAAGTGGAGTATCCATTACACGATCTTCACCGAATTCAGCTTGTAAACCTTCAGTAGCACGGAATACACCGCCGTTTACACCAACGTCTTCACCAAACACAAGTACGTTAGGGTCATTTTTCATTTCAACACGTAAAGCATCAGTGATTGCTTGAATCATTGTCATTTGAGCCATGGCTTACTTCGACTCCTTTTCTTTATAAATTTCATATTGTTCAGCTAAGTTGTAAGGCATTTTTTCGTACATGATTTCCATTAAATCAGTTACTTTTTGTTTTGGAGCTTGGTCAGCCTTAGCAATTGCTTGTTTGATATCTTCTTTTGCTTCTTCGATTACTTTTTCTTCTACTTCTTGAGACCATAGGCCTTTATTTTCTAAGAATGTACGGAAGCGTACGATTGGATCTTTTTGTTCCCATTCGTTTTCGATATCTTTTGTACGGTAACGAGTTGGGTCATCACCAGCCATTGTATGTGGACCGTAACGGAATGTTAGAGTCTCGATTAGAGTAGGGCCTTCGCCATTTACTGCGCGCTCACGAGCGAAAGCAGTTGCTGCGTATACAGCTAATGGATCCATACCGTCTACTTGAATTCCGTAAATACCTGCTGCTACTGCTTTTTGTGCTACAGTTTTAGCTGCAGATTGCTTTTCTACTGGAGTAGAGATTGCGTAACGGTTGTTTTGAACAACGAAGATTGCTGGAGCTTTGAATGCACCTGCAAAGTTCATACCTTCGTAGAAGTCACCTTGTGAAGCACCACCGTCACCAGTGTAAGTAATTGCAACAGATTTTTTACCACGTAGTTTCATACCTAACGCAACACCAGCAGTTTGGATGATTTGCGCACCGATAATGATTTGTGGAGCTAGTGCATTTACATTCTCAGGCATTTGGTTACCCATGAAGTGTCCACGAGAGAATAAGAATGCTTGGTATAATGGTAATCCGTGCCATACTAATTGTGGTACATCACGGTATCCTGGTAAGATGAAGTCTTCTGCTTCAAGTGCGAAATGACTCGCTAATTGAGAAGCTTCTTGTCCAGCTGTAGGTGCGTAGAAACCTAAACGTCCTTGACGGTTTAAAGAAATAGAACGTTGGTCTAATACGCGAGTATACACCATACGACGCATTAATTCTTTTAATTGATCATCAGATAATTCAGGCATAGCTGCTTCATTCACAACTTCGCCGTTTTCATTTAAAATTTGTAATGTTTCAAATTGAGCTGCGATAGCTTTCATTTGCTCATCAACATTAAATAGGGTCTTTTTTGTTTTAGTACCCATTCCGTTCACCTCTTCCTCTCTTGAACCATATTCTGAAACGCTTTCACTAGAAATTCACTAGTACGAAAACGTAACCATGTAAACCGACAGGAAACCTCGCCGGTTGAGAATAATTTTGTGTACCTAACAATCTGTACTAATGTTTTTTCAGAAACATATTAATACAATCTTGATCACGTTTTTTAGTTTACAACTATTCTAATCACGATGTCAATTACTTTGGTTACGATTTTTTTATGAATAACATTAAGGTTTCCACTATACATTGTTGTTTTTATTTTCACATCTGTATTAGTAAGCAATAACCTACTGTTATATTATTCCCTATTTAACCTGTTTTCCATCGTAGAATAGTATGTAAACGATTTAATTCTTCTTAGTTTTTCTCTCTTTATAACAAAAATATGCAATCACTTCTTCCTTTTCTAGGCGAATGTCTATACACTTCTAACCACTCTTCCATACCTTATAATAACCGCAGTATTAGCGGGAAATGATAAAGGAGGTCATCTCATGTACGGATACACATATTGTTATCCAACTTGTTCATATCCTTCCTATGGATACGGAGGTTCTTACGGAGGATACGGAGGTTCTTGCGGAGGATGCGGATACGGACGGGGCTTTGCTTTAATCGTTGTGTTGTTTATTCTTTTAATTATCGTTGGTGCTGCTTGCATTCGTTAATGTAAAACAAAACAACTATAGAAAGAAATAGGCGGCTCTGCCGTCTTTTCTTTTTTTACCAACCAATCGCTAATAATAAAATTACAGCACTAGTCATCCTCTTTATTTGCTTAATTTATATATAGGTACTATGTACTTTATCATGACTTTTTTCAGCTCCTTTGGTAGACTAAAGGAGAAAGGAGAGATTGTGAATGCTTACAATGAACGATGTAATTCGTGAAGGAAATCCCATTCTACGAGCAGTAGCAGAAGAAGTACCTCTGCCAGCAAATGAGGAAGATACACGTGTACTACGAGAAATGATTGAATTTGTAATGAACAGTCAAAACCCTGAAATGGTTGAAAAATATAATTTACGTCCAGGAATCGGGCTAGCTGCACCACAAATTGGTATTTCAAAAAGAATGATTGCTGTTCATGTTACTGATACAACCGAAACTTTATACAGCTACGCTTTATTCAATCCCAAAATTATTAGTCACTCTGTTGAACGTACATACTTATCAGGTGGCGAAGGATGCCTATCTGTAGATCGTGAAGTTCCTGGATATGTTCCACGTTATACACGAATTACAGTTAAAGCAACTACCGTCGATGGTGAAGAAGTAAAATTACGTTTGAAAGGGTTACCAGCGATTGTATTCCAACATGAGATTGACCATTTAAATGGTGTAATGTTCTATGATCATATTAATCAAAAAAATCCTTTTGTAGCCCCCGAGGATGCAAAACCTCTAGAACGATAAAAAGCAGAAGCAATAGCTTCTGCTTTTTACTACTATTATCATATTACTCCTCTTATGGAATGGTTCTCACACCATATTACCTAGAGTAAACCAGCCCACTGCAAACCGTGAAGAATCCCATCTTCACTAACATCTTTCGTCACATAATTAGCAAGTTTTTTCAAATCGTCGTGACCATTCCCCATTACAATCCCCGTTCCTACTGCTTCAATCATTTCTAAATCATTTAATCCATCTCCAAAAGCATAGACCTGTTCACGCCTAAACCCTAATTTCTCAATGAATTTTTCAATTCCCTTTGCTTTAGAACCACCATTTGGGATAATGTCCATAGAATACGCGTGCCAACGAATAAAATGAAAATCTGGATAATCATAAATGAACTTTTTTTCCTCACCCGCTTGGCAAAAAAGAAGCGTTTGATAAACGTCACGATTTTCATAAAAACTTGGCTCATATAACGGATGCCCAAATTGCAGACTTCCGAAACTTTCTTTTACATAATTATGATATTCTACTGTTGCCTTCATATCCTTATGATCTAAATAAACAAGTGGATATCCCTCTTGCTTAGCAAACGTTGTAAAAGTATGTAATGTATTAGGGTGTAATGGATTTTTAAATATAACCTCATCTTCAAATACAACATATTGGCCATTAAAACTAACATAATTATGAATGTTAAGCTCATTACGAATGTCTTCAAACATGAAAGGTGCACGCCCTGTCGCAATTGCCACATGTACTCCTTTTTCTTGTAACGTACGCACCGCTTCTCTTGTAGATTGTGGAATTTTTTTATCGTGATCTAACAATGTTCCATCAATATCAAAAAAGACGATTTTATTATTCATTTTCAAAACCCTTTCTAAGCCTTCTATATTCCTATTTTGACTACTTCTTTTCAAATCCTAAAAAAAAGTATAACATATTAAACATCTGTGAAGAAAGCGTTCACTTTCTAACCTTATTTACGAAATATGCATATACTATTAAAAGAACATTAATAGTAGTTTGAATGAATTTTCTTTTCTAATCTACCTCATACTATATTTATAACCGGGGGCATACTGCCTGTGAGAGCAAAAAACGGAATATAAGATTACGTCTGCATGAGCCAATAAGATCACTGAACATCAAGGCGGCGATTCCCTCATTTATCTTCTATGGTTTTCTAGTATGTGGAGATGAAGAGTTACTACTAAATAAGAATTAAGTATGCATGTTTAAAATAAGGAAAGGAAGGAGTAATCATGCTGAAGAAGCTGAAGAAAAAGCTAAAACAATATTTAAACGATTTAGTCCGTAAAAAGACAATGGCTTAAATTGTGCCCATTTCGGGCTTTTTCTTCATTCTGATTCGAAAAAACATGAAAATCATAACTATTTGCTTTATAATAGGTAACAGATAATGCAAAACATAGACAAGGAGAGGTTTTCCCAATGATTTTTAAAGTATTCTATCAAGAAAAAATGACTGAGGTTCCAGTGCGTGAAAATACAAAAGTTTTATATTTAGAAGCGGAATCCGAAAAAGACGTTCGTACAAAATTGCAAAAGTTCGCATATAATATTGAGTTTGTCCAATCTGTTACTGGTGCTCATCTTGAATACGAAAAACAAAATGCTGATTTAACATTAACGGAGCTCGTATAATTTATGAAATTCCTAAAAAATGATCAGGTAGCCGTTTTCGCTCTTGGCGGACTCGGTGAAATCGGCAAAAATACATACGCTGTTCAATTTCAAGATGAAATTATTATAATTGATGCTGGAATTAAATTTCCAGAAGACGAACTTCTCGGAATCGACTATGTGATTCCTGATTACACTTATTTTGTACGAAACGAAGATAAAATTAAGGGGTTATTTATTACTCATGGTCACGAAGATCATATTGGTGGTATCCCTTACCTATTACGTCAAGTGAATATCCCAATTTACGGCGGGAAATTAGCAATCGCTCTAATTAAAAACAAATTAGAAGAGCACGGATTATTGCGAAAAGCAAAACTTTACGAAATTCAAGAAGACGATGTTATCAAATTCAAAAAGACATCCGTATCGTTCTTCCGCACAACACACAGTATTCCAGATTCATACGGTGCTGTGGTAAAAACACCGCAAGGTCAAATTGTTCATACAGGAGATTTCAAATTTGATTTCACACCAGTAGGCGAACCAGCAGACTTAACGAAAATGGCGGAAATCGGTAAAGACGGTGTACTTTGTCTCTTATCTGATAGTACCAATAGTGAAGTCCCGAACTTTACAATGTCTGAACGCCGCGTCGGCGATAGCATTCAAGATATTTTCCGCAAAGTAGAAGGTCGCATTATCTTTGCAACCTTTGCGTCAAATATTCATCGCTTGCAACAAGTTGTTGAAGCTGCCGTTGAAAACAATCGTAAAGTGGCTGTATTTGGTCGAAGCATGGAAGCAGCAATTGAAATTGGTCATGATCTCGGTTATATTCGCTGTCCAAAAGATACATTTATTGAAGCCTCTCAAATCAATCGACTACCAGCTAACAAAATCGTTATTTTATGTACAGGTAGTCAAGGTGAACCAATGGCAGCACTTTCTCGTATCGCGAATGGGACACACCGCCAAATTCAAATTATTCCTGGTGATACAGTTGTCTTCTCTTCTTCACCAATTCCAGGAAATACAGTTAGCGTAAGCCGTACAATTAATATGTTATATCGCGCTGGCGCTGATGTTATCCATGGTAAGCTTTCAAACATCCACACAAGTGGACATGGTGGACAAGAAGAACAAAAGTTAATGCTACGTCTTATTAAGCCTAAATACTTTATGCCAATTCATGGTGAATTCCGCATGCAACGTATGCACATGAAATTAGCAAACGATTGTGGTATTCCAGAAGAGAATTGCTTCATCATGGACAATGGTGATGTTCTTGCATTACGTTCAGACGAAGCAAGTGTTGCTGGAAAAATCCCATCTGGCTCTGTTTATATCGATGGAAACGGTATTGGTGATATTGGTAACATTGTACTGCGCGACCGTCGTATTCTTTCTGAAGAAGGACTTGTTATCGTAGTTGTCAGCATTGATATGAAAGAATTTAAAGTTGCTGCCGGACCTGATATTATCTCTCGCGGATTCGTTTATATGCGCGAAAGTAGCGATTTAATCAATGATGCTCAAACACTGATTACAACGCACCTTGAAAAAGTAATGGAGCGAAAAACAACACAATGGTCTGAAATTAAAAATGAGATTACAGACACATTAGCACCATTCTTATACGAAAAAACAAAACGTCGTCCAATGATTTTACCTATCATTATGGAAATATAAAAAAAGACAATGCTTACGAGCATTGTCTTTTTTATTTTACGTTCTATCTTATCTTAAGAAGTGCTTAAAGCGATTTACTTCATCATCATGACCAATTACAATTAAAATATCTCCCGATTGAATATTTTCTGTAGCTCGAGGGGAAACAATAACTTCCTTCCCTCGCTTAATTGCAACAATGTTTAATCCAAACTTCGCTCGAATATCCAATTCAATTAACGAGTGACCATCAATCTTTTTATTAGCAATAATCTCTACAATACTATGCTCATCAGAAAGCTCTAAGTAATCTAATACGTTACTTGAAGCAATATTATTCGCAATTCGTTTTCCCATATCACGTTCAGGATGGACAATATGGTCTGCCCCTATTTTAGATAACACTTTTTCATGATAATCATTTTGAGCTTTTACCGTAATATTTTTCACACCTAGCTCTTTTAAAATAAGCGTAGTTAAAATACTTGCATTTAAATTATCTCCGATTGCAACAACAACATGATCAAAATTACGAATACCTAGGCTTTTTAACACCATCTCATCTGTTGAATCTGCAATCACTGCATGCGAAGCAATATTGGCAAATTCATTAATTTTATCTTCATCTAAGTCAATAGCCATTACTTCCATACCTAATTGGGCTAATTCACGACAAATACTGCCTCCAAAACGTCCAAGTCCGATGACAGCAAATTCTTTCTCTTTCCCACTCACATGAATTCCTCCAATAACATCAAGTCCTATCTCTTTCCATTGTAGCATATTTTATATTCACCACAAAGCTTAGCGAATTGCACTTATTTTTGCTTCTCTATATAGAAATACTGTTGTAAATAAAACGCAATAATACAAACGAGCATACCAAAAACAAAAATGTTTCCAAACGAACTAAACGTTTGAAACACAAATAATAATGTTTCTTGACCAAAAAAGGCAAATAAGAGTTGTATAAAAGCAAATAAGAGCGCCCAGTTATAATGTTGTTGATGAAATAAATAATGAGTTGCTCCTAAAAATGCACAAAACGAGATGATAAAAATCCACCATGTTTCTAAAAAAACTTGCCATCCTGCAAAGTTATACCCATTTACAACAAGTGCAATGATTCCAATGACAAGCATTGTAGGGACGCTCCAAAATAACGCTCGACTTCGAAAAAATCGAATTCCATTAGAATCACCTTTTTTATTTGCGCAATATGTTAAAAATGCCGCACTTATATACAGGACAGAAAAAATTGTTAATACGATAATTAACCAAAAATGTAATTGATTGTATTCATGTTCGATATTCGTAACAATAGCTGCTAACATACCTGGAATCAACATACCTGTCCATCCATCAATTTTCCTTTCATTCCAAAACACAGCATTTCCTATTCGAATGCCTAAAAGCATAAAAATAATGACACCAATTACAAATAAGGTTGTCTTATTTCCAACTATGCTTGTTGAAAAAGCAATTAAACCAATAAATAAAAAAAGAACAAATCCATTCATAATCTCTAATACAGGTGATAAATAACCTTTCACCCATTTATATGTTTCTTCATATTCGCATTTATTCTTTAAACGATATGCATAAAAACTTATGCCGAAATAAACCGCTGCAATAATAACATATGCATACAAAAAGAAACATAAGATTGCGCTGCCAATCTGCACCTAATCCCCCACCCTTTTATCTATGTATCACATTGATTTTACACATTTTTCACATGAAAAGTAAACTAAAACATACAGTTCCATTGCTTTGAGTCAAATTTTTATTATTAAATCCATACCCTAGATGTATATCTCTCATTTAACCTACTATTTATAAAACCAAAAACCCCCTAATGAAAAGGAGGTTTTTTGCACATATCAAAAGAAATTTCTACTTCCAAGCCGTCTAGCATGTAAATAGAAAATCCACCTTTTATTCAGCTTCTTTTTGCGCTTCATCTAACACACGATTTACTCGTTTCGTTAGCATTTGCATCCCGCTTCCACCCGCTTGGAAATGACGAAGTACACCATTTTTATCAAACACATAATACGCTGGCACATATTGATTTTCAAATGAATCTGTAATCTTATGTTGATTGTCCACTAAAATAGGTTGGGAAATTCCATGTTCTTTTGCAACTGCTTCCACTTGCTCAAGGTTTAAGTCTTCTTCTGAACGTGGCATATGAACGGAAACAACATTTAATTGCTCTTTATACTCATCACGAAAGTTATTAATATTTGGCATTGCTTCTTTACATAAGTGACAACTAACTGACCAGAAATGAATAAGTGTGGGTTTTTCACCAATTAGTGATTCACGTACAACTTCTCCATTTAATACTTTTGTTGCACCATCTAAAGAAGGCATTGATTCGCGTAATTTCATTATTTTTCCTCCTAATACATGTAGAGAAAGGCCTAACAAAATATTGTTAGACCTTCTATAGTTTACAATAAAATTAAACGTTTAAAGTTGCTTGACCTGGTTTCCAGTTTGCTGGGCAAAGTCCACCAGTTTGAAGAGCTTGAAGAACACGAATTACTTCATCAACTTCACGTCCGATGTTGTTATGATGTACAACTTGGTACATTAATTCGCCTTCTGGACTAATAATGAATAAACCACGAAGTGCAATACCTTCTTCTTCAAGTAATACACCGTAGTCACGAGATACTACATGGTTCGTATCTGCTGCTAACGGATAATTTAATTCTCCTAAACCATTTTTCGTACGATCAGTGTTAATCCAAGCTAAATGAGTGTGGATTGTATCAGTAGATACACCGATTACTTCTGCATCTAAATCTTCAAACTCATCATAACGATCAGAAAGTGCGATGATTTCTGTTGGACATACGAAAGTGAAATCCATTGGATAGAAGAAAAGCACTGTCCATTTGTCCTGTTTCATAACTTCTTCAAGACTTACTTTACCAAATTCTTTGTTTGGCATAACAGCGTCCATTTCAAAGCGTGGCGCTTGTTTTGCTACCATACGTTCTGCCATATGTATCAACCTCCATAAATTTTTATCATATATGTCCACTCTTGTAGTATATAAGAGGAATCAGTTTTCAGTCAATTTCAATTGGTAATCATTACAAAACAACTTACTATCAACTTTTCCCTCCACCTACCATTATAAAGTATTGTGTTAGAATTACAAAAAAAATGCATTATATCTTATAATTTCTCAATTAAAAAGAACAGGTTTAAGACCTGTTCCCTTTCCACTTTACATATTGATTTAAAAATGAAATGGTCTGTTCAATCACTTCTTCCTTCGGTTGTAGTTTTGCATGATGTAAACCATATTCTGAGTCTACTCCAAGCCAGAACATAAACCCTGGAATATCACGAAGCATATAACCAAAATCTTCTCCTGTCATCGCTTCTGTACATGTAACAACATTCATATTTGTTTGTTCAGATGTAAATGTCATAAATTCTCGCGTTAACGCACCATGATTATACACTTGATGATACATGGCTCCGTAATCAATAACAGCTTCACATTGAAACGCTGCTTCAATTCCCGCCACAATTGCTTCAATTCGACTTTTCACTCGTTTCATTGACTCGACAGATAATGTTCGAATCGTCCCTTCTAAGCGAGATTTTTCAGCAATGATGTTTTGAACTGTACCACCTGTAATTTTACCAATTGTAATAACAGCGCTATCAAGCGGATTCACATTGCGGCTAATTACAGATTGAAGCTGTGTAACAAGATGACTCGCTGCAACAATCATATCATTCGCTGTATGTGGATATGCCGCATGTCCGCCTTTTCCTTTTAAATCAATATATAATTCTGATGTATTTGCAAATAACAATCCCTCTTTTGTCGCAATTGTTCCTACTGGATACTCAGGTGCGATATGAAGACCTAAAATCATATCAGGCTTCCATTCCTTCAACTCTTCACTTTCTAACATAGGAAGAGCTCCTCCTGGGCCTTCTTCAGCTGGTTGGAATAGAAAGACAATGTCATCATCTATTCTTTCATTTATAGTAGCTGTTAAAAGTCCTAAACCGATAGTAGTATGCAAATCATGACCACATGCGTGCATCATCCCTTCATGAGTAGAAGCGAATTCATAACCAGTCTCCTCAGTAATCGGTAAACCATCAATATCTGCACGATAACCAATCATTTTCTCCGGTTTTTTGCCATTCACTTTAACGATTACGCCTGTTTTCCATGTTTTAACTTCAATATATTCCTTAGGAAGAGTATGAATATACTCTAAAATATATTTTTGTGTTTTCCATTCCTTAAATCCTAATTCCGGAATTTTATGTAAATCCCTACGAATTTGTACAAATTTACTGACTGTCATGTCCGCACCACCATTTATAAAAAGCGTAAGGGCATGAATAGTCCCTTACGCTTTTTGTTTTTATTTTTCTGGGTTTAATTGACGAAGTTCTTGTTTAATTTCTGTTTTTGCCTTTGTCTTCTCATCAATTTCTTTAATAACACGCGCTGGTGTTCCTGCAACTACTGTATATGGTGGTACATCTTCCGTCACAACCGCACCCGCTGCAACAACTGCACCTTTACCAACTGTTACACCTTCTAGAACAACTACATTTGCACCAATTACAACGTCGTCTTCAACGAT
This sequence comes from Bacillus sp. AFS023182, assembly GCF_002560575.1. Lineage (NCBI taxonomy): Bacteria > Bacillati > Bacillota > Bacilli > Caryophanales > Bacillaceae > Bacillus > Bacillus sp. AFS023182. The sequence continues at coordinate 331,752 of NZ_NTRO01000004.1, read as the reverse complement.
AACTGGTTTTGCAGAAGGTGGCTCGATAACACCTGCAAGTACCGCACCAGCACCAACGTGACAGTTTTTACCTACTGTAGCACGTCCGCCAAGCACTGCATTCATATCGATCATTGAGCCTTCACCGATTACTGCACCGATATTAATCGTTGCATTCATCATAATAACTGCATTATCACCGATTTCAACATGGTCACGAATAATCGCACCTGGTTCAATACGAGCTTTAATACCTTTTAAGTCAAGCATTGGAATTGCTGAGTTACGACGATCGTTTTCGACAACATAATCTACAACGTGCTTTTTATTTTCTTCAAGAACTGTCTTGATTTCAGACCATTCTCCAAATAAAACACCAGCTTTTTTATTTACAAACGCTTGTACTGTTTCAGGGAATGTTACTTCTTTTAAATCCCCTTTTATGTATACCTTTACAGGAGTTTTCTTCTCACTTTTTTGAATAAACGAAATAATTTCGTTTGCATCCATCATTTTCATGCTTGTTGCCTCCTAAATCCATTTATAATGTTACTCTACCAAACGAAAGAGCTACTAGCAAGACAATAATCTTATTTTTCCGCTTGAATTTCTTCTATAATATCTAAAAACGCTTGTACTTGTTTAAGTTGCCTTGCAGAATCACTTGTCAATAACCACGTTTCTCGATTCAACTGAACCGGTGTTTTATATGTCTTTTCTCTTACTTCTTTTAAAACAGTGGAGGGCAACAACGCATAACCAATTCCATTTAAAACGAGCTGCTTACATGTTTCAATTTGATCAACTACAATCGTTCGTTTAGGAGGATTAGAAAATAAACCGTACCACCAATTCTGTATTTGTCCATAGTATGTCGAATCGCTTTTAAATTGTATAAACGGTCTGTTTGTATCTTTCAACATAGAAATATCTTTAATTTCTGTATCAACTAAATACAGCTCATCCTCAAATAGTTGCTCTTTATGCCCTTTATATTCTTGTTTCCCTCGTAATATAGCTACATGGACATCGCCTTCATAAAATTGCTTTTGTACTTCACTACTCCACCCTGTAAAAAGAGAGATTTTAACAGATGGGTATTTTTGTACAAATTTCTTTAAAACAGGCGGTAACCAGTATTGTCCAATCACAGAGGCAACCGCTATCTTTAATGTTCCGTATGTTTCCGTATGATAGATTGCTAATTCACTTTTAATGGCCTCTTCTCTCTGCAACATATCTTTCGCATAATTGGCCACTTTTTCTCCTTCTGGTGTAATTGTCAATCCTTTTTGAGAACGGATAAAAAATTTCATTCCCCACTGTTTTTCCATTGATTGTAATCGTTGACTGAGTGCAGGCTGTGAAACGAATAAGCGCTCCGCAGCTTTTCTCATATTGGATTCCTGGGCTAAAACAACCATCATTTGAAAATCATCAATTTGCAACTTTCTCCCTCTTTCCTTATCTTACATGTAACCATCTAACCTCAATATATACGTTGCACCATTCTCTAACATGCAATATTTAATTATTATTTCCAAGAAGCTTGGGTGAATTATGATTTCCCCTAACCTTTTATACCTGTTTAAACTAGCCACTCTACATATAAGTACAAATTGAAAAAACGACATAAAACCTAATAAGAGCATCCAGCCATGCACCGAAGCAGCCAGATTCTTTTCCTGCCCCAGCCAAATTAAAACAAAGAGAAAAAACAAGTAGCAATCATCTATCGTTCCTCGTAACAGTGACTTATGCGTCGAAAAATCAAAATGCCTTTATATAAATACGTAAAAGAGATGCATGATAAAAAAGCGACTTCTCTTTTTATTCGAAGTCGCTTACCCTTCTTTATCGATTATATTGTCTTACTTTTTTGTTCAGCAATTTCAAAATAGCACGCCTTGTTAAAATCCCTTCGAAGTACCCATCATTGTTTACAGCACAAATAAATGGATGATCAATTGTCATTTCTAACGCTTTAGCAAATGAATCTTCAAGTCTAAGATTCGGAATGTCCTTTTTCATTACATTCTCAACTTTCATATCTTCAAGTTTTTCAAATTCAATACGTTCTAACCCTAAAATCCCATCCAAAATCATAGCAGTACTTATTAATCCATGCAATTTATACATAGGATCTAAAACAGGAATTGCTGAATATCCAGACTTTACAAGAACAAGCAAAGCATGTTCTAAGCTATTTCCAATTTGAACATGTGCAACTTTTTCTGATGAAATCATTAAATCCTTAACAAGAACTTGTTGAAACTCATCTTTCGGAATACTAATCATATTATATCCCCCACTTTTTCTTCCTTTTTCCTGCTAACATGATCTCCAATAGACAATTCATAAGAACCTTACTGTTCACAGTTAATCATATCCACGGCTAAAAGTTTCACTTTATTTCCCATTTCTATTCATATCTTATGATAGCGTTTTCATATTATTATTTTGTCCTAATTTTATTCCAACAAAAATAATGATACACAGTTCATTCTACCATAGAACACAAAAAAAAGACTACCTTTCTGGTAGCGCTTAGTATCCTTCATTTTTCAATCGATTAAATAGCCTTGTAATTCTTCTATATTGGGAAATATCAGTCTCTTTTAAACCACTTTCAATATCTGTAAGCTCAACAGCGAGAATTTCACTAGCATAGTTTTGTCGAAACAAAACATCTAACAATAAACTTTTTTCCTCTTTTGTTAAAGTAAAACTCTTCTGCATATACTCCTCTCCTTATACCTTTTTCCTTAGTATTTATTATATAAAATATTCGCTTAGTTTAATAGATGAAAAATTCAGTTTTTTATTTTGTGTAGCGATTTGCATAACTAAATGCAGCATAGGCATCAGGTTTAATTTTTGCAGTTAGCCCCATCGCCTTCACCTTCGTTGTCATATCAGAAATAAATTCTTTTGTTAGTCCATCATTTCCTATATCTAAGTGAATTTCCATTACAAACCCCGCTCCTTCATGAGCATATGGATGTAACAACTCCCATATACGTCTTATATGTTCTGGCGTAAACAAATAAGCGACTTCTTGACTAAACTGTGTTTCTAAATATATTTTTTCACGTAAAGTAGTTAGTTTTTTACGTACCGCTTTATACCTTAAGCATCCCCATGCTCCTTTCCCAACACGATGAATGTGCACTGCCGTAATAAAACGGGTATCTTTTTGATGTGCTTGTGAATCTGTCCCAATAGATAGACGATACAAATTGCGTGGATCCCTTTCAATAAAATTACAAATACGTAAGAATACTGTTTCAAAATCCATATGCCTCTCTGACACGTTATAAAATAGATATTCACCGTTCACTTAGTCACGTCCCTTCAATTAGACAGACTTTTTGCATTCTCATTGTATGGGACAAAAGAGTAAAATATGACTTATTATCCTTTACTCGTTTCTATATTTCGAACAGAATACTTACATGCTGGACAGATATAAATTACATTCTGATTAGATTGCGCTGTTAGTACATGATCCATTTCAAATGACATATGGCATTTGGGACAAATAACAATTGGTAGTCGTTCCATATTTCACATTCCTTTCAAACTTTTAATACCAGTGTAGGAACAACCAAAAAATCTTATACATATAAAGTGAAACTTTAATCAGTGGGGGGCTTACTGTCCATTAAGGCGGGATAACGTGAAGCTTCCATCAAGATTTTACAGTTCATTATCTCCACATATCTTTTTCAATTCTTTATCCTTTTACTATCTAGTAATAAAAAATAAAATCTTTTATTAAAATCACCAAAAAAGGTACCGTGAGAGACGGTACCTTTTTTGTATGTATCAAGAAATAATGTCGTAAATTTCAATTGCAACCATATCAATGTTATCGAATTGATATACTTGTGGCTTTTCGCCTTGTTGATACACTTCTAACTCATACATTTCACTTTTATCGAAAAATTTCACGCTACATTTGCGTTCACCGTTCACTTCAAAATAGCGTTGTGCTACTTCACCGCTTTCAGCTTGTTCTTGTAGACTAACAAGTCGAGTTAAAATTCCTTGGAGTAGAGACATGAAATCTCCCCTTTCTCTAATCTTCCTACCAATAGGTTTTACAGCTATACTCATTCTATCCGTCATAACAGAAAAAATGTTCCACACTCTAGGATAAAGCTTCTTGGCGAGAAACTCAACTAAAATTTGTCGAAAAAAGAAGTAAAAAACAGAAAGAAAATCTTTTTCTTCCTTTGTTGCGGTTTTTGTAGCTGCAGAATATAATAAAGAGCAGAAAAAGAGGAGGGTTTATAATGAAAAAAGTAGAGGTTTATACACAACCAGATTGTCCACCCTGTGCCATTGTAAAAGAATTTTTAAAACATAATAACGTAACGTATGAAGAATTCGATGTAAAAAAAGATACTGCAGCTCGCAATCGTCTTTTATATGACTATGATTCATATTCAACTCCAACAGTTGTCATTGACGGTGAAGTTGTTGCAGGTTTTCAAATTGAAAAGCTACAACAGTTACTAAATATAGAATAGGAATAGGTGACTATGCACCTATTCCTATTCTTTTAACTCTTCTAACTTTTTCATTTCTGTTAAAAGTTCCTGACTCTCATGATACCCCGCTAATTTCCATTTTCCTTTATCCTGTTGTAATGTTACTATTTGATATTGATCATTTTTTGACCGTTCATATACATACAAAAGGTGATGTTCTTCATCATACAACATTTTAGTTGCCGAATTAAATGAAAAAGGTGCTTCTTTCGTAGGAAGTAAATATTCACCACTTTGTTTATCATTCCTACTATTTTCATCTGTAAAAACTTGAAGAAAATTATCTGTAAAGTACAGTGATAACGCATCAACCATTTTATTCATCGGCAAGTGCTTCCCACGAATTGAAAATTGTGCCTCGTATCCCTTTTGAATCGTTGTAAATACTTCTTTTCGATCCACTTTTATCTCTTCTTTACCAAGAACTGTTGTAACACTGTACCCAACCAGAAAGGCCATACATAGAAAGAGAACAAACCAAATTCCATATTTTTTCATTCTTTCACCTTCCTTTAACAGAGCTTGTCTTTGTATTATTCATTGTAACAATGATTATGCAAAGAAAGGGATGGTTTCGTTCGTAAAATCTTTACAATGATAGACAGCATTTTCACCATCATTTTCACTATTACCAATTTATGATAAAACCAAACAAAAAATGCACGAATTGCTTCGTGCATTAAAATAAAACATCCTCCTCGTATAGAAATTCATAGGACAAATCAATAAATAAAAAATTCTCATCATCAATTGGAAATGAAAATGTTCGCACCATCTCCCCTGTTTCTATATCTGCATATAAATCCGAGAGTCTTGCTTTATTTTCAAATCTCATTTTCATTATATTTTCTAAAAAGTACGGGCGCCAGCTCCAATTTTTCATATAATACTCTGGCATCACAATCCATTCACCATCTTTTTTCATAATGTTTCCCGATTGCTGAAAACCATCTTCATTACAAATAAAGATTCGAAAACTATAATGCGATACATGTTGACTAAAATGTAATAACCAATCATTAACGTCTTCATTCTTTTTCTGCTTAGATAAAACATTCCCAACTTGATCACGTAATGTTTCTGTTAATTGATAAATTTTTTGTAGTTTTTTCTTTTCATGTTGAATAAATTGATGACATTCATTACCGAGACGTTCTTTTAAAATATCTGCTTCAATAAAATCTGGAAAACACTTTTTTAAATAATTGCCTTGATAATATCTCCCGCCATTTTTCCAAGCATATTGTAACTGGTAAAACGCGTCAATTTCTTCATATAATAATGTCGCACCAATTCTTCTTGCGAGTAGTGACAAAGAATATAAAATATCTTGATAAGATTGTAAAAGTGCAGTTTGTCTTAAGTTCGTTAAATCTACCTTTAAAATGTCAGGTGCTAGTACACTAATTCGTTCTAGATTACTCGTTCCTGTTCCGACTTTATTAATTGAAATTTGAATTCCATATGTACGGTAATACATAAGTAAATGATTAAATTGTTCTATATCTGCCTTACACTCGTGCTCTGTTATTTCTAAAACGATATGGCCTAAGTTCAATCCTTTTTTTTCATACATTAACAGTAAATGAAGTAAACTTTCTTCTTCATCATTCATTAATATGTTTGCACCCCGATGTATAAACAATAAAAAATCTTGATTTGTTTCTAAGTAGCGCTCTAATGCTTTTTCTACTATGACATTATCTGCCTCTAATTGGAATTCTCCCGGAATGGAATCATCGCGAAAAAAAGAAGCAAGACTTTGTATCCCATCTTCCGTTTGGATACGTCCTACTACTTCATATCCAATTACTGTATGTTCATCAGCACTAAAAATAGCTTGATAATAAGGAAGGACTTTATCCAAATTACTCATCACATCTAATGCATCTACCAAAATGTTTCCCTCCCTTTACTTTTCAAAATTATAACACGGTATGTATAGAAAAATAATAAAAAATCCCTTCAGTTTTCCTGAAGGGATTAGAGGGGTAAAATGCTAAGGGGAATTAGCAATTCTACTATGAAGAAAAAAGAGGTCTTAAATATACCTTATAAAAAACCTATTGTAAACACTTTTCTACCATATGTCACAAATCCGTCACATTTTACCTCACATGAATGGGAAATAATCCCCAAGTTTCACTCTTATATAATCCCTTTAAAACGGATATTGGTGCAAATGCTGTCCACCATCCATTGTCATACACGTTCCATTTATGTATGCTGCTTCATCAGAGCATAAATAAAAAGCTAAACCTGCAATTTCTTCTGGCGTACCAAGTCGACCAAGTGGGACGCTTCGCAGTGTACGTTTGGCTGCCTCTTCTGAAATCCATAATTTATCCGCGCCACCTGTTCGTTCGATTGGTCCAGGAGCAATTGCATTGACACGAATACCATATTTACGCCCCCACTCGACAGCGAGCGTTTTTGTCATTGCCAACACACCTGCTTTCGCTGCAGCAGAATGAATAACACCCGGTCCTGCATCCCAAGCATACGTCGCTACCATATTAATTATATTTCCTTTTATCCCCTTTTCAATCCAATACTTTCCTACTGCTTGACTGCAATAAAAGGTCCCATTCAACACAATATTAATAACCGCATTCCAGCCATTTATCGATAAATCTTCTGCATGACAAAGAAAATTACCTGCTGCATTATTTACTAAAATATCAATACGTCCAAATTTTTCATCAACATATTCAATCATACGCTTTATATCTTCTATATTTCGAACGTCCATTTGTACTGTCAATACTTGTCCTGCAAATTGCTCAATCTCTTTTTTTGCTTCTTCAAGCTTTTCTTGTGTACGCCCTGTAATAACAACCCGTGCTCCTTCCTTAGCAAAACGAGCTGCCATTCCTTTTCCCATTCCACTTGAACCACCTGTTATGATCGCTACTTTTTCTTTCAAAATATCCCCTCCCAAAAAATGAATACACATTCATTTTACCACTTTATTTCATAGAAATCTTTATATTTTTAAACTTTTCTGATATCTTTAGATAAGAAAATCACTTTCTCTGTAATATTTCTTATAATCTATATAAATCCATTTTGACTTTTCGACATATAATTCTCTGCTATGAAGAGGAAAAAGTGACCCACACTTGTTTTCTCTCTTTTTTCACTTGATATGGGCATGAAAAGGATTCGAACACTTCTATACATGGCCAGACGCTCTCTCCCACCTAAAAAGTAGCCTTTGGTCGGCTTTTCAATTTGTATTTATATATGGCTCTTCAATATCCAAAAATACACTTTTGAAACAAGAAATAAACAGAAAGGAGATCCAAGTGACCTATAATGAATTGCCTGTATACCTTATAAACTTCCTTTTGTATACTATAGGTTCGCTCATATTCCTATGAAACAAATTACGAGAAGAAACTTTATAAAAACAGGAATACGCACTTTTCTCTATACTTGTGTTACAGGTGGTCTTGGTTATTACTATGCAAAGTATATAGAGCCGAACTTTCTCTCTTTAACACATCATACACTTCGTTCTTCACTCATTCCAAAAAACTTTCATGGTATGAAAATCGTCCAATTTAGTGATTTACATTTGGGGTACTATTTTTCTCTCCAACATCTTTCTACAATTGTTTCTAAAATAAATGAAACTACGCCCGACATTGTACTTTTTACTGGTGATTTAATCGATGACTACCAAACATATAGCGAAACTCCTTTTGTTTCTTCAATTTTACGAAACATTCGTGCGCCCTTTGGTAAATTTGCAATCTACGGAAACCATGATCATGGGGGATATGGAACCGAATACTATAGTCAAATTATGAGTGACGCAGGTTTTGAAGTATTACAAAATACCGAAAAACGTATTCGTTTATTAGATAATAGTGAAATTTCTATTTTCGGAATCGATGACATGCTTCTTGGTAAGCCAGAAATCGATGTAACATTACACAATGTGCAGAAAGAGCTATATACAATTGTGCTCGTACATGAACCTGATATAGCCCCTAAAATTGCAGAATTCCCAGTAAATCTCCAACTTTCTGGGCATAGTCATGGGGGACAGGTACAACTTCCCTTTTTAGGAGCGATCGTTACCCCAGCACTAGCAAAGCATTACATTGAAGGATTTTATCATATTCAAGAATTACTTCTTTATGTAAATCGCGGTCTTGGAAGGACACGTGTTCCATTTCGTTTTTTATCCAAGCCTGAAATTACAGTATTCACTCTTCAGCACTTATAACCTATAATTGCCTATTTTCTTATATATCCTTTCTTGTACTCGCTCATCCATGCTATTTCACCATATGATAACAATGAGTCCAATAAAGGAGGTTTTTTCATGTACCCATACCCTCATCCCTATCTAGTTCGTTCAGGACCTATTGGCCCAGTAAGTGACTCACGCATCTTACCATTCTTCGGTGTCCCATTCTTAGCAGGACTTGCTGGCGGCTTAATTGGCGGAGCATTAGCATTCGGCCCTAGACCACCTTACTATCCTCCATATCCACCGCCATTTCCTTGTTATGGAAGTCCGTGCCAACCATATTATTATTAATATAAACAAAAACTATGAAAAAAGCCCCTTAACTTACAAGAGGCTTTTTTCGCCGTATTCTCATAATCTTGCATTCACAAGTTATTACACTTAACTATTTAATATATGTAAATTCATTTTAATTCGTTGATATACCAGTCACTGCTAGGAAAATAAAACATGGCCTCCACTCATACTTTCCCTTTATTTTCACTTAACATGGGGAGAAAAGGATCTGACCACTTCTATGCACGGTTAGATTCTCTCCACCTCACAAAGGATGGTTTTATATCGTTTTCCAATTTACACATTACTCTGCATCAGTATTTTGATAAGCCATCTTAAATAATTTCACTTGGCTATCAATCTCTTGGGAACCATTATTTATTATATAATAGTATTCACCATCTTTATTTTGTTCACGTGTTTTTACGTTATCCGCTAAAATAAGCTGCAAAATTGCTTTGATTCTTGCTTTCATTTCAAATCCTACAATCGGAAATGATATTTCTACCCGTTTTTCCATGTTCCTTGTCATCCAATCTGCTGAAGATAAGTAGATTTTTTCATCCCCATTATGATGAAAATAATAAATACGACTATGTTCTAAATAACGTCCAACAAGACTAATCACCCGAATATTCTCACTCACGTTTTTAATACCAGGCCGCAAGCAGCACGTTCCTCTAACAACAAGTTCTACTTTCACTCCAGCTTGCGATGCTTCATATAGTTTTTGAATTAAAGGTTTATCTGTTAACGAGTTCATCTTTGCAATAATACGTCCGTTTCCATATTGCTTATGATAGCGAATCTCTTCATCGATCAATTCCATAAATTGATGACGTATATCGAACGGTGCTACTGATAGGTGATGGAAATGTGGCTTTGTTGTATAACCACTTAAGTAATTAAAGAAATTGGTCGCATCTACCCCAAAGTCTTTCCGAGATGTAATATATCCAAAATCTGTATATAACTTTGCCGTAGCATCATTATAATTTCCCGTTCCTAAATGGACAAATCTTTCAATCTTCCCGTGTTTTCTTCGTACAACAAGCGTAATTTTACTATGCGTTTTCAAATGACTTACACCATAAATAACGTGGCAACCAGCTTGTTCAAGTTCCTTTGCCCAATGGACATTATTTTCTTCATCAAAACGGGCTTTCAATTCAACAAGCACCGTTACTTGTTTCCCCTTTTCAGCTGCAATCTTTAACGCCTGAATAATTGGAGATCCTCCACTTACACGATATAACGTTTGCTTTATTGCTAGCACATTCGGATCATCAGCCGCATCACGTACAAAGTCAATAACTGGCTGAAAAGATTCAAATGGATGATGTAGTAAAATATCATGCTCTATTGCTTTTTCAAATACATCTTCTTCATCATCCAAATCTTGAGGTGGCTGCGGTATAAGAGCGGGGTAAACCAGATGTTCATATAAAGGTGCTAATTTTTTATATAGGGAAAATAAACATGTTAGGTCTAATGGCCCATCCATTATATATACATCTTCATCTTTCAATTCTAGCACTTCATACAGTAAAGCTAACACTCTTTCATCTAAATGCTCTTTGCCAATTTCTAAACGAACAGCCGCTCCCCATTTACGTTTTTTTAACTCTTTTTCAATTACTTTTAATAAATCCCTTGCACCCTCTTCATGAATTGTTAAATCCGCATTACGTGTAATACGAAAACGAGTAACAGAGGATACTTTATATCCTGTAAACAACTTATGAGTAAAGCTACTAATTACATCTTCTAATAATATAAATTTATGTTTTTGATCTTCGCTTGGTAAAAAAATAAAACGTTCGAGCAAAGATGGCACTTGAACGATTCCAAGCTTCGTTCGATTCTCTTCCTCTTCTTGCTTTTCATCATACAGAATAGTAGCTAAATTTAAACTTTTATTTAACAACATAGGGAATGGACGATATGCATCTATTGCGACAGGTGTTAACACCGGGAAAATTTGTTCATCAAAATACTCTTCAATAAATTCACGCTGTTCTTTCGTTAAATCTTGAAATGTTAGCGGCTCAACACCTTCTACTTCAAGCGCCGGCAACACCGTATTTTTAAATGTATTATACTGAACTTTCATTAATTCATGAGCTTTCATGGCAATTTTATTCAGCTGCTGTTTTGGTGTTAATCCAGCCTTATTTTCCGGTTGATTGAATCCCGCCTTTACTTGATCCTTTAATCCCGCAACACGTACCATAAAAAATTCATCCAAATTTGAACTAAAAATACTAATAAACTTTAATCTTTCTAAAAGTGGATTACTTTCATCTTGCGCTTCTTGCAATACACGTTCATTAAAAGCAAGCCAGCTTAATTCACGGTTATTATAGTAAGCAGTATCATTTAAATTCACAGCATTTCCCTTTATTAATTCCATTTCCCTCACACTTCCCCTTGAAACTTTTTCAATATAATTTAGTTACATTTATTGTAACAAATTCCAATTTATAAAAGTGTAAATTTTTTGTAAATATGTCCGTACAACTTAACCTTTCTCTTCAAACACTAGGTGAATATTCATCTTTAATGCTTTTTCAAGTTGTTTTTTCTGCTTTTCTGCCTGTACCTTTTCTGCTAAAGCCGATTGTTCACACACAATATGAAATACAAGTTCCTCTTTATTTTTCTTCACTTGAATCGTTTCAATTAGTTCCCTTTGCCTCACATTTAAGGAAGCAGAAAATTGTAAGATTGCTCCTAACAAACGAATCTTTTTTTGTTCACTTTTATCAAACCATCCTTCAAATGGCTCCAAATGCTGCTTAAATAACATTTTCGACTTATAAGATGCAATAAGTGCAAGTCTAATACGCTCTTTATGCATCATGCCGTCAATTGTCTTATTCGCCAATAGATAGAATGTATGTAAACGGCTTGCTTCCGCATCTATATATTTCCCAATATTAAATACCTTGGCAGCTTGATAAAAGACCTCCCAATCTTTTTCTGAAAAAGAGATAATTTCAGACTCTTCAAGTTGTGTACAAATTAACGTTCCTTGCTTAATGAGTTGAACCACAAAGTTCATATCCATTTCATATTCATAGGACAATAAGTGTAAACTCTCTTCTATCACATTTGGGTAATAAGAAACACCTAAATTTTTTGTAAGTTCCTCATAGAAAACACCTTCTCGTAATCCTTTTCTACTTAATACAAATGACGGAGCTTGTATAATATTTGTTAGCATATAAAATACTTCTACCGCTGGAATAATTGTATCAGCTCGATCTTTCGCTAACCCATCTAGCTTCTGCAAGTCTGTAAAAGAAAGACTTTCTAATTCCTCTTTTACACCCTTTATATCCACTTCCTTCATCTTATATAAATGCAAACCGGCTATCGGATAAGAAAGAAAATTTTGATGAATTTTCACCATATTTCGAGCACTTCCACCTATCGCAATAAGAGGTAGCCTTTTGCCCTTTAACCAAGGTAACGTTTGAAATTGGTACCATAAATACCTTCTTAGTTCCTCTAATTCTTCTATCGTTGGTATTTCATTATGAATAAATTGTTTTTTTAAAGAAAGCGCACCAAAAGGAAAGCTATAATATTCTATCATTTCTCGGTCTCGAAAATATGTAACCTCTGTACTCCCCCCACCAATGTCGACAGTAATCCCTTCAGTAAAAGAAGTCGAATTCATCACAGCTAAGTAACCATAGCGTGCCTCTTCATATTCAGATAAAACCCTAAGTACAAAATCAGTTTTTCCTTCTACAAGTTTTTTAATTTCTTCTTGGTTCTTTGCTTGTCTAATTGTTGCCGTCGCAACGCAAAGTATATTATGTAATCCGTGAAACCTTGTACTTTCTTGAAATTGAAGTAGTGTTTGGAGCAGTATATGCATTCCCTCTTCTATGAGCACACCATCTATTAGATAATTTCTTAATCGTGCAACAACTTTTGTATTTTCAATTTCCTTATAAAAACCTCCATTTTGTTTTTCATAAATCACCAGTCGCATCGTATTTGAACCAATATCAATAATGGCATATTGCTGTTTCAATATATCTTTCACACTTCTCACTCTTTCATCATTGAAATTCTAGAATTCATTCCTATCACTATTATACAAAATAGTTGTTTTTTGTAACAATATTGCTTTAATATTGAAAATATATACAATCATTTTTTGTATATAATAAAAACTACTTTTATTTATGCTATAATAGTGAAAAATTAGAAAGGGGTCCCATCATGAAACCTTCACAGCCACAGTCTCATTCACACAAACGATATTCTATTGATCAATTGGCTCAATCTATCTTCATTGTAAACCGGCATGCCAAAGCTGCTACAAATCCTAAATATTTATATTGGTTGAAAAAGATCGCTTTAGAACGTTTAATTCGTGAAAAGAAAGCAATAAAAGAAGGATTACATTTCTCTAGGAATCCACGTTTTAGTCAACAACAATCTGATGTTCTCGTTCGGTTAGGCGACTATTTTTTCCATATCCCTCCTACAAAAGATGATTTCAATACTCTTCCACATCTCGGTAGCCTTGAATCTTCCTATAGAAACCCCAAAACAACTCTTTCTTTAGCAGTAGCAAAAAAAACGCTACAAGATTACATTGGGCCAGAAGCACTAAAACAAGAAAAAAAATTAAGCGAACCAATTCCTTGGTATCGTCGTACGTACACAAAAAAATAAAGCAAGTTTGCCTATAAAGGCCAACCTGCTTTATTTTTTGTCTTCTTTTATTTTAATGTTCGCTTGTTTATAAAATGCTACTTTTTCTGTATTATATGATTTTGTGTATTCATTGAACTTATCTTTTTCAGCATCAATATCTTTATACGATTGGTTCACTGTTTTTACTTTATCACTAATATCTTTTAATTTTGCTCCCTTATCTTGCAGCATTGTAAATAATTCTTTTTCTAATTTTAATGATTTACTATAATTATCATACATTTTCTTAAAAGACTCATGTCGTTTTTCGTATGTTTTCGTTACTTTATCCGCTTGTTCTTTTAGCTTACTATTCTCAATTTTCTTCACATATGTATCAACCGATTTTACTTCTTCTTGCGCTTTATTCAATGCTTCTTTTTCTTTATCAATTACTTTTCCACGTTCTGCTGTATTTTTCATTGCTTGATCTAATTTTTCTTTCACAGCTTGATTATTATCTTTTCCTTCCTGTACAATTTGACCGTATAATGTTTGGCCTTCTTTTTCCAGTTCCTCTAATTTTTTCGCGTCTTCAAACATCGGTTTTTCTTGCTTCGCAGCATTTTCAAATGCTACATATAATTCCTCTTCTGGTTTTGGACCGAAACAACCTGCTAATAATGTCATAGATAAAACTGCTACAATTGCTATTTTATTATATTTCAACTTCTTTTCCTCCTAATTAAATTTCACCGTTGCTTTTTATCTAACTCAACTTCTCCCTAATCATGAGCAAGCTGAATTAGGTTTTTCTGATCGGCTCCAGCTCTTGCAAGTGATGTAAAGGATTAAAATATGCCCCCTCCGCCGCGACAGCACAAATTGCATTAGCAATTATAATTAGCCGCCTGATTAAAGGCGATCGTCGGCTCCTCACGTCTATCATTCTACCATTCCCTTTCTCACTTTCTATCAATCTTTTTCTAATCCATTTTACACATTTTAAAAGTTCACTTGCAACAACTTACATATATTCTTTTTATTTCCTTAAAAGGAAAAGTGTAGAGTTTTCCCCCTACACTTTTTTAAATGAAAAAACATTGTGCAAAATGTATTGACACATCCATCACAATTATATGATGTTTAAATCTATTTTTAAAGACTTTTGTTACAAAATAATGCTTTTTTGTAACAAAAGAGAAAAAATTGTTACGAAAAAACTTTTATTACTCTATCTTTTTTAATCTCTGTTTTATACAACTGCACTCCGTCCTCCCAGAGAATCCATCGTCTAAGATAATAGTTGATGGCCTTTTGTATAATATAAACAGTTCAAGCATCCGTACACATTGCATTGCTAACCATTTTGCAGCAGTCTCTACATTACTAATCAAGAAACTAGCAACTCTACCTTTATTTTTTATGCACTTTCTTCTTTTAAAATGATATATACTTCTATATCATTAATATTTTTTTACAAAAAAATGCACTTACCCTTCGTACATTTTCTCTCTCAAACTTGTATTCATTTTCTTTTCTATTTCATATATATAGTATATAACCATTATCGAAAGGAGAAGAAAATGTTACAAAGAGAAAACATTTCAGACATCATTCGCTTTTTTGCAGGATTTCTCTTATCATTAAAACTATTATTTGAATCATTTGGTCTTTCTTTTATTACAAATGACCAAATCGATGCAATCATAAATGTTGCTTCTTTCTTATTTATTTTATACTTCGGATATAAAAATAACTATGTAGGAAAGAAAGGCCTGGACCAAAAAGAATTACTAAAAAAGCATAATTTGCATTAAAAAAGGAACCCACGCCCGGGGTTCCTTTTTATTATTGTATCAAAATTGCTTCTGTTGTTTGAAGCGGTCCATATAATCGGCCCATCTGCTGAAATGTATATGTAGCACGCAATGAAATACGTGATGGGATTTGTATACGTGATGCGTTTACCTGACAGATTAATTGCGCTTTTTCACCTGATGATAATTCATCAATACGCCATCTTACAAGTCGAAATAAAAACTCTCCTGCCCCTTTATTCGTTTGTAATGTATTGGGGATATATGCAAAATAATCCCGAATCATATGACTAACGATTACACGAGAAATCCCTTCGCTTCCTCTGTTTTCAACTTCTAATTGGACAAAAAGAATTTCATGTACATCATAAGCAATTTCTTGTGAAAAACTCTTTTCTTTCATACCGCGAATTTGTAATGTCACTGCTACATTTGGATTAGGCTGTTTTTTCGTAAATTCTTTAGAACCACCTTCCCTCCACATAACAGGTTGTAAAGACAACGGGAACACTTCTTTATCTAGATTTATTTCCCACATTTTCACAATAACAATTCACCTCATTCCAGATGGTATTCTCCGCACAAATTTATTGTGCTCTCCTAAATAATAAACCAGCCTTCTCCAATTCGTTCACCTTAAAACATTCTCTTATTTTCGCCCAATAAAAATATACGTTTTCAACATTTTTACCTTTCTCCTTTATCATATTCGGCAACGTGATGAAAAAACCATTTTAAATAGCTATAAAGTGAAACTTTAATCAGTGTGGAGTTCATCCCCACACTGATTATGATCCCTCACCAATTGACTTTTACGATCCGTTAATGCGAGATAAACTCCATCAGTCACTCATTTCCTTTTATTTCTTAAATAGTAAAAGCTATAAAATAAAAAATTTGCCTTTTAGTCAAATTTGACTATAATATGATGTATGCTTTCTATTCTTTATGGCACGAAAACACTATCTTCCCTTATAACAGCAACCATAAAATTATAGTGGTACATAATAAAGACAAGTTAAAGCACAAACTACTAATTAGATTTTCTTAAAGAACAGTTAATCTTATATAAAAGGAGGAATATATTTGCAGGAACAAACATCTCAAAACAAAGCAAGCAAAACAAAGTTTGTTGTAGCTGGATTATTACTTGGTATTTTAATGGCAGCAATGGATAATACAATTGTCGCCACTGCCATGGCAACAATTGTTGGAGACCTAGGAGGATTTGATAAATTTGTTTGGGTCACATCAGCCTACATGGTAGCAACGATGGCAGGAATGCCGATTTTCGGGAAATTATCTGATATGTACGGACGTAAACGTTTTTATATCGGCGGTTTACTTCTCTTCTTGCTTGGGTCAATTCTTTGCGGTACAGCATCAAGCATTGAACAGTTAAGCATTTACAGAGCAATTCAAGGAATTGGTGGCGGTGCCCTCATGCCAATCGCCTTCACAATCATGTATGATATATTCCCGCCAGAAAAACGAGGGAAAATGACAGGACTATTTGGAGCAGTTTTTGGAACATCAAGTGTATTTGGACCTTTATTAGGCGCTTATATTACGGAGTATATAAGTTGGCACTGGGTCTTTTATATCAATATTCCATTAGGCATTATTTCCTTCTTCTTTATCTCCAAGTACTACAAAGAATCTCTACAATATAGAAAACAAAAAATCGATTGGGCTGGCGCTATTACACTTGTAATAAGTATTATTTGCTTAATGTTTGCACTAGAACTTGGCGGTAAGGAATATGCATGGAATTCCAATATGATTCTTGGGTTATTTGCTACGTTTGCTATTATGCTTATTATTTTCTTCTTCGTAGAAAGACGTGCAACAGAGCCAATTATTTCTTTCCATTTATTTAAAAAACCTTTATTTGCAGCAAGTCAAGGTGTTGCCCTTTTCTATGGAGCGGCTTTTATTATTTGCACTGTTTATATTCCAATCTTTGTCCAAGGTGTTCTTGGGGGTTCCGCATCAAATGCTGGATTAATTTTAACCCCGATGATGGTCGGTTCTGTAATTGGAAGTCAAGCAGGCGGACAATTTGCTTCGCGTACGAGTTACCGTAACATTATGATCGTGTCTGGTATTTTCTTTATACTTGGTATCTATTTACTCAGCACTTTAACAATGGACACACCGCGTGTACTCGTAACAGTCTTTATGATTCTTGCTGGACTTGGAGTAGGCTTCTCTTTCTCTGTTTTAAGTATGTCTTCTATTCACAACTTAGAAATGAGAGACCGAGGTTCTGCCACATCAACAAACTCATTCTTCCGTTCTCTCGGCATGACTCTTGGTGTAACAATTTTTGGGACTATTCAAAATCATATTTTCACAAATAAATTAGAAACTATTTTCCCTCCAGAGTTGGCAAAAATGGCACCAAAAAGCGGAGATACAAGCTTTTTATTAGCACCACATGCTACCGAAAAAATCCCGCCTCAAATATTGGATGGAATTAAACAGGCGCTCGCAATATCTATTGCTGATACATTTTTCTGGGCACTTATCCCAGCTACTCTAAGTATTATCTGCATTACACTAATGGGGAAAGAACGTCTTGCAACTGGAACAAAGAAAAAGCAGAAACAAGTAAGTTAATACATGATAAAACGGAGCGGTATAACCCTTTATGGAAAGGGTTATACCGTTTATAATATGTATAAAGTTTAAATTACAGGAGTTGAGACAGCGTGAGTATGAAACTAGTCATTCTCGGCTTACTACTCGAAGGAGACAAACATCCATATGAAGTACAGCATACAATGAAAGAACGGCAAATGGATTGTTATATTAAATATGCAAAAGGCTCCCTCTACTACGCTTTTGAACAATTAGAAAAGCAAGGAGCCATTGCGGTTACAAACATAGTACGAGATACAAACCGACCAGATAAGACCATTTTCCATATAACTGAAACGGGAAAAAAGCTTTTCCATACACTGCTTTTAAAACAATTTGAAGCAAAAAATCATATATATAAGCCAATCTATTCAGCACTATCATTCGCTCATTTTGGTGATGAAAAAAAAATCATTCCTATTTTAGAAAAAAAGATGGATGACACGATTCAATATTTACATACGATGCAATCCATATACGAACATAGCAAAGAAAATGTTCCACGTGCACAACTTTATATTTTAAAAAGTGTTATCGAACATATTACTGTTGAATTACGTTGGTTAAATGAACTCCATAAAGATGCAAGTGCTGGTTGCCTTTCCGAAATTGGAACAGATATATAGTAGGCCTACTATTGCTTACCGTCTCCTCTACTGCTATAAGACTCTCTATTAATTAGATTCTTATAAGCAGTTTTTTATTTTATCCACGGGTATATATCTTCCAACCCATTCCTCTTCTTACAACTTCTTGTATTAAACATATTTTTGTAAAAAGCACTCCCATTATACACCTTATTATTCATAATATTTAGGATAACAATAATTTAAAACTTTAAAATATTCTTATTTCAAAACAGTAGACAAGATTCGAAAAATTATGTTAGAATTTGTTTCAATATCATATTTGCTTGTTAAATTCCTTTCAAAAGGAAAATAGGTACATGGAATTTCTTATTTCGTGTTTAAAAGGGAAGCTTGGTGAAATTCCAACGCGGTCCCGCCACTGTAAGTGCAGAGAATTCTTTCCTATACCACTGTGAAAACGGGAAGGTGAAAGAAATCGTATAAAGCATAAGCCAGGAGACCTGCCTATTTTAACAACACTGATAGACTCACGGATGATGATTAGGTGTTAGAAACGAGAAGAAAGGGTTATTTTCTGTACCTTTATACTTTTCGTCACATGCATTTCCGAGTAAACGGAAGTGCTTACTTTCAATTAGGGAGGAAATTTAAATGGCAATTCAAACAAGTAATTTAGGGTATCCACGCATTGGATTACACCGAGAATGGAAAAAAACGTTGGAAGCTTTTTGGTCAAATAAGATCGATGAGCAGCAATTTTCAACAACCATGAAAGAACTTCGTCTTCAACATGTCAAAGTTCAACAAGAAAAAGGAATCGATTTAATTCCAATCGGCGACTTTACATATTATGATCATGTGCTGGACACAGCCTACATGCTTGGCTTTATTCCATCACGTTTTTCTGAGTTTTCTTCGTATCTTGATGTATATTTTGCAATGGCACGCGGCTCTAAAGATCACGTTGCTTCTGAAATGACAAAATGGTTTAATACAAACTATCATTATATTGTTCCTGAATATGAAGAAGGATTAGATATTTCTTTAAAAGACAATCGACCGCTTCGCTTATACGAGGAAGCAAAACAAGAATTAGGTATTGACGGCAAACCAGTTATATTAGGACCTTATACATTTTTAAAATTAGCAAAAGGATATAAAGAAGATCAATTTGCTACTATTCTAAATCAACTAGTTGCACCTTATGTACAACTATTAACTGAATTACATGAAGCTGGCGCACGCTTCGTACAAATTGATGAACCGATTTTTGCATCTTTAACTAAAGCAGAAATTGTAGAAGCAAAAGAACTTTATGAAACAATTCGCAAAGAAGCACCACATGTATCTCTTATTCTACAAACTTATTTTGATAGCGTAGAAGAAAACTATAAAGAAATTATTACATTCCCTGTATCCGGCATTGGATTGGACTTTGTTCATGGTAAAGAAGGCAATGTAAGAGCTATTCTAGAGCACGGCTTCCCAACCGACAAAATCTTAGCATTCGGTTGTATAGATGGCCGTAACATTTGGAGAGCTGATCTTGATGACATTCTTTCTTTATTTAAAACATTACAGGACCGTGTTACACCAAAAGAATGGATTATTCAACCTTCGTGTAGCTTATTGCATACTCCAATTGATAAAACGGAAGAAACACACTTATCAGCAGAATTATTTGGTGCTCTTGCATTTGCAAATCAAAAGCTAGAAGAACTTACGCTTATTAAACGTGCAATTTCTGAAGGTGTGGAAAGTGTTAGTACTGAATTAGCTACTTACCGTAGCGCCCATGAAGCTATACGTTCTTCAGCTGCACGTAATCGTGAAGATGTAAAAACAGCACGTGCAACGCTTAAAGAAGAAGACTTCTCTCGTCCTCTTCCATTTGAACAACGTTATGCTTTGCAACAAGAAGCTTTACAATTACCGATACTTCCAACAACAACAATCGGTAGCTTCCCGCAAACTACTGAGGTTCGTCAAACGCGTAAACAATGGCGAAGCGGTGATATTACAAATGAACAATATGAACAATTTATTGAAAAAGAAACTGCAAAATGGATTCGTTATCAAGAAGAAATTGGACTTGATGTGCTCGTTCACGGTGAATTTGAACGAACAGATATGGTGGAATACTTCGGCGAACGACTTGCTGGTTTCTCTTTCACTAAAAACGGCTGGGTACAATCATACGGTTCCCGTTGCGTAAAACCACCTGTAATCTATGGTGACGTTGCCTTTATTGATGGGATGACAATTAAAGAAACTGCATACGCACAGAGCCTTACAAATAAAGTTGTAAAAGGTATGTTAACAGGCCCAGTAACAATTCTAAACTGGTCATTCGTTCGAAATGATATTTCACGAAAGGAAGTTTCTTATCAAATTGCATTGGCACTTCGCCATGAAATTGAATTACTTGAATCTTCTGGTATTCACATTATCCAAGTCGATGAGCCAGCACTTCGCGAAGGGATGCCATTAAAGGAAAAAAATTGGGATGCATACATTACATGGGCTGTTCAATCATTCCTTTTAGCGACTTCTTCTGTAGCGAACGAAACACAAATTCATACACATATGTGCTACAGTAACTTTGAAGATATCGTTGACGCGATTCGTGCTTTAGATGCTGATGTTATTTCTATCGAAACATCAAGAAGCCATGGTGAGTTCATTCATACATTAGAACATACAACATATGAAAAAGGAATCGGTTTAGGTGTTTATGATATTCATAGCCCTCGTGTTCCAAGTAAAGATGAAATGTATACCATTGTAGAACAATCCTTAAAAGTATGTGATCCAAAATACTTCTGGATTAACCCAGATTGTGGTTTAAAAACAAGAAGAACAGAAGAAGTTATACCTGCCTTAGAGCATATGGTTCAAGCTGCGAAAGAAGCTCGTTCCCTTTTAACAACAAACGCATAAAGAAAAAGCCACGATGTCGTGGCTTTTTCACTCTTTCTCTTCGAAAAACAATTCATATTGTATCTTGTACAATTCATCATCCGTTGGTTTCTCAAGCGGCATGGCTT
Organism: Bacillus sp. AFS023182; assembly: GCF_002560575.1. Lineage (NCBI taxonomy): Bacteria > Bacillati > Bacillota > Bacilli > Caryophanales > Bacillaceae > Bacillus > Bacillus sp. AFS023182. The sequence continues at coordinate 309,918 of NZ_NTRO01000004.1, read as the reverse complement.
GCATCACTAACACATATTCACCTTGCGAAATAGGAATATGTAAAGTGTTTGAAAGAATGCTGCGTATAAAAACACCCTCATTCCCTATCGTAAACGGTGCTGATATCGTTTTTATTACCCCTTCTTTTTCAATGTGCTTTCCTACAGATACTTCTATTTCACACGTATAATCAGAAATTGCCTCAAAAATAACTACACCTTCTGCTTCGACGTATCCTCTCTCAAAAGCTTCATTCGTCCACTCTACATAAGGCTGTTCCCCATCATAATTCATCACGATTAATTGTGAATAGGAAATTGTTAATTCCACAAGCGTCATCTTCCTTCTACTATTGACTTTAAGTAAAATCTCCTTACATTCGCCTACTACTTCACTACAAATTTCACACGAGTACCATCCGGATATTTGTCTAACTTATTTCCAACCCAAGAACCAGCCCCTCTATTATCAGCTGGACTAATATATTCAATATGTGCACCTTTTCCTCCTTCTTTACACATTGCCATTGGCCATTCATCACGATCATATCCTTTTTTTGCTGGATATGGAGCTAGAGACAACTTTCTTCTATCAGCTGCACCATTTCGATCAATCGTACACACTTTAGAATGTCCTGCTTTGATCGCATCTGCAATATGTTTCCCTGTCTCGGGATAGCGTTCTTTTGGAAATTCTAAAACTTGATCATATGTAACTTCTTTCTTGCTCTTTGATTCTGTAGGTGAAAATACTTCATATACAGCAACCAAAATAGAAAGAATCGCAATAATTGAAATGATAATACCTTTTATTTGTTTCATAGATGTACCTCCGTTTTTCGATCCAATTTCTTTTCCTAGGTTATTATATCAAACATCCTCTCTATATGTTTTCAGACATTATTTTATCCCTTCCTCTCCTTTACGCCAAAAACATTCATTTTTATGCAACTTTTCGCTAATCATGTAGAAAACTTCTAGGCTTCCGACATTCTTTTTCAAAGGAAGTCCAAATAAAAAATGGAATTTGTACATACGATACTTTTTGGGGAGGAAATGTCATGGAAGCAACATATAAAACGAAGGATGTTACAAATAAAACAGGAATCCCGAAACACATAGTTCGAAAATATAGTCAACTTTTAGAACAACACGGTTATATGATTACCAAAACCGCTGATGCTCGTATATATAAAATGGATGATTTGAAGCTTTTAAAATTAATTCATGAACGAGCAGCCACTTTACAAGAAGATATTACAGAAACCATTCCAATTATTTTAAAAGAAAAAGACAGTCCACCTGTACCAATAGTAAAACAAAATCAAGAGGTACACGCGAAAGAAGAGGGCCGAAATTTTGAAGAATTTATGTTAAAACTCGATATGCTTGCTCAATTAAATGAAGCAATTATTCATCAAAACTCCACCTTAATCACACAAAACCGCTTAAAAGATGAAAAACTAGATGAATTAATGCAACAAGTTTATGTAAAAGAAGACCAGCAGGGAGAAATGCTGCAAGAGCTTATTGATCATGCAGCTCAAACAGATGCCTTGCAAAAAGAAAAAATGGACTTATTAATGAATCATATGTATAAGCGGGAATCAAAACAAGAAGAAAAAATGAACAAACTTGTCAATCATGTTTACAATAAAGATAACAATCGAGATGCACAGCTTATGCAAGTCATTCGTGAAATTCAAGAAACAAAACGACTCATCGCCGCCTCAAAGGAGCAAGGTTTATTTCAATCATTTAAAAATTTATTTATTCGAGTCAAGCCAGAAAAAACAAATGAATAAAGTACAACATTCGTCGTTAGCTTTCCATCATCAAGGTAGAAACTTTACACTCCTTTCACTTTTACGTATATAAATCCATTTTAGCTTTTCGACATATAAGTCACTCATGCAAAGAAGAAAAAGTGACCACCTCTATGCATGGCTGGATTCTCTCAACTAAAAAGAATGGGGTTATTTCGTTTTTTCACTTGAGCTTATGATAAATAAAAAAGTTACCTTCTATCGGTAACTTTCATTCCTTATTTCTAGCTGCTGGTAATGTAATAATTGCTTCTGTTCCTTTTCCACTCTCACTTTTATATTCCAGCGTACCATTATGTGCTTGTAAAATACTAAAAGTAACCATAAGCCCTAGGCCTGTTCCTTTTTCTTTTAATGAATAATATGGTTGTCCAAGCCTAGCTAACTGTTCCTTCGTCATTCCCACGCCACTATCTTTTACTCGTACCATAATGACACTATCTTTTTGAATGGCGGTTACTTTTAAATACCCTTTGTTTTCTTGAATTGCTTCGATTCCATTTTTAACGATATTCATAATTGCTTGTTTTAACTTTGTCTTATCGCCAATTGTATAGAGGTTCTCAGAAATTTCAACTTGTAAATAAACGCCCTGCATAGCCGCAAATGAAGACATTAAAGTAGTCATTTCTATGAGTTGCGCTGATAAACATATACGTTCCTTTTTTTCAATTTGCGGCCTAGCTAAATTTAAGTAATCTGAAATAATTTGTTCAGCCCGATCAAGCTCAGCTAGTACAAGACGCATATATTCTTTATTCTTCATATCTTCTGTACTCTCTAATAGCTGAATAAAACCACGAACAACTGTAAGTGGATTTCGAACTTCATGCGCTACACTTGCCGCTAGCTCACTTACAATGTTTAGCTTTTCAGATTTTTGCATTTCTGTACGTAACAATGCATTTTCGTTTAAATACTCTGTTAAATACACTTGAAATACCATTGTCATAACCATAATAAGGGAAGCAAATATGTATCCACTATATAAATGCGACATAGGTGGCGTAAAGCCTACTCTCAGTAAAATTCCAAACATACTACATGCTAAACTGATCAGAGCGTACAAAGATGAAATAATAAGAGCTAAAATGAGTTTTTTCTCTCTTGGGAAAACAGACCACTTTTTTGATAATAATAAAGGAATAATCGCAATACATAAAACTTCTATTATCCGAAACCACTGTAAACCATTCAAAAACCATTCGTATATAACAAAGATAAAAGCTGGGATAACCCCTGCAATCCCACCATACAAAAAAGCACTAATAATTGGAATCGGATAGAAATTATAACCACACAAATCACCAAAGCAAATCGGATACGTCACAGAAAGAACAAGCGTAATACTAGATAAAAACATAATAAAGTAGCGATTGGGCTTTGGAAGCATATCTTGATAGCGATTTAGACGAATCGCTTCATATAAAAACAGTGGCAGAATAATGATAGCAACTTGGATCATTAAGTCACGGATTAGCTCCATACCCTTTCATCCTCTACATGTATTTTGATATGATTATATCATTTTACAGTCACTTTTGTTTTAAAATTTAGATTTTTCTTAACACATTTGTAAATCATTTGTGAATAAACGTTAAGAAATGTTACAACTTTCCGAAATGATTGTAAACCCTGTACCAAACTACCATGATGCAGTATACAATGAATACGGGTTAAAGAATAAAACAAAAATAGTCCAATATACGGACAACTATAACAACATGTAGCATATAATCCATACTATCTATGTTTATAAATAAGTAATCATTATTTTAGTAGGAGGAAGATAAATATGGCAGGAACTACGCTTGTTCTAAAAGAGGAAAATTTGGTTGTTCTCGAAAATGTGGAGAAATCAGTATACGAAGAATTGCAAGATAAAGCTGGTGAAGAAAATTGCACATGCGCTGTAAATGAATCTGTTGTATACCTTGGAAAAGTATCTTCAGTTCTTTGGAATGAAGATGAAATAGATTGGGAATATGGGTACTAAAAAGTCGCTTTAAGCGGCTTTTTTTATGCACTCTAAAGCGAAAATATAAAATTTATGATAAAATAAAAGAAATTTTGCAAACAGAAGAAAGGGAGACAAAATGGAACAATTCATTAACCCTAGAGTGAAGGATATCCAAATTTCTGGTATTCGTCAATTCTCTAATATGATTCAAAACTATGATAATCTCATTTCTTTAACAATTGGACAACCAGATTTCCCAACGCCTTCTTTAGTAAAAGAAGCTGCAAAACGAGCGATTACAGAAAATCATACAAACTACACACACAACGCTGGCCTCTTAGATTTACGCAAAGCAGCTTGTCATTTTCTAAATGACAATTACGATTTACACTATTCACCTGAAAACGAAACCATCGTTACAATCGGTGCTAGTGAAGCGATTGATGTTACGTTCCGTACTATTTTAGAACCTGGAACAGAAGTTATTTTACCTGCCCCTATTTACCCAGGCTATGAACCTATTATTAGACTATGCGGCGCAACACCTGTGTTTGTAGATGTTCGAGAAACTGGATTTCGTTTAACAGCAGAAGCGATTCAAAAAGCAATTACAGATCAAACAAGATGTATCGTTTTACCTTATCCTTCTAATCCAACTGGTGTTACACTGTCAAAAGAAGAACTAACAGATATTGTATCTGTTTTAAAAAATAAAAATATTTTCGTTCTTTCAGATGAAATCTATAGTGAGCTTGTATATGAAGATAATCATATATCCATTGCTCATTTTCCAGAAATGCGTGATAAAACAATTGTTATTAACGGACTAGCAAAATCACATTCAATGACAGGTTGGCGCATCGGTCTTTTATTTGCCCCAAGCTATTTAACACAGCATATTTTAAAAGTCCATCAATACAACGTTACATGTGCAACTTCAATCTCACAATATGCTGCAATTGAAGCGTTAACAGCAGCAAAAGATGCACCGCGAATGATGCGTCATCAATATAAAAAACGCCGTGATTACGTATACAACAGGCTGATTCAAATGGGTTTAACTGTTGAAAAACCAACGGGTGCCTTTTATTTATTCCCATATGTTGGAAATCTCACATCTTCATCATTTGATTTTGCTATTGATCTTGTCAAAGAAGCTGGGCTCGCAGTTGTTCCAGGAACGGCATTTTCAGAGTATGGCGAAGGGTATCTCCGTCTTTCATACGCTTATAGCATGGAAACACTGAAAGAAGGCTGTGATCGTTTAGAAAGATTTTTAAAACAAAAAGCTAAGAGATAACACTCTTAGCTTTTTACGCATAATGATCACAAGTCTGACGTTTCAGTAATTTATGCGGAATAATAATGCATTTTGAAGTGGACTCAGAATGCTCCACCTTATCAACTAACGCTTTTGCAGCTTCATACCCTAATTGATAAATATTTACATCAACCGTTGTGAGCGGTGGACTTGCTATTTCAGATAATAAAGCATTGTTAAAACTCACAATAGAAACATCTTTCGGTACAGCAACTCCTTTTTTCGCAAGTGCACTCAGTACCCCAAGGGCAATTAAGTCGTCTGTTGCCATAATTGCTGTTGGTGGCTTTTCAAGACCCATTAATTCTTCTACAGCTTGTTGACCACTCTCTCTTGAAAAATCAAAATGTAAAATATATTCATTTGGCAACACGATGTCTGCTAATTTTAATGCATCGCTCATTCCAGCTAAACGATCCTTTGTAACAAGTAAATCAGAGCCGCCGCCAATAAACGCTATTTGTTTATGTCCTAGTGAAATTAAATATTCCGCTACTTCTCTTGCAGCTGTATAGTTATTATTATCTACATATGTAATTTCATCTTTTCTTTCGTACGGCTTTCCAATTAAAACAAATGGGAAATTTTGTTCATGTAAATATTGAATAATACGATCGTTTTCACGTGAATAGAGAAGAATAATTCCACCGATTTGACGCCCCTGTACCATCTTCACAACACCATTAAAAATTTCCTCTTCTGTTTCACCAGTTGACATATACAGCGCATAACCTTCAACATGTGCAAAGGAACTTATCCCTCGAATTACTTCTGGGAAAAATGGATTTTGAAATGCCTTACTTGCAGAACTCGGCATAACAAGACCAATTGTTTTTGTCGTTTGATTCGCAAGGTTTCTCGCATTTAAATTAGGATGATACCCTAACTCGCTCATTACTTTACGAACACGACGCTTAGTTTTTTCACTTATACTTGGATTATCAGCAATTACACGAGACACAGTAGATGGTGCAACATTTGCCTTTTTTGCTACATCTTTAATTGTAACTGTCATTAAATCTCCTCCTCTCTTCTTATTCTTCATTCATATCTATTATTATTCTGTATTCCACAGATATTAGGAGAAAACGAAAGCTACCATTACTTTATTTCATTTCTCAAAAAAAATTATATTAATGTAAACTAATATTCTCCCTCTTCATGTATTGTAAGGGATACAGGCTTATTTTCCTATACTATAATATACTATTTTTTTCACATCTTTCCCCTTACGATGTCATATGAACCCGAATTTCTCCTAAAAAAAGAGAAATGGGACATAATGTCCCATCCTCATCCTTTCGTACCTCCAGCCGTTAAGCCTGAAATAAAATATTTTTGCAATGATAAGAATAAAATAGAAATCGGTATTGCAATTAATACAGAGCCAGCTGCAAATGTTGTAAATTCATTACCAAATTTTTTCGCGACCATTTCATATAATCCAACCGCTAACGTATAGTTTTCCGGTGTGCGTAAAATGATGCTCGCTAAAATAAAATCTGTAAACGGACCGATAAAGGTAAATAAAGCTACTACTGCCACAATTGGTTTTGCAAGCGGCATAATAATTTGCCAAAAAATACGGAAGTGTCCTGCCCCATCCATACGTGCTGACTCATCCAACTCTTTTGGAATTGTATCAAAATACCCTTTCATAAGCCACGTATTCATTGGAATTGCTCCGCCGACATAAATTAAAATTAATGCAAGATGTGTATCAATTAATCCTGTTAATTGTGCTAGTACATAGAGTGCAATCAAAGCTGCAAAGTTGGGAATCATTTGCAAGATTAAAAATGTTAACAAACCATTCTTTCTTCCAACAAAACGATATCTTGAAAATGCATAAGCTGTAAAACTAATGGATAGTACAGAGAAAATCATCGTTAAAACACTTACTTTGAGTGTATTTTTATACCAAAGTAAATAATTGCTTTGTGAAAGATCTAATAACTTTCGGTAATGATCTAACGTTGCATTTTTCGGAATAATACTTGACCCTGATAAACTATCTCCTGGATTAAACGATGAACCAACAATCCACAATAATGGATAAAAAATAATGACACACATTATGAAAATTACAAAATAACTTAATGAGAGACGTAACATCTTTTGTCGTTTTATATTCATTTACATCATATCCTCTTCTTGGAATGATTTTGTTCTCTTAAATTGCCATAATGCAACTGAAATAACGATTAACGATAAAATCATCGTAAGTGCCGCTGCTTTTCCATATTGTGCTGATGTCATCGTTAATTTATAAATCCATGAAATTAAAATATCTGTTCCTCCTGCATTTTGCCCAGACACAGCAGGTCCCCCGCTATTAAACAGATAAATAATACTGAAGTTATTAAAGTTAAACGTATATTGTGTAATTAAGATTGGTGCTGTTGCATATAGAACAAGCGGCAATGTAATTTTTCGAAATTGTTGCCATGCCGTTGCCCCGTCTACTGTAGCTGCTTCATATAATTCCCCTGGAATCGATTGCAATATCCCTGTGGTCATTGCAAAAATAAATGGGAAACCAAGCCATGTTTGGATAAATATCAAAGCACATTTCGCCCAAAATGGATCTGTCATCCAAGCAATCTTTTCGATTCCAAATAAAGCTAACACTTGATTGTTAATTGCTCCAAATGATTCATTAAACATACCTGCAAAGACAAGAATGGATACGAATGCTGGAACAGCCCACGGTAAAATAAAAATCGTACGAATTACAGCTTTTCCTTTAATACCAGGCTGATTCACTAATATTGCTAAGAAAATCCCAAGGGCTACTTGTAAAGTAGTCGCGACGAATGTCCAAATCACAGTCCAAGAGAATACACTTAAAAGCGTGTCTCTCCACATTGGTAATGTAAAAATATCAATAAAGTTTTTGAATCCAACCCACTCTACCAATTTTGCAGGAGGGGAATGATATAAGTCATAGTTTGTAAATCCAATTAAGATAACAAAAATGATTGGAAATACAACAACAAAGATTAATAGCAGAAATCCTGGTGAAACCATTAAATACGGAAAACCTTGATCTAATAAATTACGATATTGTTCTTTCACAGAATTTAAAGGTATTCCTACATCACGCTTTTTTCCATTTTGATAGGCATCATATAAATTAAAAGCATATATACCTAATCCAAATGCAATAACAATTAGTGCTAAAATCCCTTTCACTAATAGAAAAATAGAGTGATCCCGAGGAACTTCTGTACCGAGCGTAACAATTCCCCACAATCCTATATTTAATAAATCAGCGAATGCTACGACAAATGAACCTGTTAATACAAGAAAGATAAGACCTTTTAGATATTGTTTATTATATATTTGACCAATACCTGGAATAATTGACAACATCGCGGCTGTTTTGCGGTGTTTTGAACCGTTCACTTCCTGTGCTGGTTCAATGGATGTTTGCATATTTCTTCCCCCTTTTTTCTTCCCCTTGGAAGGAAGAGAATCCGTATCTCCCTTTTACGAGAGATACGAATCCCATCTTATTTTTTCTTACTATGATTTGCTTCAATGTTTCCTTTAATTTGTTTTACAGCTTCATCAAGTGCTGCTTTCGATTCTTGTTTATTTGCTGCAACTAATTGAAGCGCATCTCCAGCTGGTTTCCAAACTTCTTGCATTTCTGGAATATTCGGCATCGGAATACCATTCTCTGATTGAACTGCCACCGCTTTTGCAGCTTCATTTTCTTTAATAATTGGATCTTCCATTACTGATTTAACAGGAGGAATTTCTTTCGTTTTTTCAAAACGGATTTTTCCGTTCTCTTCATTTGTTACCCACTCAGTAAATTTTGTTGCTAAATCATTCTGTTTGGAAAAGCTAGTTACATGCCATCCTTTTACACCCACAAAAGTTTTCATCGGTTGACCGTTTGGTAATTTCGGCATCGGTGCTACCCCATAATCAATGCCTGCTTTTTCCATCGCTTGGAATGCCCATGGACCATTCATTATAGATGCCGCTTTTCCTTCATTAAACAATCCATCTGCAGCTGCCCCACCAGATTCTCCAATAATTCCTTTTGGGAATAATTTTTCTTTATACCATTTTTGAATATATTCAGCACCTTGTACCGCACCACTATTATTTAATCCAATATCTTTCGGATTCGGTTTTCCATCTTTTTCACCAAATACATAACCGCCCATACCTGCCATAAATGCATTCGCAAAATAGAAGTTATCCCCTAATGCTAAAAATCCGTACTTTCCATCTTTCGTAAAGTCTTTTGAGAAATTAAAAAGCTCATCCATTGTTTCTGGTGCTTTTGGCATTAACTTTTTATTATAAATAAAGATTGGTGTTTCAATTGCTTTTGGTAAACCGTACATTTTCCCATCGTATGTTTCTGCCTGTATTGATAAATCTGTGAATTTATTTTTCACAGTATCATCCACTTTCACTTCTGAAAGTAGCCCTTCTGTTACCGCATTACCAATATGATCATGAGGCAGTGTTACAACATCTGGCCCTGTACCAGCTGGACCGTCGAGACGAAGTTTTTCTACTTGTTTCGTCATCTGAACCTCTACAACTTTTACTTTCACATTATATTTCTTTTCAAAACTTTTCACTGCTGGATCTAGCCCGACACCCTTTTTCTCATCTTCCCAAACAAGAAGATCATAATCTTTCTTCTCCTTGCTCGCTTCCTTTTTCCCTGAATCTTTCGGACCACATGCCGATAACATACCGATCGCCAACGTTGAAATTGTTAATAATGATAATGCTTTCTTCACCCTAAAAACCTCCCTAAATTATATGTACTGATCCAACAAATGAAAACGTTTGCACTAACTAGTTTAATAGAAGCGCAAACAATCTTTCAATCTATGAAAACGTTTGCGCTATTTGTCTCTCATTATACATTCTTTTATATATTTTGCAAATATTTTATTTCTGTATTTTTCAGAAAAAATTATGACATTATTCTTTCTTTCCATTGACTTTATATGAAATGAATACTACCCTTATAAGCAATATTAAAATTGTACCAAAAGCAATCGTTTGCAATATGTTTTTATTTATAGAGATATCAAAGGGGGATTTTCTATATGTTTAAAGAAGCAATATACCATAGACCAAAAGACAATTACGCATACGCTTATGATGAAGAAACGCTTCATATTCGATTGCGTACAAAAAAAAATGATGTGGATATCGTCTCATTTATTCATGGTGATCCTTATGAATGGCAAGATGGGAAATGGATCACAGCAAACATGCCAATGAAAAAAAGTGGATCAACAGATTTATTTGATTACTGGTTCATTTCAATCAAACCAAACTTTAAGCGCTTACGATATGGGTTTGAACTAAAAAATAATACGGAAACGATCATCTATACAGAACGTGGCTTTTTCCATGAAACACCTACTGGTGATGTGGGCAACTTTTTTTGCTTTCCATTTATTCATGAACAGGATGTTTTTAAAGCATCTTCATGGATAAAAGATACAGTCTGGTATCAAATTTTCCCAGAACGATTTGCTAATGGGGATCCTGCATGTAATCCAGTAGATACACTACCTTGGGCGAGTACTGATCCAACACCTACTAATTTTTTTGGAGGGGATTTTGCCGGAATCATTCAACGGCTTGATTATCTTGTAGAACTCGGTATTTCTGGAATTTACTTTACTCCTATCTTTGCAGCACACTCGAATCATAAATATGACACAATTGACTACATGGAAATTGATCCGCAATTTGGGACGAAGGAAACTTTCAAAAAATTAGTTATCGCCTGCCACGAACGTGGTATAAAAGTCATGCTAGACGCCGTTTTTAACCATAGTGGGTACTTTTTTGATAAATTTCAAGATGTGCTAGAAAAAGGTGAGCAATCTCGCTATATCAACTGGTTTCATATTCATGAGTTTCCAATCGTGACAGAGCCACTTCCGAACTACGATACCTTTGCATTTACACCCTATATGCCAAAATTAAATACTGCCCATCCAGATGTAAAAGAGTATTTACTCGAGGTAGGACGTTATTGGGTACGGGAATTTCACATTGATGGCTGGCGCCTCGATGTAGCAAATGAAGTCGATCATAACTTTTGGAGAGAATTTCGTAGTGAAGTAAAAGCAATTAACCCTGAGGTCTATATTTTAGGAGAAATTTGGCACGATGCTCTGCCATGGTTACAAGGTGATCAATTCGATGCCGTTATGAGCTATCCTGTCACCAATGCCCTACATTCTTATTTTGCAAACGAAACAATTGGGGCAAGTGAATTTATGGAACAAATTACAGCTTCTCTTCACTCCTATTCCATGAACGTAAACGAAGCTGCTTTTCATCTATTAGACAGTCATGATACACCGAGAATTTTAACAACCTGTAGTGAAAATAAAGATAAAGTAAAATTACTATATATATTCCACCTTTCTTTCATCGGTTCCCCATGCATTTATTATGGTGATGAAATCGGCATGGACGGCGGAATGGATCCTGAGTGCCGAAAATGTATGATTTGGGATGAGGATAAGCAAGATAAAGCATTATTTAAGCATATCCAAACATTAATTTCATTACGGAAACAATACAAAGCATTTGGTAGCCATGGGGCATTTCAATTTATTGAAGCAAATGATGAACAGGGTTATATTTCTTATACGAAGACATATGGAGAAGAAACAATCTTCATTGTTTTAAATCCAACAAACAATGAAATATCCGCCCCTATACCTTTTGATATCTCTAGTAAAAAAATCGTCAACCTATATACAAATGAAGAATTTTCTGCAGAGGCAAACTCATTACAGGTTACACTTCCATCATATGGATTTTCAATTTTGAAATGGTAAAATATAGAGTGAAATTTTAATCAGTGAGGGCTTCTTCATCCCCCACTGATTATTAGTTCTGATCAATCGGGATTTTACAAAATAAAGGCTTGATCAAATTTTTCACATTATCTGTTTCCACTTGTTGTTTACGTCCGAAAATCATAAGTTTCTTTGTGCCTTCAGCCTATAGGGTGAAGGTGTGAATTCATTGTCTTTTTTCCTTTCTTGAAAGTTTAGGTTTCTTTTGAGACTGTGGTATGTTGATATGCCTTGAAGCCATGAATTGTTTTTTGAAATCAAAATAAAAATACAAATGTGTACTTAGAGACAAGAAAGCAACTGAAAAAAATGAAGAAAGAATGATCAGTACGATTGCCATAGATTTTTGGCTCAAAAAACCAATACCAACTTGACCAATCATATAACCTAAAACTGAAAAAAATACGATTTTAGGAATTTTTACATCTTGATCTGTTATCTTCCTTAAGCGGGCTGTAAAATATTTAATCTAGAATAACACGGATTTATAAACAACAAAACCATATGCTATAAGCGATAGGATAAAAAATAAAGGTGACTCTAGCTCTACGAATTCGTATGCCAACTTTTGAACAGCTATAAAGCTGCAAATTGAGATACTGAATGCGACAAATCTAGTATATGGTAAATGTTGTAATTGAGGCTGCCGAGGCTTATAAATCAAAATCTAAATTCCCCATAGATTGCATATCACATAAAATGGAAGAGCCACGTAAGAATATATACTTCGCGGTGGAAAAAGGTAACAAATGAACAACACCCCTTTAATTCGCATGTTTAATATGCGAATTAAAAGGGGTGTTGTTCATTATCTTAATTTATACACTCTCGCTTCATATGGCCGTAAATCAATACTCTCAATTATTTCACCTTGCACATCATAATTGTGTATTAATAATTCTGAACTATTATAAGTTATCTCTTTCGGTATTTTAAATACACACTCATCCTCAGTAAAGTTCGCAATCACCAGTAATTCTTCATCTTTCCATTTTCTTATATAAGCAAAAACAGATGGATGATCCTCTAAAATCAAATCATATGTACCATACACAATGATTTCATGTTTTTTACGAAGCTCAATCAATTTCTTGTAGTAATAAAAAATAGAGTTTGAATCTTGTAATGCTTGTTCTACATTGATTTCTTTATAATTAGGGTTTAATCCAATCCATGGTTCCCCGGTAGTAAATCCAGCGTATTCCGTTGCATTCCACTGCATGGGTGTTCTCGCATTATCTCGCCCTTTTATATAAATCGATTGCATTACTTGTTCTTCATCTTCACCACTCTCTATTACTTTTTCACGGTACATATTCAGCGTTTCAATATCTCGGTACTTATCAATCGAATCAAAGTGAACATTTGTCATCCCAATTTCTTCTCCTTGGTAAATATAAGGAGTGCCTTTCATCATATGAAGTACCGTCGCTAACATTTTCGCTGATTCTATGCGATATGCTTTATCATTACCAAAGCGAGAGACCACACGAGGCTGGTCATGATTATTCCAATACAGACTATTCCATCCCGTTTGTTCTAAAGCTTTCTGCCATTTTGTCAAATTCTGCTTTAACGTAAGGAGTGAACACGGCTTTACGTCCCATTTCCCCCCTTCTCCAGAATCTAAATCCATATGTTCAAACTGAAATACCATTTGTAATTCTTGACGTTCTTCTGCTGTATAAAGTTTAGCTTCCTCTGTTGTTACACCTGGCATTTCACCAACTGTCATAACATCGTATTTTGACAATACCTTCTGATTCATTTCATGTAAGTACGTGTGAATGTTCGGTCCATTCATAAAGTATTGATGGCCTGAAACATAACCTTCTTTGTCTGTTTTCACAGTTGGTAATCCCTCTGTTTTAGAAATAAAGTTAATCACATCCATACGGAAACCATCAATTCCTTTTTCAAGCCAAAACTCCATCATTTCATAAACGTCTTTTCGTACCACTTCATTATCCCAATTTAAATCAGGTTGCTTTTTAGAGAATAAGTGTAAATAATATTCATCTGTCGCTTCATCATACTGCCAAGCAGATCCACTAAAAGCTGCTCCCCAATTATTTGGCTCTTTTCCCTCTGTACCAGGGCGCCAAATATAGTAATCTCGATACGGGTTATCTTTTGACTTGCGAGATTCGATAAACCAATTATGTTCATCAGAAGTATGGTTAACAACTAAATCCATCATTAATTTCATATTACGTTTATGCATTTCGTTTAATAATTCGTCCCAATCGTTCATTGTTCCAAACTCATCCATAATCTTTCGATAATCGCTAATATCATAGCCATTATCATCATTTGGAGATTCATAGACTGGTGATAGCCAAATAACATCTATACCTAGTTCCTGTAAATAATCAAGCTTTGAAATTATTCCACGAAGGTCACCAATCCCATCACCATTACTATCCATAAAACTACGTGGATAAATTTGATATACAACACTTTCTTTCCACCATTGTTTTCTCATCATGCTACCCCATTTCATTTTTCTTATCAAAAAATCCCAGGCGCAAACGTTTTCATTAATGAATGATAGCAGATTTTATAAGAATTGAAAATAGCGCTTACATTTTTCTCTTTTCATTTAGTCAGTTTACATAGATAAAAGGCTTTATTTATTAAATATTTTACTCTATTCATGAAAACGTTTTATTTTTTTGTATCATTTTTATTTATTTTTCAAAAACATTCGTTTATAATAAATTCAAAGAAAACGTTTGCATAATTTTTCTAGGAGGAAAAGTCATGGCAGAACTAAAGTTAGAAAATATTTATAAAATTTATGACAATAACGTAACAGCAGTAACAAACTTCAATTTACACATTCAAGATAAAGAGTTCATTGTTTTCGTTGGTCCATCCGGATGTGGAAAATCGACGACATTACGAATGGTAGCTGGACTTGAAGATATTTCAAAAGGGGAATTTTCTATTGATGGTAAAGTAATGAATGATATTCCTCCCAAAGATCGCGATATCGCAATGGTCTTTCAAAACTACGCTCTCTATCCACATATGAGCGTTTACGATAACATGGCATTTGGATTAAAGCTTCGTAAAATCCCAAAAGACGAAATTGATCGCCGTGTAAAAGACGCAGCGCAAATTTTAGGGCTTTCGGAGTATTTAAACCGAAAACCAAAAGCATTATCTGGCGGACAGCGTCAACGTGTTGCGTTAGGTCGTGCGATTGTCCGTGACGCAAAAGTTTTCTTAATGGACGAGCCGTTATCAAATCTAGATGCAAAATTACGTGTAGCAATGCGCTCAGAAATTTCTAAACTACATCAAAGGCTTGGAACAACAACAATTTATGTAACACATGATCAAACAGAAGCGATGACAATGGCTTCACGCCTTGTCGTTATGAAAGATGGAAAAATCCAGCAAATAGGTTCACCAAAAGAAGTATATGAAACACCTGAAAACATTTTCGTTGGTGGATTTATCGGCTCACCTGCAATGAATTTCTTCCGTGGTAAATTAACAGAACAAGACTTTGTTATAGATGATAAAATAACTATCAAAGTATCTGAAGGCAAAATGAAATTATTACGTGAACAAGGCTATGTGAATCAAGAAATTGTCTTAGGAATACGTCCAGAAGATATCCATGATGAACTTCTATTTTTAGAGGCTTCACAAGGCACAACATTTACAACTCAAATTGTAGTTGCCGAACTATTAGGTGCAGAATCTATTTTATATATGAAACTTGGAAATCAAGATTTTGCAGCCCGTGTTGATGCAAGACATACCTTTACACATGGTGATCAAATCAAACTTGCATTCGATATGAATAAGGCACATTTCTTTGATAGTAAAACAGAAAAACGTATTCGCTAAAATATCGCTTTTCTTCACCTCAAACAGATACAAGAAAACCGTCCGCATATATTTTTGGGGCGGTTTTCTATTATTATATTAGGGTTCCTGCTGCATGAAATGACCGTTTTTCCGCACTTAAAATACCAAAAACAGGTAAATTAGTTAGTGTTACTTCTTCTTGCTGTTTCATAAAAGATGACGTCAATTGCTTTATTTCTATCCAAACGTCATTAATACAAAGTATATTGGAATCGTTCTCTTGTTGACGTGAAAAATTAGAATCTATTTTATATAATCCAGCATTGTTAAAGAGCACATCAATACGATTATAAGCGTCAATAGCCACTTCGATAACACGTTGCCGATCTCTTTGTTTCGCCATATCATGGGTTACAAAAAGCGCCTCTCCACCTAATTCTACAATTTTCTCCGCTGTTGCTTGTCCATTTTCCTGATCAATATCCGTCACAATTACTTTTGCACCTTGTTCTGCCAACAAAAGAGCTGTACTACGTCCAATACCGATGCCACCGCCAGTTACAACGGCAACTTTTCCTGCAAGCTTCATCGTCATTACAACTTGTATGCGTTCACCTTTTTGTTTTCTCTTTTTTCTTACTGTTATATTGATCAAAAGCTAGACCGATAAAAATAAGTATCACCCAAAAAAGCAAGCTACTGCCCGTCATTTTGATCACCCCTTTGTTATATAACATGATTGTTCCATTTATTATATCATTTTCTTAATTTTCAATCTAATGTACAAAAAAATAGAATATGTTAAAAAGTTTGCCTTCGCTTACTTTCTAACATATCCTACATCAATATGGAGGGTACTATATAGGAGATGTCCGCCCTATATGAACTCCATTATATCAATTAAATTCATCGAATTTTGTAAAAATTTAAAAGTGTATAGAATTTTTTTACATCTCCTAAATTTCTTCCTTTTTGAATAACATATTGTCACTCAAAAAGGAAGAACTACAAAATATAATCCTTTATCTTTCTATTCTATTATTCTTTAAACAAGACTCATCACTTTCGTTTTCATAATTATATCATGGAAACCACAATTATCATGACGGAACAACATCATGTATACATTACAAATAGATGGTATTCCAAGTAGCAATATGTTCGGTAATAACAATACAAAGAAACGTATTGTTATCGTTTGAATTGTTAACTTTTCACTTGTTAATGATATAAGTCTTATTCTTGTTATTTTCTTACCAATTGTACAACCGTTCCATATAAATGGAACAAGAATAAAATATATAGCCATTAATATTAAAACAAGCGCAAGATCATATCGATAATCACCTAAGCTTATATTAAAGCGATTGAAAATGGCTCCATAATTTCCCGTTACAATTGCCACAACCGCCCCATACATCACCGAGATTAGAAACATATCGATAATGGAAGCACCTATGCGATTCATTACCACCGCTGGACGATGCATCTTTAACTTCATTTTATGTCGACTCCTTTGTATCCTACTTTACCTGTCTCATAGTACCATTTCTAAAAACCATTGTAAATAACTCATATATTGGCGTTTCTTTTCCTTTTCTTGTACAATGTGTTTACAACAAGCATTTTATAAGGAGGGCCTCATATTGAAGCGATTAATGACCGTAATCGCCATTATATTATTGACTGGTTGCACAACAAACTCTAATAGCCATTCAGCTTACACCATCAATGACGAATATGAACTAGTAAAAACTTCCAAAAATGCATTTGAACTTTTCCCAACACAAGATGCTGTATATGCTACACAATATGTCCCAGCTAAAATTGTAGAAATTGCTTGGGACGATATATATATTATTGCAAAACAAATTGAAGAAAAATCTGACCCAAACAACCCAGAATCTAGTATTACAAATAAGCAGAGCGAATATTATTGGATTATTGATATGAACAACAATCGTCGCTTTGGTCCTTATAATGAAAAGCAATTTCAGGAACAAAAAGAAGCATTTCGAATTTCTGAACAATTACAAGCCATAGAAACTTATTTAAACGAACAAAACAAACAGTCCTCAAGCACATAAAAACGGCTGTTTGTTTCAAAAATGGTATACTTTTTCAGTCCATTTGTTGATTTTGATAACTTGGATGTTCCTCTTTTATCGTGATAACAGTACCGCATTTTTTACAAATTTCTACCTCAGCGACTGTTTGTGCAAATAAAGTAAGATAGTTTTTTTGGTCTGGTGCTATCGTTCCTTTTTCTATTTCTTTACTACCACATTCGTAACATCTTTTTTCCATTTTTCTTCCCCCTTTGCACTTTATAATACATTCGCTTTGATTTGACAAATTTCCTGTTCATTTTCTATACAAAAAACATCTCACTTAGACAGTGAGATGTTAAATGTTTGCGGTTCTGCAACAATGTCATGTGTTTCATTCGATACAAGAACATCAGTTGTAAATGCGATTTGAGTAATCTCTTTGTTCTCATCATCGAGTATTAATCCAATTATCCCTTCCCTTGTTTCACCTCGCTTATACTCTTCTTTTGTAACATTTTTCGTGTCTACAAGCGTATCCTCTTCATATAAGAAGTTTTGTTTTGGGACATTGAATTGCTGTGTTCCATTAATCGTGACATCATTTATAGAGAAAAACTGCATGTCTTTATCTCCGCTATTTTCTACCTTATATGTAATTTCCACATAGCGCACTTTATCTGCAATATCTTTTCCACTTAACGAAGCGTACAACTCAGCATCTTCTCGATTAACTTTATCTCCAAGTCTACGCTGCACTTCCTCTGGAGTTAATGCTGTATATACCTTCAATGTATCTTTTGCATCTTGACTCATTTGTGATAATGCGATAACTTTTACATCTTGCACATGAATTTTCATTGGAAGTACTTCAAATGTTTGATTCACATGTTTTAGTTGTTCTAATTTAAATGTACCCCATCCTTTTTCTTTTACAGCCTGTCCAACTTTCTTTAATTTCTTGCCACCATACTCAGTTGTTTCTGGAATAGTTTCTTTCTTTACCTCTTTTTTTTCTTCCTTTTGAAAACATCCACTGAGCAAAACGATAGAACTACATAAAATACAAATACTTTTCCATACTTTCATCTTCTTATTACTCCTAACACTCTTATTCATAATTAACTAGATTATTCCTTTACTTTATATACTGCTGAAACAATGAATATCCCCAAAAAACACTTGTAATTCTGGATACTATTATACTCCCGATTTGTAAAATTTGAAAATACAGGTCTAAGAATGCATGAGCAGTAAACACGCCAAGCAGTAAGTTCAAATAAAAAACCTAACCATATATGTCCAATGACACCGTTCGGCTGAAAATGTAAAACATATTCAAAATCGGGCGCCATGCTTCCTAATACTAATGCTGTCACTGAAACATATCTTGGTTTCATGCAAAAAGGAATGACAGCAGTCAGATGTGCAAATACAGCCTATGTTACTTTCCTTCTGAAACTAAAAAATCTTCCTATGTAAGACATCCTCTATCATAACGATATCGATTCTTTATATGCAATACTTATTTTGACATTGGAATATCTATACTTTAAATGATATAATCTAAATGTAATTTTTAGGAAATAATTAAGTGACATGATGTTGACACTCATACTTGTATTTTTTCTATGGAAACATATAAAAATAGCACAGTATATTCCAAGTTTACTAAGTTTTATTATAAATAGAAACACATATGACTGGGGCGAGTTAGGTTTCTCTACTTTACAATTTGTTATTTTATTTGCAAGTTGTCTGACTCTTGTATTTGCTTCTATATTAGAAACAAAATCTTCAACGAATTGAGGTATATAGTTTGAATGAACATACAACCTTTCTAAAGAGCATCTCCTTACAAAAAGAACATATTCCTACTTTTTCCGTGTATCCATATTGTTTGCCTGCCATCCGAACACTACAATCACTCGATTTCCACCCTAATGTCACATTTATTATTGGAGAGAACGGAACTGGGAAATCTACATTGTTAGAAGCCTTAGCCATCGCTTTAGGGTTTAATGCAGAAGGTGGAACAAAAAATTTTCGTTTTGCTACTCATGATTCGCACTCACCCTTACACAAATATATTCGAGTAGCAAAAAGCTTTGTTGCACCAAAAGATGGATTCTTTCTACGCGCGGAGTCGTTTTATAACGTTGCTTCTTACATTGATAAGATTGACACAAATGAGGATGCAGCTTTAGGGAATAAGATCATCGATTCATACGGAGGTATATCCCTACATGATCAATCTCATGGTGAATCATTCTTTTCTTTATTTATGAATCGCTTTTCAGGACAAAGCTTATACATTTTAGACGAGCCTGAAGCAGCTTTATCTCCAATGAGACAGCTTTCTATGCTAATTCGTATGCACGAGTTAGCAGAACAAGGAGCACAATTCATTATCGCTACCCACTCTCCTATTTTGATGGCCTATCCAGAGTCGAGTATATATTCGTTCTCACAAGAAGGAATCACTGAAACAACCCTAGAGGAAACTGAGCATTATCAAACGATGAAACTCTTTTTCGAGAATCGAGATCGCTTGTTTCATCATTTGTTCCAATCATAAAGCAAAAGATAATATTGCTCGTTGATATCCAAAAAAGAAGAAGCAGCAAGCTGCCTCTTCTTTTTTATAGTGCTTCTATAAATAACGCTACCCCAATGCCACCACCGACACAAAGGGATGCAATTCCTTTTTCTAAACCTCTTCTTTTTAATTCGTGAATTAAACTTACCGTAATACGTGCACCTGTACAACCAATTGGATGCCCAAGTCCAACACCACTTCCGTTGACATTTACTTTCTCACGGTTTAAGCCCAGTTCCTTCTCAACCGCTAAGTATTGTGCCGCAAAGGCTTCATTGATTTCTAATAAATCAGCATCTTCTAATAACCAATTTACTTTCTCTAAACCTTTACGAATTGCTGGTGCTGGACCAATCCCCATAATTTTCGGATCTACCCCAGCTACAGAATAACCAACGATTCTAGCTAATGGTTGTAAGCCTTTCTCCCTAGCCTTTTCTTCACTCATTAATACTAAAACCGCACTTCCATCATTAATACCTGATGCATTCCCTGCAGTTACTGATCCACCTTTACGAAATGCTGGCTTTAACCCCGCCAATTTTTCAGCTGTAATATCTGCACGTGGATGTTCATCTTTTGAAAATACTACTTCTTTTCTACGCTCTTTTATTATAATAGGAACAATTTGATCATCAAAATAACCTGATTCAATTGCCTGAAGAGCTAATTGATGACTACGCAACGCAACTTCATCTTGTTCCTCTCTTGTAATTTCATATTGCTCAACTAAATTTTCCGCTGTTTCCCCCATCATAATATGGTGGATTGGATCTTCTAAAACTTCCCACACCGTATCACGAATCTCTCCATGTTGAAGACGCTGTCCCCATCGGTGTTGTTTTAATGCATAAGGACTTGAGCTCATCGCTTCTACTCCACCCGCAATAACAACCTCACTTACACCTAACTGAATTTGCATTGCTGCTGACATAATCGCTTGCATACCTGAAGAACATTGACGCTGAATCGTATAACCTGTAACCGTTTCTGGAAATCCTGCTGCTAATGCAGCTGTTCGCGCTGTATTTGCTTCATCTGTTCTTTGAATACAATGTCCTAAAATGACTTCATCCACTTCATGAGGTTCTACTCCACCTCTTTTAACAGCTTCTTGAAGTACAGGAACAACTAATTCTACTGGTGTTACATTTTTTAGCGCTCCCCCAAAAGTTCCAATTGGCGAACGAACTGCAGCTGTAATGACCACATTATGCATCTTGCACTTGCCCCTCTCTTATGTACCCTAGTAAGTTTTTGGATGGAATAACATAAGATGTATATCTAAATTTATCATACTACAAACATACCAGAAAAATCAAAAAATTTAATATAATAAAAATAGAGAGAATCTTCCTCTCTATTCGGTCAATGCGTATAAAAATTTTTGCAAAATTTTCTCTGTTGTTTTATTTAAATTAGGTAATTTTTCAGCTGGAAAATACTTAAGATCCAGACTTTCTTCATCAAGCTCTATTTCACCACTTATATGATGCGCTTGGTATAGATGAATCACATTATAAATTTCATCCCCATTTGGATAGCGATAATATACATCTTTCCCAGAAAGAACACCAAGAAATTGCAACGTCTTCACTTCTAATCCTGTTTCTTCAAAGAACTCTCGCCGAGCCGTTTCTTCCGTTGTTTCACCTAACTCCATTGCACCACCTGGTACACCCCAATCATATGTATCCGAACGATATTGAAGCAATACTTCTTGTTTTTCATTTAAAACAATTACTGCCGATCCTACAAGAATTAACGGCCTTGTACCGACTGATTTTCTTAATTCTTCAATATACCCCATTGCAAACCTCTCCTTTCCTCATCCTTCCTTATCATAGCAAACTTTCTTATTTTTTTGTGTGATGAAAAAAATATTCCTACTAGCAAAAAAAGGGAGCATTCGCTCCCTTTTCATTACTTTTATTTTCGAAAACTTTCATATTTAACTGCTTCAAATGCCTTTTCAATCTCTTCATTTCTATAATGAACATATGTAAAACGTCCTAATTCTACTAATCGAGAGATTTCTTGTAATGCCTTTTGCTTTTCATATGTCTCTTTAATCATTACATGTACATAAAATTTCATAAGTGGATGTTCATATAAGGTTTCTCCAACCTCCACATATACATCCTCTACCCCTTGTACCACTCTTACATAACTCGCAAACTGATAAACGGCTTCTCGATCTGACACAATTTTTAATGTGTACATATATTCTCCCCCTTTTCTTTTACTATATCAGAATGAATAACATATAATTTAATTAAACTATGAATATTTTCCGACTTCTTCCACTTATTCTTATATCCATATTATTCATTCATTTGTATCTTCTCAGTTAAAAACACAGCTATCCACAAAAGAAAATTTTAATCACTCATTATCAATCGGACTTTTCCAAACGGTTCTCCCACCTTATTTCTTTAGGTAGAGTCTTACTTCCTGTTAACATAGGATAAAACACGTTGTATACAATATTTTTCCAGCAATTCCAACCCATCAAAATACACCTAATTTATAAGGATTATATCCATACACAATCGTTTCCTTTCACATAATATATTAATAAACTATTTTCCATTTGAGGTGTTTCTAATGGATCCGTACGTAAATATATGTATTTGCATTGCCCCAGGCTCCGATATTAAGGACCACCGTATCGCCAAAGACTTAGCAATCGCTGAATCAATATGGCACCCCATTTCATTTCAAATTAAAGATGTCATTATACTAAATGAAGCATTTAAATTTCATGATGGTGAAATTAGCTATATGGATTCTGTCCGAAACCAGCCTAAAGTTTCTTCCTTTTTTAACACCTGTTCATCAGAAGTTCCCGATTGTGATATTTATATTTGTTATATCGGAAGTAATTACTTTAAAGAACAATCCGTCATTGCATGTGCCTATTCATTTGTTATAAACCAAATCCTTACAGGTTATATCATCCTTACTAACGCTGCTTCTCCTATGAAAAATATATATACACTTGCACATGAAATGGGGCATATTTTATTTACAAGGCGGATTAACGGAAAGCTTACCCATGCAGATCCGCATTCTCCAAACGGATCTGAACACCACCCTTCTTCAAGTAATCTCATGTATCCAATTGTTCCTCGTCCTGACAAAGTACACATTGAATCTTTATTAACAAGTGAACAGAAAAATCTCGCTTTGCAAAGCCCTTTATTACACACAAAAAAACAGTAACAATACTATTACTGTTTAAAATCATATATTGGCTGCACAGAAAACAGCTCTCACTCAAGACCCCTGTATACTATTTCTTTGGAGATATTTCCGCATGTACCCAAAGCAGCCTTTTTCCTTATACCCCTAATTGACACTTTTTCGCTCTTCTATTTTCATAGACCACCTCAATAATCCATATAAACTAGCATACATAAGTAAAACTTCTATCACTCCCCAGTATGGATTTTGTTTTCCTAACTCTTTAAATGCAAACATAATTGATAATGGAACAATTAACACAAAGATTCCAATCCAGCCAAGTGCATATACTTCGCCAATAATAAGTAGTAAAAAGATAATTGCAGCTAGTATATAGCTTTGCATAGTAGACAATTGTAAGACAGGAGTTCCATACCATTTATTAACAAACATTAATAACACTAGTAATACAATTGGAATCATCACTATTGCATAAATAATCCCAAATTCTTTTAATTTGCTTTTGAAAGACGACATCCGAAATGCAATAATTGTCCCAATAATAGTAATCATTAAAACGATTGGATATCCAATTAATTGTACATTTGTTAATGCAAATTGATGATTTGGATTATTAAACAAAATATTAGTTAGTAACCAATATCCACCAACCCCAATCATCATCCCCAGAATGCTCCTTATACTCCCTCCTTTATCTGTCTCCATTTCTTTCGCCAATTCATCTGCATACTCTTTCGGCGAATCTCCAAAAATATCCCTTACCCTCTTCCCCCGTTTCTCTCCTTCAATTAAATGAAGCTCTGCATCTTCTAAAAATGCATTTATATCTTCTTCCTTCATTCCTTTTGTTAACAAATACACTTTCATATCTATTAAAAACTTTTCTCCTTCTTTAGAAACGTGCATTATCATCTTCTCCCCTTTCCTTTTAGTAAACGTTCTACACTGCTTTGCATCACTTCCCAGCGTTCCATAAATTCATCAAGTGCATCTTCACCTTTTTCTGTTAATGTGTAATATTTTCGCTTCGGACCAGTTGAAGATTCTTTCATTACGCTCGTAATTAGCCCTTCCTTTTGCATCCGTATTAATAATGGATAAATACTTCCTTCACTTGCCATAGTAAAACCATACTTAGCTAGTTTTTCACTCATTTCGTATCCGTATATCTCTCCTTCAGAAATAATTGCAAGGAGACAGCCTTCTAAAATCCCTTTCAGCATTTGACTTGTCGACATAATTCAAATCCTCCCTCTATCTTGTTTTACAAGATAGATAAGCATAAGTATCTTGCTTTACAAAATAGTATAGCAAAAGCTATTTTGCAAAACAAGATAGCCCAGTATATTTTTCTAAATCTTTGCAGGATTTTCATTACATTCCCTCTAAATAGAGCAATAAGGTAAATCTTATATATAAAGGAGTGCTCTCATCATGGTTACAAATCGTGTCGTCTTTTTAACAGGTGCTGCAAGTGGTATTGGTTATGAAATGGGAAATGCATTTGCAAAAGAAGGAGCAAAAGTGGTGATTAGTGATCGTCTTGAAGATCGTGCAAAAGAAGCTGCTGAACAGTTACGCAAGGAAGGATATGAGGCAATCGGTCTAAGATGCGATGTGACATCTGAGCAAGAAATATCCGAAGCGATTTCTGAAACTATTACTAAATTCGGCTCACTTGATGTATTAATAAATAATGCTGGTATGCAACATGTCTCACCAATTGAAGAATTTCCAACCGACAAGTTTGAACTTCTTATTAAAATTATGCAGATCGCACCGTTCATTGCCATAAAACATACTTTTCCAATTATGAAAAAACAAAAGTATGGGCGGATTATTAATGTTGCCTCTATTAACGGACTTGTCGGATTTGCCGGGAAAGCTGCCTATAATAGTGCGAAACACGGCGTAATTGGTTTAACAAAGGTTGCCGCGTTAGAGGGAGCTACCCATGGGATTACAGTAAATGCTCTCTGCCCAGGTTATGTGGACACACCACTGGTTCGAAACCAACTCCAAGATTTAGCAGCAACAAGAAATGTTCCACTAGAGCGTGTATTAGAAGACGTTATTTATCCACTCGTACCACAAAAACGATTGCTTGCTGTAGAAGAAATTGCTAGTTATGCTTTATTTTTAGCAAGTGAGAAAACAAAAGGAGTAACTGGTCAGGCTGTTGTTATAGATGGCGGCTATACATCACAGTAGCTCTTTTTTGATTGCAAAAAAAGGCTTATGCTTCTTGAAAGCATAAGCCTTTTCCCTCACTTCGTTTCATGCGGAGCTTCATATCTTGTCATCTGTTGTGGTAATTTCTCAATTGCAACAATTACACCATCTAATTTACTTTCAATACGATGCAGTAAATATAACGTCACAACGATTGGAAATCCAACATTACCGATCATAGATATCCATTCCTCCATCTACTTCCCCTCCTTTCTTTTACATAAATAAGCAAAAGAAAGGAAATTTGGCAATAAAAAAACAAGCTACTATATATTAGCTTGTTTTTCAAATAATAAAGCAATCTCTACTGCATAATCCCCTTGTAGAATTCCCTTTTCAGTAATAATTCCCGTAATAAGATCATGAGGAGTTATATCAAATGCAGGATTATAAACATTGACGCCCTTTGGAGCAATTTGTTTTCCAAAAATCTTTGTAACTTCAGATTCGTCACGTTCTTCAATCACAATTTCAGCACCCGTTTTCTTCGTAATATCAAATGTAGAAAGTGGAGCAGCAACATAGAAAGGAATATGAAAATACTTTGCTACTATAGCTAAATTCAAGGTTCCTATTTTATTTGCTGTATCACCGTTCGCGACAATTCGATCTGCCCCTACAATTATAGCAGTAATATGTTTTCTTCGGATCACATGAGCTGCCATATTGTCTGTAATGAGTGTTACATCAACACCAGCTTGTTGCAATTCCCATGTAGTAAGACGCGCTCCTTGCAAGACAGGTCTTGTCTCACATGCATAAGCATGTAAGCTTATCCCACGCTCCTTTCCAATATAAAACGGAGCTAGTGCTGTTCCATAACGAGCCGTAGCAATACTTCCAGCGTTACAAATCGTTAAAATATGATCTCCATCTTTAAATCTAGTTAAAGCATGTTCCCCAATACTACGGCACACATTTTCATCTTCTTGCTGAATTTTAAGTGCTTCCTCTTCCAACATTTTTCTCGATTCTTTAATTGTTGTTGCTTCCTTAATAGAGCTACTCATACGATCAATTGCCCAAAATAAATTAACAGCTGTCGGACGTGCGGTTGCTAAATAATCACAATCGCGTTTGAAATTTTTTTTAAACTCAGTGATATTCATAGCATTATATTTTTTTGCTGCAAGCGCTAAACCAAAAGCAGCTGTAATACCAATTGCAGGTGCCCCGCGTACTTCTAACATAACGATACTTTTCCATACATCTTCAATACTATTCAATGTTTTATATTCTACAACATGTGGTAATCTCGTTTGATTTAATAAAGTAATAGAATCTCCCTTCCAACTTACAGAACGCGGAACAGCAACTGTTGTGCTCATACTCTTGCCTCCTCTCCAGAAACAATATATCGAAATATTGTTTGAAACACACGAACATCTGCATTTGTTGCTTCATGTAATAGTAATTCTCTTCCTAAGTATAACGCTTGTTTTTTTGCTTGAATTCTTCGACTTTTATTCTTAATCCCATCTAAATCTACTACATGTGCTAATCCAATTGTTCGACGAATGATTTCACAACCAGCAAATCCAACTGCGTCAGCAAAAATATTTTGTAGCACAATTGCAAGCCATTGTTTCTCCTTTGTATACGGTTCTATCCCTTCTAATAGCCATAGCTTCGTGAATACTTCTACAAAATCACTCCATGTTTTTTCAATATGATAGAATAAAATATCTCGTTTCTCGTCTTCCCTTGCTAGTGCATTCAACAATAAATTTGCAATAAATTGACCAAGGTCAAATCCAAGAGGTCCAAATGTTGCAAACTCCGGATCAATTACCTTCGTTT
Source organism: Bacillus sp. AFS023182 (assembly GCF_002560575.1). NCBI lineage: Bacteria > Bacillati > Bacillota > Bacilli > Caryophanales > Bacillaceae > Bacillus > Bacillus sp. AFS023182. The sequence continues at coordinate 282,249 of NZ_NTRO01000004.1, read as the reverse complement.
CAGAAGATGATGAAAAAATACTACCTGTATGTAAATCACCATGAATTAACGCTTCTTTTCTCGTTAAAAATTTATATTTATACTGTGCTACCTGTAATTTTAATTTCTTATCACACCAAAGTTCATCTAAGACAGGTTGCAATTCTTTCTCATAATCGTTTGTTTCATAGTTTCCAAACGGATCTGTAAACACAAGATCTTCTGTAATTTTACAAAGATCAGGATTTACAAACTTTCCGTCTAACACCCTTTTCTCTTCTGCTAGTAGGCCAAAATCTGACGTATAAAACAAAACATGTGCTAAGAAGCGCCCAATATGCTGAGATAAAAGCGGATATTCTTCCCCTTCAACCAATCCTTTACGAGTAATTGTAAAAGCCGATAAATCCTCCATTACTGTCACAGCTAATTCTTCATCATGACCATATACTTTTGGTACATATTCTGGTACGTATTTTGCAAAAACTTGCAATGCTTGACTTTCAATCGTGGCCCTTCTTACCGAAAGTGGCCAGCTTTCTCCAACGACTTTTGCATATGGAAGAGCCTGTTTTACGATAAGGCCGCTTTCTCCATCATGGACCCTGAATACATAATTCAAGTTCCCATCTCCTATTTCATGACAAGTTAGCTTTGCGTCTGTCCTAAAGTATCCATGCTCTTTTACATACTGAGCTGCTGTTTCTATTGTTAATGAACGATATCCCATTTTCTTATCCCCCTTTTTTAATGCAGAGGCTTTTCATCATAAGAAAAACCTCTTCCCATGAAGAAAGAGGTTTGAAGTTTATCTTCTCCCCTCTTATCTGTCAGAAAGCTATTCTTTCTGCTGGAATTAGCACCGTGCCTTTTTGGCGCATAAGCGCCCCATCTCGCAATGGTATTACGGTCGGTTGCTGGGTTTCATCGGGCCAAATCCCTCCACCTGCTCTTGATAAGAGTTGCATGATTTATTTGAATTTTTAACTTTCTGCTACAGACTATAACAAGAATAAAAATCATTTGTCAATATTTTTATTTATATAATTCTGGACGTCGATCGGCAAATACAGGAATTCCCTTACGCACTTCTTTAACTTTTTCTAAGTTTAGCTTCCCATGCAAAATTGATTCTTCTTCTCCTGCTTCTACTACAATTTCCCCCCATGGATCAACAATAAGAGAATGTCCAGCAAACACATTATGTGGATCCTCTCCTGCTCTATTACACGCAACCACATAACATTGATTTTCAACCGCTCTTGCTTGAAGGAGTAAACGCCAATGAGCTAAGCGAACAAGCGGCCATTCTGCTACAACGAATAACACATTTACCCCTCTTACAGTATAAACACGCATCCATTCTGGAAAACGAATATCATAACAAATCACACCACCACACTGTACACCATCCAATGTAAATTCTCCTGTTTCACTCCCCCCTATTAAATAGTTATGTTCATTCATCAACTGGAACAAATGGACCTTGCTATACTCATTTTGCAGTCTCCCCTCACGATTCACTATATACATCGTATTTGTAACACCGTGCTCTGTTTGCTTCGCAATGGAACCACCGACAATATTTACATCATATTTCTGTGCCCATTCTGAAAGAATCTGTTTTGTTTGGATCCCATCTCCATCTGCAATTTCCGGAAGTCTTTCTAAATCATAACCAGTCGTCCAAAGTTCAGGTAATACGATAATATCTGGTGTTCCTTGCATCGCTTCTTCTATTTTTTTCTTTGCATTTCCAATATTTATTTTCACATCACCAAAAGCAATATCCATTTGAATACATGCGATTTTCATTTTATCCACCTCATTTTCAATTTTCCCTTTACAAAAACTTGGAAAGGCTATATTATTTGTCACTAGAATTGTAACAACTTTCAAAAGAGGTGGAAAGTATGAAACATTTTCAACCTTCCAGGGTTGTAACATCCTTACCAACACAGTTTTTCGCTTCACTTGTTGCAAAAGTTAACAAAGTGGTGGAAGCAGGTCATGATGTTATCAATCTAGGACAAGGCAATCCAGATCAACCAACACCGCCGCATATCGTAACAGCTTTACAACATGCAGCAGAAAAAACAGTTCACCATAAGTATCCACCATTTCGCGGGCATGAAAGCTTAAAAAAAGCCTTTGCGGCGTTCTATGAACGTGAATACGGAGTCAAAGTAAACCCTAAAACAGAAGTAGCTATTTTATTTGGCGGAAAAGCAGGGCTTGTTGAATTACCGCTTTGTTTCACAAACCCGGATGATACAATTCTGGTACCCGATCCAGGATACCCTGACTATTTATCAGGTGTCGCTTTAGCAAAAGCAACCTTTGAAACAATGCCATTATTAGCAGAAAATAATTTTTTACCAGACTATGCAAAAATTGATGAATCTATTGCCAAACAATCAAAATTAATGTTTTTAAACTACCCTAATAACCCGACTGGTGCTACTGCATCAAGAGAGTTTTTTGAAGAAACAATTTCCTTTGCCAATAAACACGATATTTTAGTCGTGCATGATTTTGCTTATGGTGCAATTGGCTTTGACGGCAACAAACCAACGAGCTTCTTACAAGCAAACGGTGCAAAAGATGTTGGCATTGAGATTTATACATTGTCAAAAACATTTAATATGGCTGGTTGGCGAATCGCCTTTGCTATTGGTAACGAAAGTGTCATTGAAACAATCAATGTATTGCAAGACCATATGTACGTCAGCATTTTTGGTGCTGTACAAGAGGCAGCTTGTGAGGCGCTATTAAGTTCACAAACTTGTGTGAATGAACTTGTTGAACGCTATGAATCACGAAGAAATACACTTATTACAGCTTGTTGTTCGATTGGCTGGGATGTTCTCGCACCAAATGGATCATTTTTTGCATGGCTTCCCGTTCCTAATGGTTATACATCGGAACAATTTACTGACTTATTGTTAGAACAAGCGCACGTAGCAGTTGCACCTGGAATTGGGTTCGGGAAACATGGCGAAGGCTACGTTCGTGTTGGATTATTACATACAGAAGAGCGACTACAGGAAGCTATTCAACGAATCGATAAATTGAAAATTTTCAAAAAACCGTTGACATCGTAAAAAAACTCTGTCAAAATTCAGATATCGTAAAAATTAAAACATTTCAAAATACTTCTTATCAAGAGCAGGTGGAGGGACGAGCCCGACGAAACCCGGCAACCGATCTACAATTGTAGGCACGGTGCTAATTCTCGCAGCGTTACGCTGACAGATAAGGAGCTGGTTGTAAAAAAACCTCTCCTTAGCTGAGAGGTTTTTTTATTTAACTAGGAGGTTATGAAAATGAGCGGAATAACAGCAACCTATTTAATCCATGATGATTCTCTTCATTTAAACCAAAAAGCAGAGCAAATCGCTCTCGGTTTGACAATTGGTTCATGGACTCATCTGCCACACTTATTACAAGAACAATTAAAACAACATAAAGGCAACGTCATTCATGTCGAAGAGTTGGAAGAGCAAGAGCGTGTAAATACGTATCTTGGAAAAAAAGTAATACGTGGACTCATTAAAATTCATTATCCATCAGTAAATTTCAGCCCGGATTTACCGGCTATTTTAACAACAGCATTTGGAAAATTATCGCTAGATGGCGAAGTTAAACTAATTGATTTAACAATTTCAGATGACTTAAAAGAACATTTCCCTGGTCCTAAATTTGGCATTGAGGGAATACGAAATCTCTTACATATTCACGATCGTCCACTTCTGATGAGTATTTTCAAGGGAATGATCGGTCGCAATATAGGATATTTAAAAACCCAACTGCGCGATCAAGCAATTGGTGGTGTAGATATTGTAAAAGATGATGAAATCTTATTTGAAAACTTATTAACACCGCTCACAAAACGAATTTCTGCTGGAAAAGAAGTATTACAGTCCGTATACGAAACATACGGTCATAAGACTTTATATGCAGTAAATTTAACGGGTCGTACCTATGATCTTAAAGAAAATGCAAAACGCGCTGCCTCAGCCGGTGCAGATATTCTTCTATTCAATGTATTCTCATATGGATTAGATGTACTGCAATCACTTGCTGAGGACGATGATATACCTATTCCAATTATGGCACATCCTGCTGTAAGCGGCGCATACGCTTCATCGGAATTATATGGATTTTCTTATCCATTACTACTCGGAAAGCTGCTTCGTTATACTGGTGCAGATTTCTCTTTATTTCCATCACCATACGGCAGTGTTGCATTAGAAAAAAAAGAAGCTCTTCTTATTACAAATGAACTAATTGAAAAAGATCCGTCTTTAAAACGAAGCTTCCCTGTTCCATCGGCCGGTATTCACCCTGGTTTTGTTCCATTTATCCTTAGTGATTTTGGCAAGGATGTTGTCATTAATGCAGGTGGTGGTATTCATGGTCATCCAGCTGGGGCACAAGGCGGTGGAAAAGCATTTCGAGCAGCGATTGATGCTACTTTGCAAGGAACACCATTGCATGAAGCAGGTAACACTGATTTACATGTTGCACTGCAATTATGGGGAAATCCATCTCACAAGGTGACACTATGAGTCTTCAAATTTTTTGTGACTTCGATGGTACGATTACGAACAATGATAATATCGTTGCTATTATGGAGAAATTCGCTCCACCAGAAGCTGAAACGATTAAACAAAAAATTCTATCACAAGAACTTTCTATTCAAGAAGGTGTTGGAGAGATGTTTTCCCTTTTACCTACAAGCTTACAAAATGACATCACCACTTTTATAAAAGAAACAGCGGTGATTCGAGCTGGATTCTCAGAGTTTGCACAATTTGTCCAAATAAATCAGATTTCACTTCATATTATATCCGGAGGAATGGATTTTTTCGTCTACCCTCTCCTCAAAGGATTAATCAACCCAGATCATATTTATTGTAATACGACTGATTTTTCGGGGGAAACAATTCAGGTAAACTGGCCCCATCCGTGTGATGAAGATTGTAAAAACAAATGCGGTCTTTGTAAATCGACACTGATTCATCAATTAAGTTCAAACGGTGATTTTAATATTGTAATTGGAGATTCAATTACAGATTTACAAGCTGCGAAACTTGCTGATAAAGTATTCGCTCGTGATTTTCTCATTACAAAATGCCGAGAATATCAAATTTCCTATACGGCATTTGAAACGTTTTATGACATACAGACAGAAATTAAGCAATTGTTGGAGGTGATAAAATGAAACAACTTTTTCGCCAATGGGAAGAATTGAGTAAACTAAAGAAAGAATTAACGGATCGTAACTGGTTTCCTGCTACAAGCGGAAACATTTCAATAAAAGTAAACAATGCTCCAACTACCTTTCTTATTACAGCAAGTGGAAGAGATAAAACGAAAACTACACCTGATGATTTTCTATTAGTTGATCATACTGGAAAGGCTGTTTTAGAAACCGATTTACGTCCTTCAGCAGAAACATTGCTGCATACTCATATTTACAATCATACAGAAGCTGGATGTGTCTTACATGTCCATACAATTGATAACAATGTAATTACAAACGTATACAACAAAGAAGTTTCATTTTCTAATCAAGAAATCATTAAAGCTCTTAATATATGGGAAGAAGGGGCCTCTATCAAAATTCCGATTATTGAAAATCATGCCCATATTCCAACGTTGGGAGAAGATTTCCGAAAACATATTCATGGTGACGCTGGAGCCATACTAATTCGCAACCATGGTATTACAGTTTGGGGAAAAGATAGCTTTGACGCAAAGAAAAGACTAGAAGCATATGAGTTTTTATTCCAATTTCATATAAAACTATTATCAATTCAAGGAGGCGTTTCCCATGGCGCAAATTCGTATTCATGAAATAAATACCCGTATTGAAAATGAAGTGGAAGTGCAGCAATTTTTACAAGGAGAAGGCGTTTTATATGAGAAATGGGATATTTCAAAACTTCCTGCTCATTTAGAAGAAAATTACTCCTTAACTGATGAAAACAAAAAAGAGGTTTTAACAGTATTCTCCAATGAAATTGCTGATGTTTCAGAACGTCGAGGCTATAAAGCACAAGATGTTATTTGCCTATCAAATGCAACGCCTAGCCTTGATGAGTTATTAATTAACTTTAAACAAGAGCATCATCATACTGACGATGAGGTACGCTTTATTGTCAGTGGGCATGGTATTTTTGCCATCCAGGGTAAAGATGATCGTTTCTTCGATGTTGAGCTTGAGCCTGGTGATTTAATCTCTGTACCTGAAAATACAAGACACTATTTTACTTTACAAGATGATCGCCAAGTTGTAGCCATTCGTATTTTTGTTACAACGGAAGGCTGGGTTCCTATTTACTAAGGTAGTTAGTTGAATAAAAGGTACTGGATCCCCTTTTCCATCCTTTTATTCACTCTACATATATACATCCTCCTATGGAACAGGCTTATTTCACAAATATGAAATAAGCCTGCTTTTTTATTTTCTCTTGCTTTGTAATATCTCCTGATGGATGTAAATTCATCATTAAAGATGACTGATGTCTACCTCGTTTTTTTATTTTTCACTTTATCAAGTATGTTTCTCAATAAAATTTGAACATTTTTTGAACATTTTTTGAATTTTTTCTGAAAATTCTGTTTAAATTGTGATATAATACAAATAATAGAAAATGAAGTGAAAAAACTGCAAAAAGAGGGGGAAGAACATGAATTTAATTATAGCACTTATACTTGGGGTTACTTGTGGGGCTATTCCTGCTATTCTCGGAGCAATTATGGAGGAATTAGAGATTGGTATCTTCGGTTTTGTAGCATCCTCTGTAAGCGCTTTACTTTTTGGTTTGTACGGTGCTATTCCTGTCGCTATTCTCTTTGCATTATATATATTACGTCACGCTCGTACAAAGCAATTTAGTCGCAATCATATGGCTCAGATCATTCCATTTCCAATCGAACGCTCTCGCCGTGCTTCTAGCTTATAATTCCATTATTATATCCCCACCATACATCTACTTTAATATAACCTGCCTTTGTCAAAATTAGCTTCCAATTTTCCCGAAAAATATGTTAAAAATAAAAAAGTCCTCAAGTGAGGACTTTTTTATTTTTTATTTATTTAATTCCAAAAAATGGAACAGTTCTTGTAAATGAAGAGCATCTTCTCCGTAGCTAACAGATACATAACATACCCCATCAATTTCAGCATGCATATATAAATCGATACCTTCACGGTCATACTTTAAAGCTAAATAAAATTCCATTTCTTCTAGCATCTTTTTTGCTGTTCGAATAACATAATGACCATTTTCATCACGCCCATATTCAAATGTTGGCTCAAAATCATACTTTTGTTTAAATGCCGCTTGTTGCTTATCATTAATCGGCATACAAATTGTACGTTGCACAGCATCAACCATTCCATCAAATTTTTCTAAATTCATCATATTCCTCCCCCTATATATTTTTTATATAATACTTGTGTTCCACTGTCTTCCTCTCCCGATTCTACTAGTTGTTCATATAAATCTTTCGCAAGAGTTAAACCCGGTACAGGTAATTCTAATTTTTCAGCCTCATCTAATGCAATTTTCATATCCTTCATAAAATGTTTCACATAAAATCCTGGTGCAAAATCCTCTTTTAACATACGTGGAGCTAAATTACTTAATGACCAACTACCGGCTGCTCCAGTTGAAATACTTTGTAATACTTTATCTGGATCTAAACCTGCTTTCTTTGCATATGCTACCGCTTCACAAACTCCTATCATATTAGAAGCGATTGCAATTTGATTACACATTTTTGTATGCTGCCCACTTCCTGCCGGGCCCTGTAGTTGAATGTTTTTCCCTAGTTTCTCAAATAAAGGTAAACAAACTTCATATACTTCTTGATCTCCACCAATCATAATGGCAAGTCTACCTTCTTTTGCTCCAATATCTCCTCCCGATACCGGCGCATCTAGCGTATATACATTCTTTATTTTTCCAGCTTCATATATACGTTTCGCTAGCGTAGGTGTAGATGTTGTAAAATCAATTGCAATTGTTCCTTCATTTGCATGTTCGAGAATTCCTTCTGTTCCAAAATAGACTTCCTCTACATCATGCGGATATCCTACCATCGTCATAACAACATCTACATTCTTTACCAATTCTTTTGGTGAATCACACCAATTTGCTCCTTCTTTTAATAAAGAAGTTGCTTTTTCTTTCGTACGGTTGTACACATATACTGTATAACCACTTTTTAATAAATGATGCACCATACTTTTCCCCATAACACCTATGCCAATAAAACCAATTGATGAAATTACTTGTTTCATCTACTCATCCCCTTTGCTCTATTAAGTCGCTGACCATCTTTCGAAATTCCTTATTAAAATCATCATCCACGCCATTTTGTACATTTGAGAATAAAATAACAAATGTTCTCTTATCCTTATTGAAATTATTAAATGTATTCCAGCCAGAAAGTACACCATGATTATGAAAATAATCAGGATAAATATAAAAACTAAATGCATATTTTCGTGCTGGTGAAGGTGTAAACATTGCTTGGATACTTTGTTGTGAAAGAAGTTTTCCATTTATAATTGCTTCATCCAACTTCTTCATATCTCCAACTGTAGTATACATCTCACCACAGCCGTATAACCAATCCATTGCCAATTTTGGTGCAGGTACAAGTACATTATCTTTCTTTTTATATCCTTTAGTAAAATGTTGATCTCCTGGCACCATATTCCCCATGCCTGATTCATACATTTCTGCTCGTGCAAAAATATTCTCCTTTATGTATTCTCCTAAAGGCTTTTTAGATATATTTTCTATAATGTAAGCCAACACCATATAATTATAATCAGTGTATTCCCAACCAGTTCCTGGCGGAAAAGCTACTTGTTGCTTTCCAATCCAAGTAACTAAATTCAAATGGGATGCAGCATTCACTTTCCCCTTTCCCTTCCCTGGTAAACCAGAAGTATGTGTCAGAAGATGATATAATGTAATATTTTTATCTGCCGGGAATGAAGGGATATATTTATTTACATTATCCTGAATATTTAACTTCCCCTGCTCTTGCAGCTGTAAAATCGATGTTGCCACAACAGTCTTAGTAATTGAACCGATACGATATTTTGTTTGTGGCGTATTTTCAATTTTATTTTGAACATCTGCGTACCCATATCCTTTATTCAACACAACATGATCTTTATCCGTGACAAGAACTGTTCCATTGAAATTTTTATCTTTTAAATATTGATCTAACTTTTGTGCCACACTGGCATAATCAATTGGCCGTCCCTCTTTTTCTTCCGATTTATCATGTAACGCAGAATCAACAGAAGGCGTTACCTTAGGAGTTGCTATTTCCTCCTTCTTTGGTATAGAAAAAAAGTAATACACACTCCCGCATACTATACAGAAACTCAAGACCATAATAATTAATCTTTTTGTCATTAACAAACCTCCGCAGTTATTTTATTATAAATGGTCCCCCTCTTTCTATTATCAGACAACAGAAAAAAATCGCAACACTTTGTTGCGAAAAAGTTACATTTTTTCTTTTCTATATAAACGTACTTGGTTTTTTCCATTTTTTTTCGCTTCATATAATGCAATATCCGCTCGTTGCATCAATTCTTCTTTTGTAATTCCTTGCTCATATAAAGCAACTCCAAAACTCGCGGTTAATTTTGAAATACTAGAAAATTGTTTTGTTTCAATAAAAAATCGTAATGATTCAGCAACTTGAAAAGCCTCTTTTTCCGTTGTATTTATTACTAATATAATAAATTTCTCACCACCCCACCTTGCAAAAATATGCTGGGGTGCTATTTTAGATTTCATAAGTTCAGCTAACTGAATTAATGCTAAATCACCAAAATCATGTCCATATGTGTCATTTACTTTTTTTAAATCGTCTATATCAAAAAGAATAATTGCCATTGTGTGATTCATTCGTTTCTCATTATCCCATTTTTCTTCTAATAATTGTTGAAACTTCAAACGATTGTATATTTCTGTTAAAGAATCAATTGCAACAAGCTGTTCTTGCTCTTGATATAATTCATCTAGTTCCGTAATATCTGTACAGTTAACAATAAACCTAGACAAATCTTCTGGCACAGGTACCGCACGTAATAAAAAAACAAATTCTTCGCCTTCATAATTATACATTTTTATTTTTCTGGATTGTTCTAAAGAATCATCGAGCCAAGTTATATCATGTTTTGTTGCATAATATCCATGATCTTGGATAAAATGTTCTGCAAATACCATATGTTTCTCACGGTATGAAAGTAAATCTTCATATCCAAAAAAACTCAAAAAGTTCGTATTACAGTCAACGATCTCATCATCTTCTACAATAAATAATAAATCATTTTGAAAATCAAACATCATTTGAAGAAGCTCTTGTTGAATAGTCACCTGCTGCAATAGTGATATTTGATAGAGACATTTGTTTACCTCTTCCAGTACAACCTGTGATGTAACAGGAGCTATCACAATATTTCGCACTCCTATTGTAAGCAACTCTACAAATTTTGACGTCACCGGATGATCCCAAATAACAATAAAAGAACTCCTTGGATTATACATGTGTTTTATATACTCTACTTGTGCACCATTTGACACATATATGATCACAATTTGCGGTCGAACTTTTTCTAATAATCTTTCTCCTTCTTCAAAACTACTTGCTAAAAACATACATTTTGGATGTATCTCATCAATCGTATACTGGTGATTACACCCTTCTTCTATATAAAGTACATTTACATGGAGATCCTGTAATACATTTTGAAAAACCGTATTCTCTAATAAAAAATGTAGTATGTTCACCACTGGTCTTCACTCACTTCATATATCCTGTTCTACTGAATTCTTCACTATCCTTTTCTACAAGGGATTGTTATCAAAAGAACCCGATTAGTGAGGGCTAAGCATCAGCAGGAACGAGGAACTCTCCCGCTGACAGGAGCTTCACTTTACATATCTCTTCTTGATCTGCGAATCATCTTTTTATTGTATGATTACATGAGTGACAGTGTTTGTACGAATGCCCTCCTTTTATGCTATTCTCAACAACTTGACAATTAAAATAAAGATATTATATTCTTTTACAGTGACAACTTACAAAATGTAAGTAAAAACTTTTACATATGGAATTTTTTACAGATCGACATAAAACTTTGGAGGTATATTATGACACAGCAAGATTTCTTTACTGTTTTATATGAACGAACATCTAATCGTGCATTCAACCCTGAAAAGGAAATTTCAAAAGAGGAATTACAAGAAATTTTGAAAGCAGCTGGCCAAGCACCATCCGCTTGGAACTTACAACATTGGAAATTTCTTGTTTTCCAAGGTGAAGATGTACAAAGCCGTTTACACCCAATTGCTTATAATCAACAACAAATTCTTGATGCTTCTGCAGTAGTCGCTATTTTAGGTGATCTAGAAGCACACAAAAACATCGATTCTGTTTATGGTCCAATCGTAGAGCAAGGGTTTATGAAAGAAGAAGCAAAAGAACGTTTGACACAAAATATTGAATCTGCATATAAGCGTGAACAATATCCACGAGATGCAGCCTTCTCTAATGCATCTTTAGCCGCAATGCAACTTATGCTTGCAGCAAAGGCAACTGGCTGGGATACTTGTGCAATCGGTGGTTTTAATTCACAAGCACTAATGGATGAATTTAATGTTTCCTCTCGCTATGTACCAATCATGCTAATTACAATTGGTGAATCTACATTAAAAGGGCATCCTGCACCACGTATGCATGTCGAACAAGTAGTGGAATGGGCAAAGTAAACAGTCCCACAATAGCATAAAAAAACGAAGGGAGCTCCCCTTCGTTTTTTTATGTCATTTCTTTGTAATATTCCCCATATATAAACAGCAGTTCATTTCTCTGACCATCTTTTAAACTGCAGTATTTTGTCGAATCTTGTTATGTCTTGAAATATAAGGGGTGTTTTTTTGTTACAATTATGATACAATAGTAACAAATAGATAACAAGAGAGGGATTTTCATTGAATTCATATGGAAGCTTTATTGCATTTTTAAGCTATGCCGTAACTGTACTGCTTCTATACTTTATTGGGGATGCCACAAATATTACAATGCTACAATTTCCAAAAGAAAAAGCACTACAACTAGAAGAGGGACTACATATCTCACAATCTATCATGCCATTATTGTTAGCTGTTCCCGTATATGCAATCGTTTTATATAAAAGTAAAAAAGTGTAAGGGATACCTCGTTATAAATGAAGGTGTCCTTTTCTATATATGCAATTATTCATGAATACTTAGCCTTCACCTAAAGGTTCTTATTGATGCAAAGATGATAAATATGAGATACTCCCCCATAAAACCCCAATTCTTGAATAAAAAAAACTAATAAAAGTTGCGATCTATCTCCCTCTGCCATGTACCCTTATCCAAACATCATTAAGTAACAACTCCCCATCTAGTCATTTAAAATAAGAAAATAGCCCAACGCTCTGTCCAGTCACCACATATGGAACTTACATACATTATAAGTGTGAAGGGGGTGAAGAATTATGTTTGGATCTTTTGGATGTCGTGACGACTTTAGAGATTGTCATCATGATCATTGCCGTGATCGTGATCGTGATCGTGAAAGAGAAAGAGAAAGAGAAAAAGAAGAGTTTCATAGAAGAACACCAGTATGTAATGTCCTTAGAAACGTTGCAATCGGAACAGAAATTTCTCTTTTAACTATTAGAGGAGACGTTACTTTCAGAAATGTTATTTTTGAAGGGTTCTGTAACGGCGTTGCTCTTTTCTCCGCTTTAGCTACTAGAGATGATAAAGATAATAAAGATGATAAGAATAACATGAACACAACTAAATTCACAGGTATTTTACGTGTTTGCCCAAATGATATCATATCAATCGCTATTTAATTCTTTCTCGCCTCAGAGTTATAAAAATCAAATCTAAATTTAGCATAAAAAAAACCTGAGACCGATTTCAATCGGCTCAGGTTTTTTTTATTATTAGATACTTTTAACTAATGCAACAACTTCTTCAGCAGTTGACATTGTTAATGCTTTTTGCGCTAACTCTTCCATCTCTGCTTTTGACAACTTACTTAGTAGTGTTCTTGCAGGAAGAATAGATGTTGCACTCATGCTAAATTCATCTAATCCTAATCCAAGTAATAGTGGGATTGCAAGTGAATCCCCTGCCATCTCACCACACATACCAGCCCATTTTCCTTCTTTATGAGCAGCATCGATAACCATTTTTACAAGACGTAAAATAGATGGATTATACGGTTGGTATAGGTAAGATACACGTTCATTCATACGGTCAGCAGCCATTGTGTATTGGATTAAGTCGTTTGTTCCGATAGAGAAGAAATCAACTTCTTTTGCAAACTGATCTGCTAATACTGCAGAAGCGGGGATTTCTACCATCATACCTACTTCAATAGCATCAGAAACAGTTGTACCAGCTTGAACAAGTCTTTCTTTCTCTTCTAATAGAATTGCTTTTGCTTGACGGAATTCGTCAAGCGTTGCAATCATTGGGAACATAATTTTTAAGTTACCATATACGCTTGCACGAAGTAATGCGCGAAGTTGTGTACGGAACACGTCTTGTTCTTCAAGGCATAAGCGAATTGCACGGTAACCTAAGAATGGATTCATTTCTTTTGGTAAATGTAAGTATGGAAGTTCTTTATCTCCACCAATGTCAAGTGTACGAACAACAACTGGTTGACCTTCTTTTACACCTTCAAGAACTGCTTTATACGCTTCGAACTGTTCTTCTTCTGTCGGAAGATTGTCACGGCCCATGTATAAGAATTCTGTGCGATATAAACCAACACCTTCTCCACCATTGTCAATAATACCTTGTACATCGTTTGGTGTTCCGATGTTTGCAACAAGCTCAACATGATGTCCGTCGCTTGTGACAGTCGCTTGATCTTTTAATTTCGCCCATTCAGCTTTTTGTTCTTCAAATTTTGCTTTCTTTTCTTCGAAAGTGCGAAGAGTTTCTTCAGATGGGTTTACAATTACTTCTCCATCTAAACCATCGATGATTACGATATCGCCGTTTTGGATTTGTTCCATAACAACTTTTGTACCAACAACAGCTGGAATTTCCATAGAACGAGCCATAATTGCAGAGTGAGATGTACGTCCACCGATATCAGTTGTGAAACCTTTTGCATATTTGCGGTTTAACTGTGCTGTATCAGATGGTGTTAAATCCTCAGCAATGATGATTACTTCTTCAGAAATTGTACTTGGATTTGAGAAGTTAATGCCTAGTAAATGTGCAAGAACACGTTTTGTTACGTCGCGAATATCCGCTGCACGCTCTTTCATATATTCGTTATCCATGTTTTCAAACATAGTAATGAACATTGTTGCAACTTCGTCCATTGCAAATTCAGCATTTATTTTTTCACTATTTACTTTATCTTTTACTGGATTTACTAGTTCTGGATCATTTAGTACTAGTAAATGTGCTTCAAAGATAGCAGCTTTATCAGCACCAAGCTCAGCAAAAGCATGGTCTTTAATTGCTTCTAATTCTGATTTTGCTTTCTCAAGCGCAGCGTCTAAGCGTGCAATTTCTGCAGCTTCGTTCGTAATCGTTTTCTTTTCAATGTTAAATTCAGGATTTTCAAGTCGGAAAGCCTTCGCAATAGCAATCCCACTTGATGCAGCAATCCCTTGAATATTAAGAGTCATTATTCTCCTAATCCTTCGTTTTTCATAGTTTCTTCGATAGCTGCTAGTGCTTGAGCTGCATCATCACCATTTGCAGTGATTTTAATTTCTGCGCCTTGTTGAATACCTAAAGACATAACGCCCATGATTGATTTTAAGTTAACGTTTTTACCATTATATTCTAAGTTAATGTCAGCACCGAATTTGCTTGCAGTGTTAACAAGTAGAGTTGCTGGACGTGCATGAATTCCTGAGTCACTAGTTACTTTAAAGATTTTTTCCATAATAATCTATCTCCTTTAAATACAGTATTTTTTAGTTGTATAGACGTGAGTACTACACCGTCTATTGTATATAATGGGCGATGTTCGGTCAACCACATCGCCCATTATAATTATAAACATTTTGCGTCAATTTCTTACTGAATGTCAATAATATTGGCTTCGCCTTTCTTGACATTCCCCTCTTTTTTCAATTCAACTTGTTGTCCTTGCTGTAAATTTGTAAAAATAATTGGTGTAATAATAGATGGTGCATTTTCTTTTACAAATGCTATATCTACTTTTAATAACGGTTGTCCTTGTTTCACTTTATCACCTTGTGCTACAAGTGATTCAAAACCTTCACCATTTAATTTTACAGTATCAATACCGAAGTGAATTAAAATTTCTTTTCCACCCTCAGATTGAATACCAATTGCATGTTTAGTTGGGAATACATTAACAATCTCGCCGTCAACTGGGGAAACTACCGTTCCTTCTGTTGGCTCAATTGCAAATCCATCTCCCATCATTTTTCCTGAAAATACTTGGTCAGGTACTTCTGTAATCGGTAAAAGCTTTCCTTCAATTGGAGATACAATTGTTTCATTTGTATCAGCTTTTTGTACAGTTTCTTCTACTTTTACAGGTTCTTCTTTTTCAATATGAGGCGTGCGACCTGACATAATATCATGAATTTGTGACTTTAACGTGTCAGATTTTGGTCCGAAAATAGCTTGAATGTTATTTCCTACTTCAAGCACTCCCGCTGCCCCAAGTTCTTTCAAACGATCTTTGTTTACATTTTTTTGTTCGTTAACTTGAACACGTAAACGTGTAATACAAGCATCTAAAGAAGCAATATTCTCTTTACCACCTAGCGCTGCTAAAACTTCGCGTGGCAGTTCGCCTGCTTCTGCTTTTCCTGCACCATCAGTATCTGTTGTTACTTCGCGACCAGGTGTTTTTAAATCCCATTTGCGGATTGCAAAGCGGAATCCGAAGTAGTAAATTACTGCAAGTACAAGACCAACAACAATTACCCACCACCATGCTGTACGACCTGGTAAGACACCAAATAGCATAAAGTCAATTAAGCCACCAGAGAATGTCATCCCAATTTTAACACCTAAAATGTGCATTGTCATAAATGATAAACCAGCAAATACAGCATGTATTCCGAATAATACTGGTGCTACGAATAAGAATGAAAATTCAAGTGGTTCTGTAATACCTGTTAGGAAAGATGTTAATGCAGCAGATCCTAAAATACCAGCTGCCAATTTTTTATTTTCTGGACGGGCTTCATGATACATTGCTAAAGCTGCTGCTGGAAGACCGAACATCATGAACGGATACTTACCAGTTGTAAATGTACCAGCTGTTAATTCTACGCCGTCTTTTAACTGCGCCATAAAGATTTTTTGGTCACCACGGATTAATTCGCCAGCCGCATTTGTATACTGACCGAATTCGAACCAAAACGGTGAATAGAAAATATGATGTAATCCGAATGGAATTAATGAACGTTCAATTAAACCAAAGATAAATGCTGCGATCGTTCTATTTGCATCAATCATTTGATGGGAGAACGCATTTAAGCCGCCTTGAATGTATGGCCAAACGAAGCACATGATAATACCTACTACTAAAGAAAATGTTGCAGTCGCGATCGGTACGAAACGCTTCCCTGCAAAGAAACCTAAATATGATGGTAATTCAATGTCGAAGTATTTATTATAACAATATGCCGCTACTATCCCGACGATAATACCACCAAATACTCCTGTTTGCAGCGTTGGAATCCCTAATACATTTGCATACGCAGGATCTGCAAAACCGATTTTAACTGGGTCAGCCCCAGTACTTGTTACTTTCACTAGCTTGTCTACTTCTAAGAACACACTCATCGTTTTGTTCATAATTAAGTAGCCGACGAACGCTGCTAAACCAGCTACCCCGTCCCCACCTGCTAAACCAATTGCTACCCCAACTGCGAATAATAAAGCAAGGTTAGCGAAAATAATGTCACCAGATTGTTCCATAATTTTTGCAACCATTACGAACCAATCCGCTTTTAAAGCAGGAATAAGATTTGTTAATTGTGGATTTTGAAATGCATTACCAAATCCAAGTAAAATACCTGCCGCCGGCAAAATCGCTACTGGAAGCATAAGCGCTTTTCCGACTTTTTGAAGAACACCAAAGATCTTCTTAAACATGGAAACCCTTCCTCTCTTATCTATATTGATACTTTTCGACAAACGCCAAAAAGGCATGAGGAAAAAAAGATAGAACGATAGCTTTACAAAGGGTAGTATGTCCCTTTCTTTAGCTTACATTCCCAACTTTTCTCCACTCATGCCTGATCGAATCAGTAACACGTGTCAAAAATAGGTTTACGTATAAGTTCACTATAATTAAGGCAAACGTTTTCGTTACTCACCTTAACGTGTTTGTCGAAATTTGTATAACTTTGTATTAGTAATTATACATAACTATTGTAAGCGATTCAATCATTTTTTTTAACGTTTTCATTTTAGACAAAATATAATGTCTTTTTACACATGCTCCGCTTTCACTAATCGTTGCAAGTGCATCGTTAAATACACGCTCTCCGCTTCATATACAGGAAGTTGTAGTTCTTTTTGCATTACCTTAACTAGCTTCCAAGCCAAGTTATAACAGATTGGATATTCTGCTTTTAATAAATCAGCAAATCCCTGCGCTTCTTCTACCTTTTCTCCCTTTTTCACCCGTTCAATTGCATATTGCAAATGACGAATAAGGCGTAAATAATGAATACTTTCTGGATCTAATGTAAGATGTAGATTTGTTTCAATTAATGAAACAAGCTTTGCAATAAGACGGGAGTTTTGATTAACAGAAGATAGATCAGAATTTGTGAGTGAACTATAAATATGAAGTGCAATAAAGCCAATTTCCCCTTCTGGCAATGTAATTTGCAAACGGGAATTTAAAAGTTGTACAACTCCTTCAGCAATTTTGTACTCTTCTGGGTACAGCATTTTTGTTTCAACTAAAAAAGGATTATCTATTGTAAAGCCTTGTTTCAGTCGTTTAATTGCAAAAGAAATATGATCTGTTAAGGCAATATGAATATGCTCGTTTAATGGTGACTGCGCCTTTTCTTGAATATATATCATAATATCGTTCATCAGTTCAATTAATTTTTCGCTCACATGTGGCACTAAAAGCTTATATTGTTCACGGTCACGTTCATTTTTTAAAACAAACATTTTTTCAATTTGCTCCGCTTTTAATACATCTTTCGCTTTCTTCCCAAATCCAATCCCCTTGCCAATCACTACTACTTCCTCATGCTCCTGATGGCTCGCAATGATGACATTATTATTTAAAACTTTTTTAATTTCTAGATAATTATTCATATAACACCACCCTCGTACTTAAATAACCTGCTTTTATGTTACAGAACATCCTTCTTTTTCGTCAATGCAAAACATCTACCAATTTAGAAAAAGTCATATTTTAGACATGATTGCACTATATACGTATAATGTAAGAGCAAATATACATAGAAAGGAGAAAGTAACATGATTAAAATGTTTATAAGCGATATTGATGGTACAATGATGCAACATGGAGGTTTCATTGATCAAGAAGATATTGCTGCACTTCATAGTCTCGCAGAGCAAAATGTGATTCTTTGTTTTGCCTCCGGTAGGCTTGATAATGAAATTGCTGATTTGATGAAAGAGGTTGGTACTAACTTTCACCGCATTAGCGTAAATGGTGTATTCGTATATACCCATGAGAATAAACAATTATTGTCTGCGACATTTGATTCTGGCATTTTACCAGATTTGTTAGCAATGACAAAAGAAGAGCCTTATTTTCGTTATGTAAGTGACGAATATAATTATTACATTGAGGAAAAAACACCCTTTATTCATGAACTTGAGAAACAAGTTACAATGACTTCTGTTGAAGAACCAAATTTATTACAAAAAATTGATGATACAATTTTTCCTAATAAAATTTCTGTCGGGGGCATGAAAGAAGATTTACAAGTACTTCAGAAAAAAATCGATGAGAAATTTAGCGGTAAAGTCAGTACCTTTATCTCCGCTGAACAATGCTTAGATGTCATGCCTCCAAATGTTAGCAAAGGGTCCGCCATCTCCGTTTTATTACAAGAATTCCAAATAAAACCTGAAGAAGTTGCTTGCATCGGTGATTCTTACAATGATATTCCGATGTTTAATTTAACACCCCATAGCTTTGCCATGTCACAGGCTGATGATGAAGTGAAGAAGCACGCACAATATATCGTAGACTCTGTAAAAGACGCTGTAGAACACGCGATAACTTACAACTCCAAACGAAATAAAAATACGACTCACTCCGTATAAGGATGAGTCGTATTTTTATTTCTCTACATATCCAATGGATGAATCGAAAGTTTAATACATTTCACAAAATAAAATATATCACTTGTTTCGTGAAATACTCGTAATAAACTTATAACGATCACCACGATAAATACATTTCACGTATTCTAGCGGTAATTCGCTTTCTGCATATGACCATTGTCTCATTACAAGTACAGGTGCTTTCTTTGGAATATGCAGATGCTCCGCTTCATTATCCGTTGCAATTGAAGCTTCAATTGCTTGGGTAGCACGAACAAGTTTAAAGCCTAATTTTTTCTCTAAATGTTCGTATAAGGATTGTTGCAGAATTTCTTCGTTAATATCTTTTACAAGAGTTGGTGACAAGTATGTCGTCTCAAAAGCAATCGGTTCGTCATCAGCTAAGCGGATACGCCTTACTTCATACACCGATTCTCCCTCTTGTATCCTAAGCCGCTCTGCTATTTTAGCAGTAGCTGGAACTACGCGGAAGCTTAATAATTGGCTGCTTGGTTGCATACCGCGAGAAAGCATATCCTCTGTAAATCCGGTCATCCCTTGCAGCTTCTGCTCCACTTTCGGAAGTTGAACAAACGTTCCAATTCCGCGTTTTCGATATAAATACCCTTGCTCCACTAAGTTATTAATTGCCTGTCTGATTGTCATGCGACTTACTTCGAACTTATCACAAAGTTCATTCTCAGATGGAATTTTATCTCCCGGCTTCCATTCACCGCCCTCAATTAGCTGTTTCACCCACTCTTGAATCTGATAATAGATCGGAAATGGTGAATACTTGTCGATGTTCATCAGCAATCGCCTCACTGCATAAAGATAGAGCTTCTGGATCGGCAATTACAGTTACACTCGGATGACGTTGCAATACTGTAGCAGGACACGCTTCGCTATACTTACCTTGCAATAATTCCTTAATTGCTTCTGCTTTTTTCGGTCCCATAGCAACAAGGAGAATTTGTTTCGCTTTCATAATGCTTCCAATACCCATTGTAATCGCATGGGTTGGCACATCTTCTTCTTTTTCAAAGAAGCGAAGATTTGCTTGGCGTGTAGACTCTGTTAATTCTACAATGTTAGTTGAAGAATTAAACGCTGTCCCTGGCTCGTTAAATCCGATGTGACCGTTTTCACCGATTCCAAGAATCTGTAAGTCAACTGGGTTAGCTGTTAGAATACTTTCATAACGCTTACACTCTTCTTCTAAATCACTTGCCATCCCATTTGGTACATAAGTTTCTTTAAAAGGAAGATGATCAAACAACTGTTCTTTCATAAAGTAATGATAGCTGTTTTTATCTTCATGTGGTAAATTTACGTACTCATCTAAGTTTACAGTGGTTACACGGCTTGTATCAAGTTTATTTTTTCGCATTTCTGCATAAATACCAAGTGGAGAGCTTCCAGTAGCCATTCCTAATGTTGGGTTTTCTTTTGATTTTATAACTTCCTCAATTAACTTATAACCTGCTTCTGCTAATTCTTCCGAAGTTTTTACAACAAGAATATTCATCCTACTTACTTCCCTTCTTTCATATGGATTCCTAATCGAACTGTATCATATACATGTAAATCTTGGGTCATGACAACAAAGTCAGCATCTTTGCCTACTGCTAATACACCTTTATTCGTTAATTCAAACTCTTCAGCTTGGTTAACTGATGTCATAAGAACAGCATCTTCAACAGAACATCCTGTGAATTCAATTACATTTCGGAATGCTTGATCCATTTTCAAGATACTACCAGCTAACGTTCCATCTTCTAACCTTGCGCTACCATCTTTTACATGTACCGGCTGTCCACCAAGTTCATATAATCCATCTTCTAAACCTTTTGCACGCATTGCGTCAGTAATGACACTTACTTTTTTAGGGCCCTTTAATTTATATGCTAACTTCACCATATCTGGATGAATATGAATACCATCTGTAATAACTTCAACCATTACATCTGGATTTAATAATACATGACCAACAACTCCTGGTTCACGGTGATGTAAACCACGCATTTGATTGTATAAGTGTGTAGCATGTGTAATGTTTCTATTTTTTAATTGTGCATCAATTGCATCTGTATGTCCCATTGTACCAACAACACCAGTTTCAGCAAGATACTGTTCAAACTCTATCGCACCCTCTTCTTCTGGCGCATACGTTACTAATTTAATTAAATTACCGCTTGCCTCTTGCCATTGTTTAAATTGTTCAATATTCGCAGGAACGATATGCTCAAGTGGCTGTGCTCCTGCACGTTTTTTTGAAACATATGGTCCTTCTAAATGCATATATTCAAAATGCGCTCCTTTTTCTTTCGCTTCTTTTGCAGCTATTAATGCCGCTTCAATTGCTTCTGGAGCTTGCGTCATTGTTGTTGGGAAATAAGTTGTAACCCCTTCTTTTAACATTTCTTTACCAAGGGTTACCAATCCATCGCTATTCGCATCCATCGCATCAATATCGTATCCACCATGAATATGAACATCGATCATACCTGGAATCACAATTTTTCCTTCTGCATCAAATACAGTTTCATTTTTTTGTGATACATATTGAGTCATCAAACCAATTTCTTCAATTTTTTCTGCGTAACGAATAAATCCACTTTCCATTACTTCGTGACCTGTATAAATTTTGGCATTGATGACAACTTGCGTTTTCATTTTCATCGATCCTTTCCCATGAAATACCTACTTGTATTATTACCTATTTGCCTAATTCCATCTTAATATATACACGAGTAGTTGTCTATACATTAAAAACAAATTTCCTCTTTTATGATTAAAAAAGGAAATTTACTTTTCTTATCTAATTATAATATATACTATTCACTTTTTCCAAAAGAAGACAATGAACCTTTTTTGAAATTTGGTATCGATTTCTTATTTGATTCCAAATGTAATCCTAAGTGGTATCGAGTTACTTTAATAATGGAAGTGGAGGGTTGGACCACATTACAATATGTTCTCCATCCGTTTCAATATCTACTGTTCGTTTATCGGTTACATACGTCATCACACCATATCTCTTTAATCTTTTTACTACACTTTGGTGTGGATGCCCATATGGATTTTTTTTATCATAAGAAAGAATAGCAAATTGAGGATTTACCTTCTTTAGAAATTGTTCACTGGTTGACGTATATGAGCCATGGTGACCAACTTTTAAAACATCTGCATGTATATCATATCGCTTCATTATTTTTTTTTCAGTTTGTATATCCGCATCTCCCATTAATAAAAAATCAGCTTTGCCATATCGAACCTTTAAAACGATCGATGATTCATTATTTTCATCCTTTGATTCTCCGTTATTTAACACTTGAATTGCAACTTGGGGATCTAACGGAATATGCTGGCCTTGTTTTACACGAACAAACGGAATACCCCTCTTTTTAATATTGTTCCTATACGTATGATATGTAAAAGAACTATAGGTTTTGCCGCTATCTAATACAAGTGACACTGGCATTTGTTCTATAATCGGGATAAGCCCACCTATATGATCCATATCTGGATGAGTCCCTACCACAACATCTAAATGATTGATTCCCTTTTCAACTAATTTTTGAATAATTATCTCTCCAGCCTCATAAGGTCCTCCATCGATTAACACAGTTTGACCATTAGGTAAGATAATAAGTATAGCATCACCTTGTCCTACCTTAAAAAAGCTCATCTTCATTTTTCCTAAATGTGGACGTTGTATGGAAAAAGAAGACGCAGTATGAACAGACGTCATATATCTTTTGGCAGATGTGCTGTTTAATGCAAAACATAATAAAACAGAAACTAGCAATAGAATAATCCGTACTCTTTTCATAATCCGTCTCCTTTTTCATTTAGTATGACACGAGGCGTATTTCATATACAAAAAAGCTTAGCAATGTGCTAAGCTACGATTTTGACAGTTCCTGCAAGGAGCCAAAGAATAAGTCGGCTTCATTCATTTGTTCATCTTCTTCAGAAAGAGCTGGTAAATCATCTAATGTTTGAAGTCCAAACGTATCTAAGAACTCTTTCGTAGTACCATATAAAATCGGACGCCCAGGTCCTTCCGCTCGACCCGTTTCTTTTATAAGTAAGTGCGAAACCAATGTTTGCAATGCTCGATCTGTTTTCACACCACGAATTTCTTCCATCTCCGTTCTTGTAATTGGCTGACGATAAGCAACAATCGCCAATGTTTCAAGAGCGGCCTGAGAAAGAGAAGCGGCGGTCGGGGTATTCATCAATTTTTGATAATAAGGAGCATGTTCTTTTTTTGTAGCAAAGCGATACACTTTTGCAAATTGTACAATTTGCAAACCTCTCTGCATCCCTTCACATTCCCTTTGCATTTCCTCGATCATCTGAATTACATCTTTCACTTCAACCTCAAGTACTTTTGCAATTTGTTCCGGGTAAATTCCTTCATCACCCGCAACAAATAAAAGCCCCTCAATAATTGCCATTTTTTCTTTTCTATCCAACGTACAATCTCCTTTCTTATACTTTTCCATGCAAAAATGTCCATAGTAAAAACCGAATCACAGTATATTGCGTCCGGTCCAACATTCCTTCTATTGTTCCTAAACACGATCATGGAATCTTTGATCAGTGGGCGTATTTCCACTGATCATTACTTTCACTCATCAAATACTTACTACTAGTTTTCCTCACAATCTTAAGATGCAAGTTCTACTAGGCTTTAGAACGAGTCAAAAAGATTTCATCAAAATTGTGTTCTTGCTCAATAATAATTTGTTGATTTTTCATGAGTTCTAGTACAGCTAAAAACGTTACAACCATTACTTCACGTTCTTCATCAACAAATAAGTCATAAAAGCTTTGACGTCCTTCCGCTATTTCTAACTGCTTTAAAATATCACTCATACGTTGTTCAATCGGGATTTCTTGCCGAGTAATTCTTGTTGTTACTGGACGTTTGGATTTTTTACGACGCAAAAGTTTTTGAAATGCCGCTAACATATCATATAGTGTGACATCGAGAGGTAAACTTGTCTCCTCTTCTGACTGAAACGATGTAAAATCAATTGGTGGACGTGTAAAAAGTTGCGCTCTCTCTTGTTCTCTCTCTTTTAATTCAGTAGCAACTTGCTTGTATTTTTTATATTCAATTAACCGCTCCATCAACTCTTGACGGGGATCATCTATAAAGTCTTCACCATTATCAGGTACATCTTCCTCTTGTTTCGGTAACAGCATTTTACTTTTAATTTGCAATAGCGTTGCAGCCATCACCAAATACTCACTTGCAACATCCAATTGCAAGTCTTTCATCGTATGAATATAAGATAAATACTGCTCTGTAATTTCCGCTACAGGAATATTATATATATCGATTTCATAACGATGAATTAAATGTAACAATAGATCTAAAGGCCCTTCAAAAGCCTCTACTTTAAAATTATATTGCACAAAGCATCCCACCACATTTTTTCTATAACAACATAAGTATAGAGCATACTTATGTTCTATCCAACCTTTTTCAGAAATTTAGTTAAAAATAGACACCTGCCCATGCAACAATGCCCACCCTTTCATATGATAAAAATGTAGTAAGTTCAATGTAGGAGGTAAAAAACTATGGGCCATGTTGATTGTGGTTTTCACGGCGGTTTCGCTTTACTTGTTGTGCTCTTTATCTTATTAATCATTGTAGGCGCGGCTTGTTTCTGCTAATGCAGAATATAATAAACGACTAGAGGTTCTCTAGTCGTTTATTATTTATCACGCTTTTTTCGGAATTTCACTTCATGATACACTGTACATAAGACTATTTAGACAGGAGTGAAAAGAATGTATCCTACAGCATACATACAGTTTTTAATTCATTTTCATGGAGATTACGATTATTTTGAATGTCATGAAGTATTAGAGGATCATTGGAAATTAAAACCTAGAGAAGAGCGGGACAACTATTGGGTTGGTTTTATTCAAATAGCAGTTTCTTTATATCATCACAGACGCTCAAATTGGAATGGTTCACTACGAATGATGAAAAGCGCCATTACTATTTTAAATAAAGAAAGTAAACAAGTGCACAAATTAGGTCTGAATCACTCCAAACTTTTAACTATATTACAAAAACAATTACTGTCTATTCAAGCGAAAGAACCTTTCACACCTATATTTTTACCTTTTTCAGATTCTTCTTTAGAAAACACATGCCGGCAATTATGTACAGAAAAAATGATTCCTTGGAAAGATGCTCAGTCGCTACCTACTGAATACATTATCCATAAGCATAAATTACGTGACAGAAATGCTGTAATTGCCGAACGAAACGAACAGCTAAAAAAAAGAAAGCAGAGATGACATGGTTCCTATCTCTGCTTTTATGAATGTATATTCTGTTCAACTTCCTGACACTTTTCGCAAAAACTCGCAGTTTGTTCATTACCACAAATCATAGCATCTTGAAACTTATTTTTTAACTCTTGTACCATCTTCGTTCCAATCCCCATGTGACGATGAGACGGATTTACACTAATATGTTGAATCTTTAATACATCTTCTTCTTTAATAACTCCAATTATCCCAACAAAATCATCATTTTGTTTCCACAAATACAGTTGCCAATGATCATTTTTATCATATTCCTTCATTGTCACCTGTAAAGTTTTCACATCTTTTTCAGTTGGCATAAAAGAAAGAAGCCCCATTGCAATCTTTTCATAACTTTTTTTAAAACGAATTAACATAAACCTTATCCCTTCTTACAAAAGTTACAAACCATGTATCCCCTCTACTACTATTTTTACATCATATCCATTTTACAATATTTTCACTGTAGTGAGAAGGGCTGCCAAAACAACCTGATAATCATACAAAGAGAATTTAGGAAAGTCAAATGTATAGTATTCATTTATTTTCACTAATAAAATAAATGAATACTCACTTTCCTAAAATAAACTCAGCTTCTCTCAGAACTGATTGAACTACAAAGCTTACTGATTTCGAATAGCAAAATACATCTTCACTTTATTCTATGTATTTTTATAAAAATAGTTTTATTGCAAATAAGTTTAGTTAGCTATAAAAACTTTACTATTTACTCTCTTATCATTTACTGCACATTACTTACAAATTCCTGTTTATAGATTAAAACTTTTCTTATTTAAGTTTTCTCTCCAACTGCCACTACAAACATTGAACAAAGCAAACTTTTATATCCAAATATTTCTAGTCTTCTTTACATGTCATGTGAAATTTTGAATGATGATTCTTTAACAGCGAAAAAAATAAAAAGAGAGCACAGTGCTCTCTTCAGCTTACTCTTCCCAAACTTTAACTTCTTTCATTACATCGCCTTGACGCATGTTTAATACTGTTTCAATCCCACTTGTTGCTTTACCAAACACAGTATGTACACCGTCTAAATGTGGTTGTGGCTCATGAACGATAAAGAACTGGCTACCACCTGTATTACGGCCAGCATGCGCCATAGAAAGTGAACCAACTACATGTCTATGAGGATTTTCATCAGTTTCACATGGAATAGAGTAACCAGGGCCACCTGCTCCTGTTCCCGTTGGATCTCCACCTTGGCTTACGAAACCAGGAATAACACGATGGAACGTAACCCCATTATAGAAACCTTGATTTGCTAATTTTTTAAAGTTTTCAACTGTTTTTGGTGCTTCCTCCGAGAAAAATTCCAATTCGATTTTTTCTCCGTTTTCCATTAATATGTATCCTAAAGTTTTCATGCTTATATGTCTCCTTTCGACTATCTCAGCACTATATTACCATATTCGTGCTCAGAAACAAAAAGAATCCGACAATCTGCATACTTCTTTTTTAAAATCAGTACGAAGACGGATGACAAATTTTTAAAATATACTATAATTACTTTGTTGCCCGCAAATTTCAAGAAAAAGAAAGGGAGCGATTTTTCGTGAAAACGAAACTATTAGCCCTGCTATTAGCTGTTACGGTATTTATGATTCCGTCAGCTTCATTTGCAGACGTGATTGAGGGAGAATCAATCGTTACATTAGGAGAAAATTTATCTGAACAACAAAAACAGGAGCTTTTAAAAGAAATGAAAGCGCCAAAAGATGCGCAAGTTATTACTGTATCTAATGCGGAAGAACATAAATTTTTAGAAGGCATCGTTCCAAAATCACAAATTGGTACAAGAGCGATTTCCTCTTCTATGATTACGTATACAAAACCAGGATCTGGTCTTATTGTACGAGCAAAAAATATTAATTGGGTAACAGATGCAATGTACACAAATGCACTTATCACAGCAGGTGTCAAAGATGCAGAAATCCAGATTACAGCACCATTTAAAGTATCAGGAACAGCTGCTTTAACGGGCTTAATGAAAGCTTACGAAACTACAGCAAACAAAGAAATTCCTGAAGAAGTAAAAAAAGTCGCTAATGAAGAAATGGTACAAACAGCTAAGCTTGGTGATAAAATCGGTGACGAGAAAGCTGTTCAACTTGTTGCAAAAGTAAAAGAAGAAATCGCCAAAGAACAGCCGAAGACCACAGAGGATTTACGTGCGCTAATTAAAAAGATTGCTGATCAACTCGGTATTACACTAACAGATGAGCAATTAGATAACTTAGTTTCATTATTTGATAAAATGAAAAATTTAAATATTGACTGGAACCAAGTTGGTAGCCAATTAAATAAAGCGAAAGAACATGTTTCAGCCTTCTTAGGGTCTGAAGAAGGACAAAGTTTCCTAGATAAGATAAAAGATTTTTTCTCTAGTATCATTGATTTTATTAAATCATTATTTAAGTAATAAAAGCTCGTCAGTGACGAGCTTTTTCTTTATACATCCAAATTTAAAAACGACATAAACCCTCTTTTTTAGACGTGAGAGATCATCGCCCCATGCCTTGTGAAGACAAAAAGAGAAAATGAGTGGATATTTCTGTTTGTTTTCATAGCTGCGACTTATATGCAGGAAAACAAAATGGATTTATCCCACTATTTGCGGACAGTTACACTCTCATCTCAAAATGTTTCACTTTATACAAGCAGGGGTAACTTCATAATAGCTTCCTCTACAGAACGAACAACGTGACGCGCCTTTTCCTTTACATAGGGATGTGCATGATGAAGAGAAAAAGAATGTGGTGTTACTGTAAACATGGAAATATCATTAAAAGAATCACCAATACATGCCACTTCATGCGCTTCAATGTTTAAATGCTTCATCAACCGTTTTAAAGCACTTCCTTTACTAACCCCTATTGGCATAATATCCACATAGCCTTTTCCAGAAATAAAAATTTCAGCTTGCTCATGAAAAGTTTCTCTTAGCTCTTCATCTAATGTCACAATCTTTTCTGCTTCTCCATACACAAACAACTTTGAAGGATGGACTGTTTTACCAAACTCTTCTTCTAATGTTTCTATCTCCGCAATATGCACACTCATATATTCTTCAAAAGCATAATGATGTTCATTTTTCTTTTTGGTATATCTCTGCTCTTTTGCACATACAATATCAGCTAGTCTTTTTTCATGTATATATCGATATATTTCCTGGGCAACTTGATCATTAAATTTCGATTCATGGAATATTTGCCCGTTTGGTAATAGCATAGTAGCTCCATTTAAACCCGTCGTATAATATGGAAATCCGAATCTTCTAACCACATCTTGGATCCTATGTGTAAAACGGCCAGAAGCAAAGCAAATATTCGTTCCTTTTTCCGCTAACCAACAAAGTGCTTTTTCATCTTCTTTATGAATATGGCTTACATTATAAACGAGTGTATCGTCTAAATCACTTACAAATAGTTTGATCATGCTCTCTTCCCCTTTCATACACAATTTCTACTCTAAGTGTACGAAAAAAATGTTGTCTTTTTGTTACAAAACGATAAATTTATAATAAAAAATAAGCAGGAGAACGATCCTGCTTATTTTTGTCTACGTATATTTTGTGGATGGACAATACTTGGACGCACTTTTAAACTAGACATGGTCGGGCGTAATAATATTGTTTTTAATGCTCCCCAGTCAAATGGTAAAAACGGCCATAAATATGGTGTTTGCAAACTTTTGATGGACGTTAAAAATAAAATTAACATCGTCATGCCAATTACAAATCCTATCTCATGGAAGAAGCCAGTTAAAATAATAACAAATAATTTCCCTAGTTTGTTTCCAAGTCCTAATTCGTAACTTGGTGTTGCATATATTCCAATCATTGAAACCGCTGTATATAAAATAACTTCTGGAACAAATAATCCAACGTCAATTGCAATTTGCCCAATTAAAATCGCTGAAATTAAGCCGGTAGCTGATGATAGAGGAGTTGGTGTATGAATCGATGCCATTCGCAAAAATTCAATTCCAATATCGGCCATAACTATTTGTAACAATATAGGGAGATTGGTCATTTTATTTGGTCCAATGAAAGCAAGTTTTTCTGGTAACAACGTTGGATCGAACACAAAAACAAGCCAAAACGGTAATAAAAACAAAGAAAATATAATACCTACAAAACGAACCCATCTCAAAAATGTACCAACTGCCGGATTTTGCCTAAACTCTTCCGCGTGCTGTACATGGTGAAAATAAGTTGTTGGTGTAATCATTACGCTTGGTGATGTATCAACAATGAGTAATACATGTCCTTCTAATAAATGATTTGCCGCTACATCAGGTCTTTCTGTATAACGAATAAGTGGAAAAGGATTATAACTTTGTTTAACCAGAAACTCTTCAATCGTTTTATCTGCCATTGTAATGCCATCCATTTCAATACTCTCTAGCTCTTGCTTAATAATTTTTATCAAATCTGGATTCGCAACATCTTGAACATACGTAATGCAAATATCCGTTTGCGATCTATCTCCCACCCGAATAATTTCGTTTCGAAGGCGCGGATCACGAATACGTCTTCTTATCAATGCTGTATTAACAACAATGTTTTCCACAAAACCATCTCTTGCCCCGCGCACTACTTTTTCTGTATCCGGCTCTGTCGGTGTTCGGCCTGGATAACTACGAACATCAATTACAAAAGCTTCTGTTTCACCTTCTACAAAAATAATTACAAGACCAGATAAAACTTGTAGCATTACTTCATCCATCGTTTTCACTTTACTTACTTGTTGATGGATAAGTCGATTTTCTAAAAGCTTTACGGTATTCTCACCAACATCCCTTATCTCATTTGTATCAACTGCTTCTTCTAAAATCGGAATAATGTAGTTTGTATCACACAATCCATTTACAAATAATACACCAATCTCTTTATCAAGAATTTGAAACTTACGAATTCCTACATCAAATGTGACACCAAGTCCAGCTGTTTGTTTCAAATAATTTTCATTATCACTTATGAAGGAAGAAATCGGGATATTAACTTTCTTTTGTTTCGTCATAAAACCCACTTCTTTCTAAAATTAATTGAATTGCTTTTTTTGTAATTGGCGATCCTCGCTCCCACTCATCATTTCTACACATCTTTCCTATATCACCAATCCCTACAATTACAGGGACAGTTAATTCATCTAAACAATAAATCGTATCTCCATTAATTCTGCCAATTTCACCATCGGGGAGTCCGAATTTATCAACACCATATTCTGTTAATCTGCCTTCTCGATCTATACTGATATCTACACGAGCCCACTCCCAATGATGTGTATTAGATGCAACGGCTAAAATACCAAGAACATCAATTTGTTTATGCATTGCCACATATTTTAGCGCCTTTTCACCGGAACCCTCCCCTATAAATCCACTATCATCAAACATAACAAATACAGGGTCATATGGCGTTTGCATAATTAGCTCCACAATCTTCTTTCCCGTCAATTTTGTTGGATTGCTTTGCGATGCAGAAATACACCTTCCGCCAAATTCCTTTGTTAACAGCTCAATCGTTCTTTTTGCATATTCATCTCCATCTGTCACCAAGATAACCCTTCGTCTCATTTGATTTATCCTTTCGGTTTACATATAAGTGCTACAAAAAATGCAAATAATATCGCTGCTGAAATACCTGAAGAAGTTAAGCTAAACATGCCAATTCCAATTCCTAAATAACCATGTTTTTCAGCCGCCTCTAGTGCCCCGTGTAAAAGGGAATGTCCAAAGCTCGTTATAGGAACAGTTGCACCTGCACCTGCAAATTTTATGAGCTTATCATATAGTCCAAAACTATCTAAAATCGCTCCAATCACTACAAACGTTGCCATCAAATGTGCAGGGGTTAATTTAGCAAAATCCAATAAAATCTGTCCTATAACACAGATAGCTCCTCCAACGATAAACGCATATATAAAATCCACAATTCACACCCCTTTTACCCTTTCAAATACAACCCCATGTGCAATTGTCGGAATCGTTTCTTTTTGTTGAATCATAATCGGGCTTAACAATGCTCCTGTTGCAACTACAAAAATACGTTGTAAGTTTCCCTTTTGCATTTCTTTTAATAAATGACCGTATGTTACAACTGCCGAACAAGCACACCCGCTTCCACCTGCAAAGACCTCTTCTTGATCCCCATAATAAATCATTAATCCGCAATCATTATATACATTCCCTAAATCATACCCTTCCTCGAGTAAAAGTTGCTTCGTAATTGGCGCTCCAACACCTGATAAATCACCTGTAACGATTAGATCATAATCTGCTGCGCTTCTTCCTAAATCTTCAAAATGCTGTTGAATTGTATGAGCGGCAGCAGGCGCCATTGCTGACCCCATATCAAAAGGATCTGCAATTCCTAAATCTTGCACTACCCCAATGGTTGCAGCTGTTACTTTAATATTGCTCTGTTCTTTACTAATTAAAACTGCCCCTGCTCCTGTAACAGTTGATGTTGCTGTACCAGGTCTTTGCCCCCCGTATTCTGTCGGATAACGGAACTGCCGTTCGGCAGTTGCATTATGACTACTAACTGTAGCTATCACACGGTTAGCAAATCCTCCATCAATAAAAGCCGATCCAATTGCTAATGTTTCCATTGATGTCGCACAAGCACTGAACATGCCTAACAAAGGAATTCCAAGCTCCCGAGCCACGTAATTTGCTGTAACAGTTTGGTTTAATAAATCGCCTGCTAAAAGAAAATCAATTTGCGAAGGCTTTACATCTCCTTTTTGCATGACTTGCTGAATTGAATCATTCATCAATCGTCTTTCAGCGAGTTCCCAATTCTCTTCCTGACAGTGCAATTCATCATATGAAATATCAAAACACTTTCCAAGAGGACCTTCCGCTTCTTTTGGACCGACAGCAGTACCTGTTGCATTCACAAATATATTATTTTGAAATACCCATGTTTGCTTCCCTGTCAATCTCATATCTAGTCTCCTTTAAGATAACCAAAGTTTAAACGTATATCGAATTAGACCAACAATGTATGCTCCAACAACACCAAAGACAATTACACTTCCAGCAAGCTTAAACATATTTGTCGCAACTCCGAGTACAATTCCCTCACTACGATGCTCAATTGCCGCACTTGCCATTGAATTTGCAAATCCAGTAACAGGAACTGCTGAACCAGCCCCCCCAAATTGACCGATTTTATCATACACACCCAATCCCGTTAACACAGCTGATAATAACACAAGCGTTGCTATTGTAGGATTTCCGGCATTTTGCTCACTGAAGTGAAAATAGTGCATATAAAATTTCATCAAGCATTCACCTACTGTACAAATCAGGCCCCCTACGACAAACGCTTTTACACAATTCATCACATAATTTGACTTTGGGTGATAATCTTTTACTTTATGTATGTAATCATCTTTTAATTTATTTTGTGTCATCTTATTACCTCCTACCTTGCAAAATAAATCCAATGAAACAAAGACCCCATTACCTTCCCAAGCACAAGTGCAACGAGTAGAACCACAATTTTCCCATCTCCTCCGACACGTTTTGTGATTTTATAAACAAGTTGTTTTTTATTTTCTCTACTATGCTAAAATCTCCAACAACTTGTGCAACCTCTTCAATCTTCACCTCATATGAAGGAGATACCCTCAGCCTATTTCGCATTTTGAGATAGATTGTTCGCTCCACTCCACTCATCTCTTCACTATTCCTCGTAGTTGTAGTATGGTTTTTGGAAATTTTTCTAATACAACTTTTTTCATAAAAGTATTAGAGATTTACTACCGATTTAAATAAAAAAACATCTGCACCATGTGAGTACAGATGTTTTTTTATTATGACAAGTTTATATTTTAAATTTACTAAACCACCAATAAATTCTGTAAATATTTCCAGATGATTGAAATTCTTTGGTTTTGGAAAAGATAACAACAATAACATAAGATACAACTTTTTCATGATTTTTTTCTTTCCAAGTTTAGTTGAAATATCAATGCCGTCTAGTCTAATACAAAAAATCGAATAGATGGCTATTCATCTATTCGATCTTTCATCTGTTTTAATATTTTCTTTTCAAGCCTTGATACTTGAACCTGTGAAATTCCAATTCTCTCTGCTACTTCTGATTGAGTTTGATCTTTATAATAGCGCAAATATACAATTAAACGTTCGCGCTCATCCAATTCTCTAATCGCCTCTTTTAAGGCGATTTTATCAAACCATTTCGTTTCTGTTTGATCTGCAATTTGATCTAAGATTGTAATAGGATCTCCATCATTTTCATAAACCGTTTCATGTATGGATGATGGAGTACGGCTCGCTTCCTGTGCAAGAACCACTTCTTCTGGCGTTAGTTCAAGCGCCTCTGCTACCTCATTAATTGTTGGAGCCCTTCCATATTCTTTAGAAAGCTCATCTTTCATTTTTCGAATTTTATTTCCAGTCTCTTTTAAAGAGCGACTTACTTTCACTGATCCATCATCACGCAAAAATCGCTGTATTTCTCCAATAATCATTGGAACTGCATAGGTTGAAAATTTCACTTCAAAAGACAAATCAAATTTATCTACCGACTTCAAGAGCCCAATACAGCCAATTTGAAATAGATCATCTGGTTCATATCCTCGATTGAGGAAGCGTTGTACAACCGACCATACAAGCCGCATATTACTTTGGACTATCGTATCTCTCGCCCCTTGATCTCCATCTTGACTTTTTTGAATTAACGCTTTTAACTCGTGGTCCTTTAACTGAGGTTTCTTCTTCTCATTTCTGACCTCTATGTCCATAGGCAATTCTCCTTAATTGCATAGAGCGTTACGATTTGATAAGTATTTTGTCAAATGGATTGTTGTCCCGAAAGATTCATTTGAAATGACTTCTACTTCATCCATAAAATTTTCCATGATAGTAAATCCCATTCCGGAACGCTCTAATTCAGGTTTAGTTGTAAAAAGAGGTTGCCTTGCCTCATCTAAGTTAAAAATGCCAACCCCTTCATCTCGAATCGTGAGTTTCACCATTGCTTCTTCCAAAATCACTGAAATGTAAACAACACCTTCAGCATTCCCCTCATACCCATGAATAATTGCATTTGTGACTGCTTCAGACACAACTGTTTTAATCTCTGTCAATTCCTCCATCGTTGGATCCAATTGTGCGATAAAAGCAGCAACTGTAACACGAGCGAACGACTCATTTTGACTTAATGCTGAAAATTGAAGGTTCATTTCATTTCTCATTTATGCCACCCCCAATGTCGCGAGCGCATGCGCTTCACTTTCTTCTAAGCGAATGATTTTAAACAGACCTGACATTTCAAATAAACGTTTTACAGGAGGTGAGATTGCACAAACGACCATCTCCCCTCCTAAACTTTTAACATGCTTGTATCTGCCTAATATAACACCAAGACCAGAACTGTCCATAAATGTTAATTTTTCTAAACTTAATACAATATGATGAATACGATGCGTCTCAATCATATCCGTTACTTTTGCTCGCAACTCTTCAGCAGTATGATGATCTAGTTCACCCGCCAGCCTTACACATAAGACATCACGCTTTACTTCTAAATGCACGGAAAGACTCACACGATTTCCTCCTTATGCTTAAACTTTACTCATGTACATAAGATTTTCGTGAACATAAAATAAGAATCCTTCCTACTGACAAAAGAAGTACTATTTCGCCATAATGTGAATCTTTCAGCAATTATTCTACCTATTTCATGTATACAGATAGAATAGCGGCAATATTTTTGCCGCTATTTCGATGTTGAAAACGTCCCTAAACTTCTTTTAAATAGCTCCCACCAGCTTGCTGCAGCAACATCTTCTCTCGCTACAATCGTTTGCTTTAATAAAACATCCTTATCTTTTTTAATAACAAGTGTACCGAGTGCATCACCTTTTTTAATCGGTGCTTTTACTTTCTTTTCAGCAATAACTTCCTGTTTTATCTTGTCCATATTCTCGCCTTTTTTCATCAAAAGAGATACGTTTTCTGATGCAACTAAATCTACCTTGTCTTTCTTACCTTTTCCTACCTTTACGGTTTGAATTTTTTCACCGCGCTTATACAATTTTTTCGTTGTATATTGTCCAAATGCATAATCAAGGAGCTTTGTTACTTGATTGTTACGTTCTTTTGATGTTGGAGCTCCCATGACAACAGAAATGACACGCATGCCATTTTTTTCAGCTGATGCTGTTAAACAATATTTAGCTTCTGTTGTAAAACCTGTTTTCACCCCATCCACCCCAGGATAAAAACGAACTAATTTATTCGTATTCACGAGCCAAAATTTTTTCTCTGTATCTTCACGTAAGTAATCTTCATACTTTCCTGTATATTTTCGAATGAGTGGATACTTCATCAACTCTTTCGCCATAATTGCCATGTCATATGCTGTTGAATAATGATTTTTCGCTGGAAGACCCGTTGGATTTTGGAAATGTGTATTTTTCAATCCTAAATCCTTCGCTTTTTTATTCATCATGTTTACAAAACCTTCTTCTGAACCAGCGATATGCTCAGCAACTGCAACAGATGCATCATTTCCCGATGCAATTGCAATCCCTTTTAGCATTTCATTCACTGTCATTTCTTCACCCGGCTCAAGAAAGATTTGTGAACCACCCATCGAAGCTGCATGCTCACTTGCTCTAACTTTATCCTCTAGTTTTAGTTTTCCTTTTTCAACTTGTTCCATAATCAATAGCATTGTCATAATCTTTGTCATACTAGCAGGTGGCAATTTTTCATTTGGACTTTTCTCAAATAAAACTTTACCCGTATCTTGCTCAATAACAATTGCTGACGATGCTTGCTCCGCTAACTTCGGCCCTGCTTCTATTTCTGTTTTTTCAGACTGCGCTTTCTTAGATTCTGCAAAGCCAACCGAAACACCAGAAAATAGCAACATGAAACAAACAAGTATTCCAAAAACTCGCCTCATGACTAACCCTCCATTCTATATCAAACCTATTTTTTCCAATCAACGTGTTTTTATACCATATTTTTCTATAAATTCGTATTGACAAATAAATTCATCACATATATTGTATTAAGTGTATTACACCTAGTAGTACACTTAATATTCATCAGGAAGGAGACATTGCTCTTGCACATTCAACTCGATCCAAGAAGCAACACTCCGATATGGGAACAAATTGTTCAAAATATAAAAGAACGCGTACTAAAAAATATGTTAGCACCAAACGATAAACTACCATCTGTACGTGAACTCGCTTCACTTCTTGTCATTAATCCAAATACAGTAAGCAAAGCGTACCAGGCGTTAGAACGACAAGGAATTATTGAAACACTGCGAGGAAAAGGTACATTTGTCTCCCAATCGATTACACCAACATTAGATGAAAGGAAAATCGCTATGGTTGAAAAACACTTCCATCAATTATTACTAGAGGCTTCTTACCTTGGGATTACGAAAGAAAAAATTCACGATTGGATAGATTCGTACTATAAAGAACTAGGAGGGAATACGGATGCTAAAAGTGACGAGTCTCAAAAAAACAATTGATAATCAAGTCATTTTAGACAATATTTCTTTCACATTACAAAAAGGAAGTATTGTGGGATTACTCGGAAGAAACGGTGCGGGGAAAACTACTTTACTTCAAACACTCGTTGGTATTTTAGACCCAGATGAAGGTACTGTTACATACGACGAAACAGATGTTCATAAACATCCAGAAACGAAGCAGAAGGTAGCTTATGTACCAGATTCCACGAATGTATTAAACGGGTATACAGTAAAAGAAATCGCGAAGTTTTATAAAGCTGTTTATCACAATTTTAATGAAGAACATTTCTATAAGCTGCTAGAACGTTTTAAATTACCTGAAAAACGCATTCGCAGTTATTCACGAGGTATGAAGGCACTTCTTGCTATGATTCTAGCGTTTTGTACAGGTGTAGAATACATTATTTTAGATGAGCCAACCAATGGGCTTGACCCAATTGTAAAAAGACAAATTTTACAATTTTTAATTGAAGAAGTAGCAGAACGTGAGATTACCATTCTCATTTCTACTCATCACTTAGATGAAGTGGAAAAAATTGCAGACACGGTTATTATTTTAAAAGATCATACAATCGCATCGATTACAGCATTAGAAGATACGAAATCTCGCTATGCAAAAATACAAGTCGCTTATGAACGTTCACTACCACAAAAACTAGAAAACTTAAATCATGTAAAAATATTAAATCAAACAGGAAAAGTGTACACGATTTTAATTGAGGGCAATGTAGCAGCTACATTAGAAAAGTTTCATAAAGAACAGCCTATTTTATTAGAAGAATTACCAATGTCACTCGAAGATATATTTGTCACAACGTTTGAGGAGGATTCGCATGTTTCATAAAGCTTTATGGATGAGACAATGGAAACAAGGAAAATATATAATTCTATTGTTTTGGTTAATTAGTTTGTATCAACTCCCTTATAAATATTATCAAGCAGCACAAACGGCGCTTAACCAATCAAAAATGAAACTGGATGACTATGTGTATTATTATTCCTACTCTTTTAATACATTCGATAATCCCTTCGTCACGCAAGGAGCCATTCTTATTGCACTGGCTTGTCTTTTAACTGGATGGGAACGTAACAATCAATCTACTGATTTTCTATTCTCGATGCCTTTTAAGCGAAAAGATATTTTTTTAACAAAATGGTTGCTTGGCGTTTTGAATATTATTACAGTACACATAATTTGCTGGATTAGCATGTACGGAATAAAAAACATATCGTTTCACAATGAGTATCAAGTCTTTACTCCGTTCCATAGTTACTTTGTATATGCTACGGTTGTACTCATTGCTATTTATACATTCACTTTATTTATCGGAACTATTACTGGAAATATTTTCTCCCAAAGTAGCTTAACGGCAATTTTATTATTTTTACCATACGGTTCCGTATTATTAATCTCTGGATTCATTTATACCCATACACAATGGTCTTTAGAGGCAATGGGAGAAATAGAGGTGCAGACTCATGAGTACTTACAACATGTAGGGATTATTTCACCATTAGAATCTTTTTCTATTAATTATGATTACCATCCGATAGAAACATTTGATGACTATGGAAATAAACTTTCTAGTGTACTACAGGACAATCCAATGGAGCATACTTCTGTGCCTTCTCCTTGGACACTATTAACACCATTTGCTTACATCATGATCTTTTTACCATTATCAATTTTTCTATACACACGTACACCGAACGAACAAAACGGAAAAATACTATTGTTTCCTAGCTTACAAAGGTGGTTCATGCTTTGTACTGTTCTATGCTTCGGATTACTTGGCGGTAGAATATTAGGCGGACGAGATGCACTTCTGTCTTATTATATTGGATTTTTCCTATTCGCTATCATAAGTTACTTCATTTTTACACGTCTATTAAAATTGAAGTTTGCTTTTGGAGGGAGATAAAGTGAAACTTTATTCAGTGGGGGTTTTCTGTATCCCCCACCTATCTTCCTCGTTTTTCTCTGAATTTTGAGGTGTGGGTCTTACTGCCCGTTAATGTGGGATAAATACGAATTGAGGTGGGATCATGTTTCATAAAGCTTTATGGATACGGAATTATAAACAAGGAAAATATGTCATTACGCTCTTTTGGCTAAGTATTTTATACGCCTTACCATATAAATATTATGCTGCCGCACAGCACACAGATGAGTATTTACGCACGACAACAGATACTTATTATATGTATCATTTAGAGGGAGCGGACGCGATACTGTTTCCAGGTCTTCTATTAATGGTATTAGCAATCCTCTTAATCGGATGGGAACGCAATAACCAAAGTATCGATTTTCTTTGGTCTATGCCATTTAAACGGTCGCACTTATTTTTATCAAAATGGTTACTAGGCATTGTTCATATCGTAAGTGCGCTTAGCCTTAGTTGGCTTCTTATGTTTATCATCTATAAAAACACGATACACGTTCAATACCAATCCTTTTCACCATTTCATGTATACTTTGCTTATACAATCATTACGTTAATTGCAGTTTATACATTTACGCTCTTTATTGGGACGATTACAGGAAATGTGATTTCACAAAGTGTTTTAAGTTACATTATTATCATTTTACCTTTATACATCTTTCAGCTTGCGTTCCCTTTTTTCGCACTACATATAGATTTATCACGAGAAGAGTACAATTATAATTACATTAAATATGAAAAATATACAGAAAATATAAGTGTAGTAGCTCCTCTTAATCAGTTTCGTATTAACTACAACTATGATCCACAGAGGGACACTTTTGAAGATGAATTCGGAAACATACGAACAGGACCTACTTATCATCACACCCCGTCTGCTTGGG
Source organism: Bacillus sp. AFS023182 (assembly GCF_002560575.1). NCBI lineage: Bacteria > Bacillati > Bacillota > Bacilli > Caryophanales > Bacillaceae > Bacillus > Bacillus sp. AFS023182. The sequence continues at coordinate 242,162 of NZ_NTRO01000004.1, read as the reverse complement.
CACTGTTAAGCCCTGTTATCTATATACTCATTTGTCTTCCGCTAGGAGCTTATCTATATACACGCGCTCCGAATGAACATAACGGAAAAATATTGCTATATCCAAGACTTCATAAGTATTTCTTAATCTGTACTTCTATTTGTTTCGCACTTCTTGGCGGTACTATTTTTATTGATGGTAGTAATTCTTTACCTCTTTACTATATTTATTTTATAGGGTCTGGCATACTGACATATATTATCTTGCAGCGACTGTTAAAACACAAGCTTTCTTTATATGCAAAATAACCTCCTCACCCCAAGGAGGTTATTTCACATTCTCTCTTCTTTTTCCATATTCCTTCTCTTCTTTCATTCCAAAACCATCGCCATTCTCTATTATTTGATCTGTAGGAGCTACAATACTTTCAGCAATTCTCCAATCTCCTTGCTCTTGAACAAATACTTGAAGAAAGTAATTCATTCCATTTAGTTGATATGGAGTTTCTTTCTTCACTTCATAACGCACAGCAACGTAATACACTTGAACATTTTTATTTTCAAATTTAGAAACATATTGAGATAATCTCGGGATGTAATTTGAAGCTTTTTCAAGTGAAAGTTGTTTTACTTTTACGAGAGAAGAATTTGTAACATTGCGCAGTGTATCCTGCTCACGAATATTATTACTATGATGAAGTAAAATTCTACTCTGCATAGAACGAACCCATAATTTCGAATATAAAACAGGCTGATTACTTGCAATATAGTGCATTTCTTTTTGAACAACTTGGATTGGTGTTTTTGCATAAATCAATGTGCTAGAACATATAAAACTTCCAATCATAATTAGGAATGAGACCATATATTTCATTATTTTTCCTCCGATACTTTTTACTTAAAGTATTGGAGTTTCAAAATATTTTTATTCAAAAGAAAAAGGATAGGTAAGCATTTCGCTTCCTATCCTCATTTATTATAATACGCGACCAAATAACTCTAATACCATTTCAACTTCTTGATCGCTCCAACCTTTAAATTTCTCTCTATAATATTCTTTACGTACAGCTTCCAGTTTTTCAGCCACTTCTTTTCCATGATCTGTAATTTCTAAATATACAATACGACGATCTGAATCAGAACGTTTTCTCGTTACGAAGCCCTTTCGTACTAAACGATCTGTTACAGCTGTAATATGGCTAGATGTTACGTTTACTTCACTTGCAATTTGCGAAGCCATTTGCGGGCTCTTCCAAAATAACGCACGCAATACAGAAAACTCATTATATGGCATATGCTCTGAAAAACGTGTATTAATATCATTTTGTAATAAACGTATCATCTTTCGAAATGATGCAGATAAATCTAAAATCAGTGCTTCTCTTTTTTCGTTCACTAGCCTCGACCCTTTTTTATAATATTTACACATATTATAATCTATCGATACCTACATTGTATATGTTTTCTTTCCTTTCACTTCTCAATTATGTAACTTTTTACATACAATTTTCTCTCTCTTTCACTCATATACATATAAAAAGGATGGTGAGCAAAAATGCAAGTTGGCATGAACCCTTATTCACCTGATGTCCGCAATGGTAAACAAGCAACCATTACTGTGCAAGGAGAGGGAATTATAAAAGCAAAACCAAATGTCGTTGTATTAACAATTGGTATTAGAACAGACAATAAAGATGTGAAACAAGCACAAGAGGAGAACTCCATTCATTCTAGACAATTACTCGATGCACTTAAACAAATTGGTATCGCCGATAAGGATATAGAAACCATTTCATATACAATTACTCCCCAATATGAATATGTGAAAGAAAAAGCACTCTTACAAGGTTACCGAGTAGAGCATTTGTATGAAATTACCGTTTTAAATGTACAAAAAGCTGGGGAAGTATATGATATAGCTGTTACAAATGGTGCAAATGTAGCAAGAGGATTACGTTTTCTTATTTCCCATCCAAACGCGTACTATCAACAAGCACTCTTACAAGCAGTTCAACATGCTCAAGAAAAAGCTCGTATCATTGCAAGTTCATATAATTTAAATATTAATCCCGTCCCACTTTCACTCGTTGAAGAATCGGCACAAGTCCCACGTGAATTTATGTCTCATGCTACTTTACAAGCACAAGCCGCTCCTCCAATTCAATCTGGGGAACTCGAAATCATCTCTACTGTTCGAGCCATTTTCACATATTTGTAGCACCAATTAACTTTTAAGTAACCGTTCTCATTATATTTATTGTAAAAAGATTATGTTCTGATATAATAAAGGACGGTGGGCCCTTTTCATAGGGATATCACGGGTGGGAGAGGGATATGAAAAAGAAGGTTTAACATGAAAGGAATACTCGAAAGAACATTTAAATTAGACCTACACCACACATCACCAAAACAAGAAATATTAGCTGGAGTGACATCATTTTTCACAATCGTTTATATTATGATTGTCAATGCGTCCATTTTATCAGATGCCGGCATTCCGCTTGAAGCAGGAATTTTGGCAACTGTTTTTAGCTCATTTGTCGGATGTCTATTGATGGCATTTTGGGCAAATGCACCTGCTATTCTTGTACCAGGTATGGGTGTAAATGCATTCTTCACGTACACAGCTGTGCATACGCTTGGATTAAGTTGGCAAGAAGCATTAGCAGCTGTCTTTATCGCTGGTATTATTTTTGCAATTGCCGCGTTTACACCGATTGCTCGCACGCTTTCATTATCAATTCCAAAGTCATTAAAAGAAGCGATCACTGTCGGTATTGGTTTATTCTTAGCTTTCATTGGCTTGCAAAAAGGTGGTCTTGTCGTTTCGAATCCGAACACTGCTGTTGCATTAGGAAAATTAAGTAATCCTGTTGTTCTAGCAACACTGCTTACTCTTGTTGTGGCACTTGTGTTATTTATTCGTAACGTACGTGGGAACTTTTTATGGACGATTGCAATTGGAACCGGTATTGCATGGATATTTGGTCTTGTTGATACAGGCCAGGTTGGAAATAGCTCATTTTCAATCTCAAACTATGGAGATGTATTTGGAGCTATGTCCTTTGGAAAGCTTTCTTCCTTACCGTTTTGGATTGCAACATTTTCCTTAAGCATGGTGCTTATTTTTGAGAACATGGGACTTTTACATGGATTATTAGAAGATGACCGTAAATTCCCACGTGCCTATCAAGCAAATGCAATTTCAGCAATGACATGTGGTCTATTTGGCACAAGTCCTACCGTTTCAACAGTAGAAAGTGCCGCAGGTATTACAGCAGGTGGTAAAACAGGTCTGACGTCTATCGTTACAGGGATGTTGTTCTTTGCATCACTGTTTGCTCTTCCGTTTGTAAAATTAATTCCTGATAGTGCCATTGCACCAATCTTAATTATTATTGGCGGCCTGATGATTTCAAACATTCAAGAAATCCCTCTAAACGACTTTTCAGAAGGATTTCCAGCGTTTTTAATTATCGTTATGATTCCGCTCACATATAGTATCGCCGATGGCATTGCGTTCGGATTTATTGCTTACCCTATTTTAAAGATCGCTCTTGGAAAGCATAAAGAAGTCGCGCCGTCCATGTATATCATTGCATGCCTATTCTTAGCCATGTTTGTGTTACACACTATTGGCTAGAGAAAAAACGCCGAGGGAGTTCCTCGGCGTTTTTTACTTAAACCAGCCTTTTTTATAAAACCAAACCATCATTCCTCCACCAATTAACACCATAATAGCTAAACAAATAAAATAGCTATATTTCCCTACTAATTCTGGCATATGCGCGAAGTTCATCCCATACACCCCGGCAATGAATGTGAGTGGCATGAAAATCGTCGAGAAAACAGTTAATGTTTTCATAATATTGTTCATATGATGAGAATTCAACGAAAAATAGCTATCTCTGATATCAGCTGTTAACTCTCGACTTGCTTCAATCATTTCTGAAAGCTTTAGCAAATGATCATGAATATCTTTAAAATAAATCTCATGGTCGCTTACACCATAAAACCTAGTGGAATTTAAAATACGATACAAGAGATCGCGCATCGGTATAATGGTACGCCTAAGCTTAGATAAATCCGCACGAATATCGAATACTTCCTCTAGTACACTCCCTGCTGTATCACCTGTTAAATTATCATCAATTGCATTTAAATGATCTTCAATATAGTAAACAGGTGCAAAGTAATCATCCACAATTTGGTCAATGATTGTATGTGCTACATGTAAGGAACTCTTCTTGATACGTTTTCTCTCGCCAAGCGTTGTCCACACTCTTTCAATCGCATTATTATGTGAAAAATGGAAAGAAACGATATAACGATCACTAACAAATAAATCGATCTCATGCGGTTCTAATCCATCTTCTCCAAATGCGTGGAGAACTAAAAAGTTATATCCGTCATAGAAATCCACTTTTGGCCTCTGAACATATTCTACACAATCTTCAATCGCAAGGGGATGGAACTTAAAATGCTCTTGCAAAATGTATGTATACTCTTCTTTTGTTGGCTTATATAAATCAAGCCAATACCATACGATATCTTCTCGTCCTGTTTCTTCTAACGAAACATCATATAATACTTCATCTTCTTTCGTTACTGCACAAATTCTAATCATAATTTCACCCATTAATATTATAAACAAAAAACAGTCAAAAAAGCCAAGGAGAAGTCTCCTTGGCTTTTTCAGCTTATTTCGTTACAATGCCATGCACAAGTTTCGGTGCATCCACATGTTCTTTCGTTATTTTCATGTTCTCATAAATTTTTTCTTTTACATCTTCTACATTTTCGCGGTTTGCGTAAATCGTAACAAGTGAGTCACCTTTTTTCACGCTATCCCCTACTTTTTTGCGAAGCATAAGTCCAACTGCTAAATCAATTTCAGATTCTTTCGTTGCACGTCCTGCACCTAAAAGCATTGCTGCTGTTCCAATTTCATCTGCAACAATTTCAGATACGTATCCATCTTCTTTTGCCTCTACCTCAATTTTAAATTGTGCTTGTGGTAGTTTAGAAGGATCATCAACAACTGAAGCGTCTCCGCCTTGCGCTGCTAGGAACGTTTTAAATGCTTCTAACGCTTTTCCGTTGTTCATAACTTCAATTAGTTTTTCACGCGCATCTTCTAAAGAAGAAGCTTTTCCAGCAAGGTATACCATTTGACTTCCAAGTATTAAACATAACTCTTCTAAGTCTTTCGGTCCTTTACCTTGTAATGTATCAATTGCCTCTTGTACTTCTAATGCATTACCAATGGCCTCGCCAAGCGGTTGACTCATATCAGAAATAACTGCCATTGTTTTACGACCAACATTATTACCGATACGTACCATTGCTTCTGCTAAACGTTTTGCATCTTCATCCGTTTTCATAAATGCACCTGCACCTGTTTTCACATCAAGCACAATTGCATCAGCACCAGCTGCAATTTTCTTACTCATAATAGAGCTTGCAATCAGAGGGATTGAGTTTACTGTCGCAGTTACATCACGAAGCGCATATAGTTTTTTATCGGCAGGTGTCAAGTTTCCACTTTGACCGATAACAGCAATTTTATTTTCATTTACAAGACGAATAAATTCATCATTTTCAATCTCTACATGGAACCCTGGAACTGCTTCTAATTTATCAATCGTACCACCTGTATGCCCTAAACCACGGCCTGACATTTTTGCAACTGGTACATCTAAAGCAGCTACTAATGGACCTAACACAAGCGTAGTTGTATCACCAACACCACCTGTTGAATGCTTATCTACTTTTACGCCTTCAATCGCTGATAAGTCAATTGTATCGCCGCTATTTACCATTGCCATCGTTAAATCAGCACGCTCTTGTTCATTCATATCTTGGAAGAAAATTGCCATTGCAAGTGAGCTCATTTGATAATCTGGAATATCACCATTTGTATAGCCTTCTACAATAAAATTTACTTCTTCCGTCGTTAATGCATGTCCATCACGTTTTTTCGCAATTAGGTCCACCATTCTCATTGTAAACTCATCCCTTCATTTGTTTTACAATTGCTTTTACTAATGCTAAGAAATTAGATTTTACACGTTCTGTTGTTTCAATTACCTCATCATGATGAAGTGGTTGATCTAAAATACCAGCTGCCATATTTGAAATACAAGAAATACCAAGTACTTTCATACCAGCATGACGTGCAACGATAACTTCTGGTACAGTTGACATTCCAACCGCATCGCCACCAAGTGTACGAAGCATACGGATTTCTGCAGGTGTTTCATATACTGGGCCTGTCATCGCAACATATACACCTTCTTGTATTTTAATGTTTAAATCAGTTGCAACTTGTTTTGCCATCATACGAAGTTCTTTTGTGTATGATTCAGACATATCAGGGAAACGTACTCCCATTTCAGAATCATTTGGTCCAATCAATGGATTGTGTCCCATAAAGTTAATGTGATCTGTAATTAACATTAGATCTCCTGGTTCAAATGATGTATTTACACCACCAGCTGCATTTGTTACAACAACTGTTTCTACACCTAGTTCTTTCATAACACGAACTGGGAATGTTACCTTTTGCATGTCATATCCTTCGTAATAATGGAAACGACCTTGCATTGCCACTACTGTTACACCTTGAAGTGTACCAAATACAAGCTGACCAGCATGACCTTCTACAGTTGAAACAGGAAATTCAGGAATTTCACTATACGGTACTGTTACAGCATTTTCGATTTCATCTGCTAATACACCTAGTCCAGAACCAAGGATAAGTCCTACTTGTGGTGTTTCTTGGAATTTCTCTTTTAAGTATGAAGCTGATTTTGTAATAAGTTCACGATTCATTATATTTTCCCCCTTATTTCTTTAAGTTGTTTAAGAAACTTGTTCCGTATTCTGGCATTGCTACACCGAAGTTTTCTGCTACTGTTGCACCAATATCAGCAAATGTTTGACGAAGTGCTAATTCTTCTCCGCCTTCTTTCATGCTTGGACTATATGCCAATAATGGTACATATTCACGGGTATGGTCTGTACCATGGTGAATTGGATCATTACCATGATCCGCTGTAATTAGTAATAAATCATCTTCTTTTAGTTTTTCAAATACTTCTGGAAGACGTGCATCATATTCTTGCAACGCCTCTCCGTATCCTTGAGGATCACGGCGATGACCAAACAGCGCATCAAAATCAACTAAGTTCAAGAAGCTAAGACCTGTAAAGTCCATATTTAATGTATCTACAAGCTTGTCCATTCCATCCATATTCGATTTTGTACGAAGAGATTCAGTTACGCCTTCTCCGTCGTAAATATCAGAAATTTTGCCAATTGCAATGACATCATAGTTACTGTCTTTCAATTCATTCATGACTGTACGACCGAATGGTTTTAATGCATAGTCATGACGGTTTGGTGTACGTGTGAAGTTTCCTGGCTCTCCAATGAATGGACGAGCAATAACACGACCTACCATATACTTTTCATCCAGTGTTAACTCACGTGCAATTTTACAAATGCTGTATAGTTCTTCAAGTGGTACAACTTCTTCATGTGCAGCAATTTGTAATACGCTATCAGCGGAAGTATAAACAATTAGAGATCCGGTTTCCATTTGCTCTTGACCAAGTTCATCAAGAATTTCAGTTCCAGAAGCAGGTTTATTCCCAATAATTTTACGTCCTGTTTTTGCTTCTAATTCATCTAATAATTCTTTTGGGAATCCTTCTGGGAACACTTGGAATGGCTTATCAATGTAAAGGCCCATTATTTCCCAATGACCTGTCATTGTATCTTTACCAGTAGATTTCTCTTGCATTTTTGTATAATAGCCAAGTGGTTTCTCTACTTTTGAAATCCCTTTCATTTCACGAATGTTACCAAGGCCTAATTTCACCATATTTGGCATTTGTAATCCGTTCATATGTTCAGCAATATGACCGATTGTATCAGAGCCTAAATCGCCAAATTTTTCAGCATCCGGTGCTTCCCCGATTCCTACTGAGTCCATTACGACTAGGAAAATACGTTTATATTTATTCATAACTGCAACCTCCTTTATGTTCAGTTCCACTCCTTGTAGTATGTTCAAAACGTTGTAAAGTGAAACTGCTATCAATGAGAATTCTCTCGTTTTCCACTTACTAAAACACTTCTTCAAGTCATGCTCCAACCCTCTTCGCTCTATTTTCAAACGAAGCAAAAAACTTTCCTATTTTTTCTAAGTCAGATGTCAGACATCTCATGTTGATATCATAACATGTTTACGCTTTCTTTTTAATACATTTTCGTAGAAATTCTTATTTTCTTCACATTTTCTATTGTAATCCATTCTGCACTGAAGTGCTAATGAAATTATGATTTATTTCATTAACCTAAAGAAAAAAGCAGCTCTAAAGAGCCGCTTCTTATTTTACTTCTACTGTTTCCTCTTTATGTTCGTGAAGTTCACCTTTTTTCACATGAACTTTCACTTTATAAGCACCATTTTCTTTAAATGTATGTTTACTTACATACTCACCTTTATCCCCTTCCTTTGCGGGAATAAACTCATGCTTTTCAACGCCATCTTTCCAAATTTCAAGCTGTACTTCAGCTCCAGTTAACGCTTCTTCTTTTTGCTTCAAATGAACTTTCATTGTTGATTCATTATTTGCTTTTACATCGCCAGCCATAAGATGAATCATCGTATCACTCTTGTGACCACCGTGCCCTGCTTCATGGCCACTTTTTTCTTTCTTCGCATCTTCAACTTTCGCATTTCCTACAGCTATTTTCACTTCTGGCATAACATGCATTTCACGTGCATTTGTATGTGCAATAACATGATACACACCATCAGATGGGAATGTTTTTTCTACTGCATAAACACCTTTTCCTTTATGTTTACCGTTTAGCATTTCATGCTTCTCTTCGCCATCTTTCCAAATTTCGAACTTCACATCGTCAGCATCCGTTACTTTTTCTTTTCCTTGTGTAACAAGTGCCTGCACTTCTGTTTTTTCATTTGGTTTAATTTCTTTCGGATTTGTTTGAACCGCTACTTTCACTTCTTCAATTTTGTCTTTTTTCGTTGATTCTTCTTTCTTTGTATTACAACCAGCTAATGCTAGCATCGCGATAAATAAAGTAATTACAAGTTTTTTCATTTTGATTTCCTCCTTTATACTTTATTTAGTATAGAGGATATACCAGTTCATATTCCAGCCTTCTGCTGAAAACAATGTACGAAATGTTTGTGAAGTTTTTGTGAATTCCTCACATCTACTTACTTTTTATTCTCAAAACGCTTTATTCGTTTACTAATTAGCTCTGGCAATATACATTCATTTTGATTTTCCCACATATAAGTCGCGGCTATAAAGAACAAAAGGTTACCGCTACTTATTTTCTCTCTTCGTTTTCACCTGGCATAGGGCAGGAAAAAGAACTGACCGCTTCTATGCATGGCCGGATTCTCTCCCACCTAAAACACTTTCTCAATTTGTACTTATATAAATAAAAAATAAAAAGAGCATAATACTTATGCTCTCGGATGAAACTGTTTATATACATCTTTTAATCTAGTTTTTGAAACATGCGTATAGATTTGCGTTGTTGAAATATCTGCATGCCCAAGCATTTCTTGTACAGCACGCAAATCCGCTCCATTCTCTAATAAATGAGTCGCAAAAGAATGTCTTAATGTATGCGGCGTAAGCTCTTTTTCTATATTGGCCTCTTTTGCTAAGCGCTTTAAAATCTTCCAAAAACCTTGACGTGACAATCGATTACCATGATGGTTCAAAAATAGTGCATCGACTGCTTTCTTCCCCATTAATTCTTTTCTTCCCTTTTCAATATAACGTTGAATTGCTTCCGTAGCCAAACTTCCTAATGGGATGATCCGCTCTTTATTCCCTTTTCCAATGCAGCGAACAAACCCCATTGTCAAATGAACATCCTCTAAATTTAGTGCTATCAATTCAGAGACGCGGAGTCCTGTTGCATACAACAACTCTAGCATAGCCTTATCCCGAATACCGAACGCACTTGTCGCTTTGGGCATTTGAAGTAATGCCTCTACCTCGCTCACTGACAATACTTTCGGTAATTTCCTCTCACCTTGAGGTGTTTCAATATGTACAGATGGATCGTGTTCTACCACTCTTTCACGAAGTAGAAATTGATGAAATGAACGAATAGAGGCAATGTGGCGTGCCAAAGTTTTTGATGATTTTCCGTTCTCTTTTAAATACTGCAAAAAATTCACAATGTGCATCCTTGTCACTTCATGAAATGTTTTTATTTGTTCGACATTTTGTAAATACTTCACATAGCTTTTTAAATCACGTTCATAAGATACAACTGTATTTTTTGCTAAACCTTTTTCAACAATCATATAATGAATAAAATCTTTTAATTGATCTTCCAATCTACACTACTCCCCATTTTCATAGAAAAAAATTATTCTATTTACAAAAGCATCTTTTGCCGGTTCCTCATTCCCTGATACTTTTTCTACTGTCTCCTCTTTTGGTTTTTCGTAACGATGATAACTTTCATATTCTTCATTTACCCATAGTATAGCGAAATAAAACAAAATCGTACAACCTGTAAATAATAAAAATACCTTCATCCCATCAAAAGTTAATTGTAAAGCTCGGCGCATGGTAAACTCCTCCAAAATATATGTTATTACAACATATGCCAAGCTTTCTGCGATTTATACCTAAATTCAAATAAAAAACCTCTTCCTAACTAAATAGGAAAAGGTTATTTTTCATCCGTTTCATTTTCTTGACAATTTTTACAAATCCCATGGAAAGTTAAACGATGGTCTTTTACCTTGAAGCTCCAGTCTCGTTCTACTTTTTTCTCCACTTCACCAAGTAAATCCTCTTGAATTTCTTGTACAGCACCACATTGCGTGCAAATCAAATGATGATGGAAACGCTGTGCACCTTCTTGGCGTAAGTCATAGCGTGAAACACCGTCTCCGAAGTTAATTTTATCAACAACTTTTAACTCAGATAATAACTCTAAAGTTCGATAGACGGTTGCTAATCCGATCTCTGGCGACTTTTCTTTTACAAGGAGGTAAACATCTTCTGCACTTAAATGATCTTCTTCATTTTCCAGCAGCACACGAACTGTTGCTTCACGTTGTGGTGTTAATTTATAGCTCGCTGCATGCAATTGCTTCTTAATTCGTTCAATTCTCTCTTCCATTCGGTACTACTCCCTCCTCGCCACTCTTACACCATTATATCAGAAGAAGGACTTCTGTCAAAAGAAAAACAATGAAAATAACTTGATAATCATTCTCATGTAGTATTTATTTTTTATTGATAACTTCCACGACTTCTTTCATTAACACTGGTGACGCATATGCTTCGATGCTAGAAGCAATTGCTAATACTATGCCAATAACAAGAAAGAAGCAAGTATAGCGGATTAATAACGGTAGTAGTGGCTCGGTAATTTTTCGAATAAATTGATGCCTAATCATACGTAAAGAAAAACTTGCAGCAATTGTCGTCATGACAAGAAACGCTGGAATGATAATTAAATTTTGTGGCAACACAGATACAAATGCTAATAACAATCCATTCCATCCATGCTGACTAACTAAAAACCCTACTGTAAACCCAACAACTACCCCTTTTAAAAATAATAAAATAAAAATTAGTGGCAATCCAATAATTGAAATTCCTAACAACCAAATAAATCCAATATATTTTAATTGTGAAAAGAAACTTTCTCGAAACATGTCGCTCGCAATTGCAAATTCTCCTTTGGAAACTTGTCCAAAAAATCGATTCAAATAAAAAGATAGATCTTGTTTTTGATTGACCTCTAGGCTATTTACAAGAACGGCTCCAAACACCACACCCATCAATAACAAAACAGAATTAAATATATATAGCGAAGAATTCTCTTGTATATGAGAAATTACACGATCTTGCCAAGTTTTTCGTAACATTTTTCTTCCCTCCGTTCACACTCTTACTAAAATGTATGAAAGAAAGAAAAAAGTATGACGAATTAACATTGAAATTCCGCTCTACTTTGCTAAACTTAAAAGTAGAGAATAGGAGGGATTTTACTTGAAACCATTATTATTAGATTTTCCAACATTATTTCAAACTGAGCGCCTGCAAGTACGCAAACCATTTCCAGGAGATGGAACAGAAGTATATGAAGCAATTCAAGCTTCTTTAGAAGACTTACAACCTTGGATATCCATTACATCTGAAACAGAAGAAAGTGCTGAGGAAACAGTCCGAGAAGCTCACGGACAATTTTTACTTCGTGAAACATTAGCTTTTCATTTATATGATAAAGCCAATGGTACATTTATCGGCGCCCTTACCCTTCACCCAGAAAATTGGGATATTCCAAAGTTTTCAATTCGTTTCTGGCTACATAGCGCTTATACAAAACAAGGATATATGACAGAAGCGTTGAAAGGTGCTGTCCAGTTTGCTTTTGATAAGCTTAATGCTAGACGACTTGAAATTCGCTGCGATGCTACAAATGTAAATGCATGTACTTTAGCAGAACGTCTTGAATTCATTTTAGAAGGCACACTCGAAAATGACTTTCTTGCTCCAGACGGCAGCTTACGTGACACACGCGTTTACGCCAAAATTAATTAAAACACTCGCCTAAGGCGAGTGTTTATTTTTGTAATTGTAAGTATTGCACAGCGAACATCGTCTTCGCATCATGAATACGCTGATTTTTCATAAGTTCAATGGCTTCTTCTAGTGAAACTTCCATTAACTCTACAAATTCATCTTCATCTAAAGCCGCTTTATTTTCTTTTTTCTTTAATCCTGTCGCTTTATACACATATAAAATTTCATCAGCAAAACCTGGTGATGTGTAAAAAGATGTGATGAATTCCATTTCATCACATACATAACCCGTTTCTTCTTCTAATTCACGAATTGCTGTGACCTCTGGCTTTTCTCCAGGCTCTAATTTTCCCGCGGGAATTTCAACAATCTCTTTTTCAAGAGCTTTACGGTACTGCTCAACAAGCACAAGCTTCTCTTCATCTGTAACAGCGATAATTGCAACGGCACCAGGATGATTTACAATCTCACGTTTACTCATTTCTCCATTTGGCAATACTACATCATCAACACGAACTTTAATAACTTTTCCATCAAAAATTGGCTCAGTTGCAACTGTTCTCTCTGCAAGATTACTCACAATATTTCATCTCCCTATTCTATTTCCTAATCGTTCTTCATACATTTTACCACACTGAAAGGAGCGTGATAAAAATGAAAGTATATATTTTACCGAATCGTATCACATTGGTCGGGAAAGCTTGGCAAATTCGTAATAAACTAAAACAATATGGAAAAGAGTACACAACTGTACAAGACTGGATTAACGCAAGCAAAAAGTAAACGTTTGTCAACCTTCTTCTACTTTCGTACAATATAAGATAGGGGGTTGAGCGATGAAAAAACGACAATTAGGAAACTCAGATTTATATATTACTGAAATAGGACTCGGTTGCATGTCTCTTGGCACCGATGAACACGAAGCAATCCGCATCATCCATGAAGCAATAGATTTAGGAATTAATTTTTTTGATACGGCAGACTTATACAATTATGGATTAAATGAAGAATTTGTTGGGAAAGCCCTTAAGGGAAAACGCGATCAAATTGTTCTTACAACGAAAGTAGGAAATCGCTGGACAGATGGCAAAAACGGTTGGTCTTGGGATCCTTCTAAAGCTTATATAAAAGCAGAGGTAAAAGAAAGTTTACGCCGCCTGCAAACGGATTATATTGATTTATATCAACTTCACGGCGGAACAATAGAAGATCCTATCGATGAAACAATCGAAGCGTTTGAAGATTTAAAACAAGAAGGTGTGATTCGTCATTACGGTATCTCTTCTATCCGTCCAAATGTTATTCATGAATATGCAAAACGGTCTAACATTGTTAGCGTATTAATGGAGTACAGTCTATTAAATCGCCGGCCAGAAGAATGGTTTTCGTTCTTACAAGATAATCAAATTAGCGTGATTGCCCGCGGGCCACTCGCAAAAGGTTTATTAACTGACAACAATGAAAGAAAGATAGAAAAAGTGAAAGAAAAAGATTATCTTTCTTATTCTTATAATGAGTTAACAGAAGCTTTAGCTACTGCTAAAGCAATTACAAAAGGGCGTTCATTAACCGAAACAGCTCTTCAGTATTGCTTATATGATCCGGCTGTTGCAGCTGTTATTCCAGGTGCTAGCTCTATTCAGCAATTGCGAGAAAATGTACAAGCCACCAAACAATCTCCATTAACAACTGAAGAATACAAACAAATTCAAGCAACTACTAAATATGATACATACACATCACACCGTTAAAAAAACGCTACCGAAAATGGTAGCGTTTTTTTACAATGTATCATATTTATCAGGGTTTGTACCTACATGTAAATTACGATCCAGCGTATCAATCTGCTTGATTTCTTCTTCTGTTAATGAAAAATCAAAAATCGTAAAGTTCTCTTGAATACGAGATGGTGTAACAGATTTAGGAATTGTTACGATACCACTTTGAATATCCCAGCGTAAAATAATTTGAGCAGGTGTTTTTTCATATTTTTTAGCAATCTCTTGAATAATTGGATGCTGAAAGACTTCGCCACCTCTCATTAACGGACTCCACGCTTCCATTTGAATCTGTTCATTTTGACAAAAATCACGTAATTCAAACTGCGCGAGCATCGGGTGAAGTTCTACTTGGTTCACCATCGGCTTCACATTACAATTTGGCAAAAGCTGCTCTAAATGATGTTGGTGAAAATTCGAAACGCCTATTGCACGTACTTTTCCTTCTTCATATAATTTCTCAAGAGCCCGATATGTATCTATGTATTTTCCTCTTATTGGCCAGTGAATTAAATATAAATCTACATAATCCATTTGTAATTTCTTTAAACTTTTATCAAATGCTTGAAGCGTCGTTTCATAACCTTGATCGTCATTCCATACTTTTGTCGTAATAAACAATTCTTCACGGGCAATCCCCGATTCACGAACCGCTTCTCCGACACCGCTTTCATTTTCATATACAGTCGCTGTATCAATAGAGCGATATCCAACTTCTAAAGCTGCTTTTACTGCTTGTTTTACTTCTTCTCCCTCTTTTGCTTTATATACACCTAAACCAAGCATAGGCATTTTCACACCATTACGAAGTGTAGTTGTTGGAATATACATGATTGTTGCTCCTCCTTCTTCTCTCCTACGAATGATATAGAGAGGTGCCATAAAATTTTTGTAACCATCACCTTATTTGAACAAGATTTATAGCAAAAGTCAAAAAATACATTCAGTTAACATAATATTTTTATAAAAATAACACGTTCTTACTTGCTCACGTTACTTTCTAACCACTCTTTTGCTTTCACATCAATATTACGTACAAAATCAGTCTTTCCTTCTGTATATTGATCTCCATCATATGTGAATTTTTCTGCTAAGTCATTTTTTAATGCCGCATAAGCTTCTGCTTCTTCACAATGTGCCATCATATAATCACGAAATGCTAAATGACGTGTGATTTCTGGATTTCCTGTTTCAAATACATGTAAATGATACGACCGTTTTTCTTCCGTTCCATGGATAAAAAAACGCCGACCGGAAATACCATTTTCACCTTTTACAATGTAACCGAGTTTTTCAAAGCGCTCTTTCCAATTGTCTACTCTCTCAATATCTTCCACCTCCATAATCATATCAACAATCGGCTTTGCTGCGAGCCCTGGTACTGATGTACTACCAATATGATGTACCTTCACAGGTTCTGGCATTGCTATTTTTAGCCTCTTCGCTTCTATTTGAAACTTCTCACTCCAATGGTTTTCATAAGGAACGACTACAATCTTTCTCATCCCAATTCCCCTTTTCTTATCAAATCGTTAAAAAAATCATCAGGATAATACCGCTGATGATTTTTTATATTATTTAAAGTCTTTCCAAGTGAGATTACTTTCACTTAATAGTTCTTCAAACGATTTATTCTTTTCTCGTTCCTTTTGCTCTTTACGTTTTCTTTCTTGTTCTTCTATTTCTTTTTGCTCAGCTCTTACTTGTAATTCTTTCTTCTTACTTTTCAATTGATTCATTAGTGATGCATTCAATTGATCACCAATGGTAATAGAATCTTTCTCTGTCTGATGATTCATTTGTGTTTGTCTTTGCTTCTTTTTCTTCATACTACTCACCTTTTACTTTTTTCTCCATTATAGGGGAAATGACTCCCTCTCCACAATAAAAAAGCCCATTCTCTTTCGATTCCCCTACTATTTTTATCTCGTAAAGATGTAAAGGGAAAAATAAAGTTTTATTAATTTTTATAATAAAAAGAAATTTTGTAGCATTAATCCTCTTAATCTATTAAAATTATGTCGTATGATGTCAGATTATAAAAAAAAGGGAGAGAAATTTCATGTGGAAAAAAGTCATTCCTGCTGCTCTAGTATTAAGTACGATTACCTTCTCAAGTGTATTCGCTGCACCACCGTCTCAGACACCAGCAGAACAAAACCGCTACATAGACGTACAAATGCTTGGTATTAACGACTTTCATGGACAATTAGACACTGTAAAGAAAATTAACAACAAAGAGGCAGGGGGCGCCGAGTACTTAGCTGCTTATTTACGTGATCGTGAAAAGCAAAATCCAAATACATTAATGGTTCATGCGGGTGATGTCGTCGGAGCAAGTCCTCCAGTTTCAGCACTACTACAAGACGAACCAACAATTGAATTTTTAAATGATTTAGGATTTGATGTTGGAACGATTGGAAACCATGAATTTGATGAAGGAATAGACGAAATGCATCGTCTTATTTATGGTGGATACCATGAAAAAACAGGGAATTTCAAAGGAGCAAAATTCCCGTACGTTGCTGCCAATTTCTACAACAAATCAACTGGTCGCTTATTTCTACCACCATTTACTGTAAAAATGGTACAAGGGGTTCCTGTTGGCTTTATCGGGGTTGTAACAACAGATGTTCCTAACGTTGTTATGCCTACTATGCTAAAAAATGTACAAATTACAGATGAAGTTGAAGCAATTAACACATCTGTAAAACAACTGAAAAGACTAGGTGTTAAATCTATCGTTGTTCTTGCACATAATGGAGGTACAACGGATAATAACGGCGTAACAAATGGCGATATTGTTCGCTTAGCAAATGAGACTGACCCAGAAGTCGATGTGATTTTCGGCGGTCATAGTCATACTTATGTAAATGGAACCGTTAACAACAAGCTTGTCGTACAAGCAAATTCTTATGGAATGGCCTTTGCCGACGTAGATGTAAAAATTGATCGTAAAACAAAAGATATTGTTGGAAAAAAAGCAGAAGTTGTTACAACCTACCATGAAGGAATAAAACCTGATCAACAAGTGAAAAAGAAAATGGATCAGTATCAAGAAAAAATTGCTCCTCTTGTAAATCAGGTTGTTGGAAAATCTACCGCTCCAATGGATCGTAAACAAAATGACGCGGGCGAATCCACTCTTGGAAATTTAATTGCTGATGTTCAGCGCGAGACCATGAATACTCAAATTGCCCTTATGAATCCTGGTGGTATTCGCAATGATCTAGATGCTGGCGATATTACATGGGGAGAATTATATGGCATTCAACCATTTGGGAATCAATTGATAAAAGTTAATTTAACTGGTCAAGACATTCGAGATATTTTAAATCAACAATGGCAAAAAGACATAACAAGAATGCTTCAAATCTCAGGTATTCAGTACACTTGGGATGCGAATAAACCAAATGGTGAAAAAGTTACAAATATCCACTTAACAAACGGAGAAGAGTTAGTTGCCTCTAAAACTTACAGCGTCGTTGCAAATGCCTTTCTAGCTTCGGGCGGTGATGGATTTGTATCCTTTAAAAATGGAAAAGATGCTGAAACAGGACCAACTGATTTCGAAGCGTTAGTGAATTATGTAAAACAAGCAAAGGAACCAATTCAACCTATTATTGATGGAAGAATTCAAAAACTGAACTAGTTTTTTCTATACGAAAATACGTTAATACTAAAAAGAGCTCCACTATATTCTCACTTAAAACCCCCATGTTCATTTAGAATACGGGGGTTTTTCATACATAACCTAAAATCTATTCTAAAGGATATGCACCCAGTATCTTCATTCCCCGTAAAATATATAAGAATAAACTGGGAGGGAAAAAAATGTATTCCTATTCAAATAATTACAATTTTATATACAGACAAAACGAAAAATTAATTGTTGACATCGAAAAAGCCATCAATGGAGAGTACAGCGCAATAAATTGTTATGCTAAATTAGCTAATTTGGCTTCACAAAATACTGAGCGAAATCAAATTCTTGAAATCCGCCAAGATGAAATAAAACATTTTCAACAATTTGTACAGATTTACATCAGCTTAACGGGTAGGCAACCTCAACCAAAAATCATTGAAGAGGGTCCAAATTTTTATGAAGAGGGATTAGAATTCGCGCTACAAGACGAACAACGAACTGTTGACTTCTACTTAAAAATTGCAGATGATACTACAAATCAATTCATTAAAGAAGCATTTCGTAGAGCAGCAGATGATGAACAAAATCATGCCGTTTGGTTCTTGTATTATTTTTTTAAAACTAAAAAATAATACTACAAAGGATACATGCTTTTGCATTGAACATAGTATCCTTCCCTTCATTTATCTTGATACAATTCATCAGCTTCTTTATACTTTCGTAAAAATTCTATCAACGCTTCTTCTACAATTTTAGATTTATGAACTCCTGTCGCATCAGCTATAACGTCTAATTTCTCTAAAATCTCCGTACATATAGAAAAAGTGCGTTTTTTCTTCTCATTACTTGTGATTATTTTGGGAAGAATAAGTTCCTCGCGTTTTCGCAATAATTCATAAATATTTTGCAATTGTTCATAAATCAAAACCTGATAATCTGTTTTTACATATTGAAGTGCAGTTGCTTCTTGAAGATATAAATGGCGGGGCTCTTCTCCCTCTCCAATAAATATTCTTTTCTTCTGTTCACCATCATATTCATATCCAAGTATCCTTAACTTTTTCGACAATGCATAGGGACTCATATCGAGGCGTTTCGCAACTATGGCAAGTGGTTCACGTTTATTCAAGCAATCTATAATTTCTCCAATCGTCACTTCCTTCCTCCTCTCCCTAAGCGTTCATAGTTGAAATATAGCCTATATGTTATGATACAATAACTTTTTAACAGTATATGCAAGATAGTACACCCGTGCGATACATACTCTTAGAGAAAAGGAGATTTTTTTATATGCTTTTTCGTAGCCACACTCCAAAGTTTTACAATGAAAGAAAGAGTCCAATTCCAAATAGCGTCGCTACGATAGAAAGCGTTACGATTAACAATCGCAAACAATCTCTACTTATTCGTGGTCAAGATATAAATCAGCCTATTTTATTATGCTGTCACGGTGGCCCTGGCATGGCACAAATTGGATTTATTCGCCATTTTCAAAAAGACTTAGAAAAGCACTTTATTGTTGTCAATTGGGATCAGCGCGGAGCAGGGAAAACTTTTTCTTGGCGAGATATTAAAACACCATTCACAATTGAACAATTTATTTTAGATGCACTTGAAATAATAAAATACCTTCTTTCTCGCTTCAATAAACAGAAACTATTTCTTGCTGGACATTCTTGGGGAAGTATTATCGGCCTACAAATTACAAGTCAATATCCAGACCATATTGAGGCCTATATTGGCATTGGTCAGATTGTACATATGAAACAAAACGAAGAATTACTCTATCGACACTTAATTCATTCTGCAAAAAAACATGGGCACGAGCGGGCATTGACTTCACTTTCAAAACTTGGAAAACCTCCTTTTCTAGATATGCGGCGCTTGATTATTCAAAGAAAATGGCTTGGTACATTTGGAGGATCCGTGCAAAATGGGACTTCATTTTCCTTCATTCGAAAAGGGCTATTCTCTTCAGAATATACATGGTTAGATTGGATAAAATTTCTCGCTGGAAATATGAAATCTGGGACGTTATGGGAAGAAATGCTCACAATAGATTTCTTTTCTACAATTTCAAAGCTTTCTGTACCTATTTATTTCTGTTCTGGTCGTTTCGACTATCAAACGCCTTATGCACTCGTTCAACAATATTGCGACATGATTCAAGCACCCATCAAAAAAATGATTTGGTTCCCAAACTCTGCTCATTCACCAAATTTAGAAGAACCTGAACTTTTTGCAAGATCTTTATGTTCTATCAAACAAGAGCTATCTTTTCCACACCAGTAATCGGTATACCTTTTACATTTCACAAAAAACACTTTATAATTACATGTCGCAACTTTACTCTGTTAGTACCTATACCTACCTAAGATAAGTTGCAGAAACAGAAAAAGATCAGGGAGATTACATTTATTATGAATGCTGTACTCGTCGCAGTTGCAGTGATGTTGCTGCTTAGTTTATTACGTGTCCAGGTCATTGTCGCTATTATCGTCGGCGCTTTAACAGGTGGACTAATTGGTGGTCTTGGAATTTCAGAAACAATCAATACTTTTACCATAGGTCTTGGAAACAGTGCTCCAATCGCTTTAAGTTATGCCATGCTCGGAGGATTTGCTATTTCTCTTTCCAAAACAGGTCTTCCCGATGCTATGATCCATACTGCACTGAACTTAATCAGCAACGAAAAAGACACGAAAAAACAAACATATTCAAAAATGCTCATTTTATTTATCATTTTAGCAATGGCTTGTTTTTCACAAAATATTATTCCGGTCCATATTGCTTTTATCCCCATTTTAATTCCAGCACTCTTAAAAGTCTTAAATGAATTAGAAGTGGACCGTCGGCTTATTGCATGTCTTATTACATTCGGATTAATCACTCCTTACATGTGGATTCCAACTGGATTTGGAAAAATTTA
Organism: Bacillus sp. AFS023182; assembly: GCF_002560575.1. NCBI lineage: Bacteria > Bacillati > Bacillota > Bacilli > Caryophanales > Bacillaceae > Bacillus > Bacillus sp. AFS023182. The sequence continues at coordinate 221,220 of NZ_NTRO01000004.1, read as the reverse complement.
TCACGATGTATTACAAACAAATGCACAGCAAAGCGGTCTCACATTTGATGTAGCACTCATTCCAAAAGCCATGACCATTCCGGCAATAGGAATGATTATTGGTCTATGTATCGCTGTTTTTATTTCATATCGTAAACCACGAACCTATCATACTGAAACCATTCATACTCCATCTGATGAAATTGTACCTTATACGAAAAGAAGCATTTCTTTTGGGTTATTGTCTATTGTCGCAACACTAAGTGTACAACTAGCAACAGAATCAATGATTTTTGGTGCATTAGCAGGTATCATAGTATTATCCATTAGTGGCAGTCTTCCTTTAAAAGAAGCTGATGCCATTTTAACTAGTGGTATGCGAATGATGTCATTTATAGGTTTTGTTATGATTTCTGCAGCAGGATTCGGAGCAGTTCTTCGAAAAACAGGACATGTTGAATCGCTTGTTCAAACAAGTGCTGATTTAATTGGGAACAGTAAGCCACTTGCTGCCTTCCTTATGCTTATTATCGGTCTGCTTGTTACAATGGGAATCGGTTCTTCCTTTTCTACCATTCCGATTTTAACAACTATCTTCGTTCCGCTATGTATCCAACTTGGCTTTAGCCCGATGGCCACCATTGCTATTATCGGTACAGCTGGCGCATTAGGTGATGCTGGTTCTCCAGCATCGGATAGTACGTTAGGACCTACCTCAGGTTTAAATGCTGATGGCAGGCATCATCATATATGGGATACGTGTGTCCCTACTTTTCTTCACTACAATATCCCGTTACTTATATTCGGTTTTATTGCTGCAGTTACATTATAAAAAAAGGTGCGTTTTACTTGGACGCACCTTTTACTTTGTCGATTCTCGTTCAATTAATAGAAACTCTTCTTCCTGCACTTCCTCATGTTTTACTTGTTTCTTCTTTATTTTTCCTACTAAGCTTTGAACAGCTAGTACTCCTTGTTTTTCAAAAGACCTTCCAATCGTTGTCAAAGATGGCATAACCCATTCACCTTGTAAACTTCCTTTAAAACCAACAACCTGCAAACGCTCAGGTATATGAATACCAAGATAGCTTGCTGCACGGACGACTGCAATTGCAACAGCATCACTAGAAGCCACAATACCATCAATATATGGATACTTTCGTAACAATTCAATAATTTGTTTTTCTTCAGGTCCCTCTATTCTTTCTTTTCGATAAGCAAGACCCTCTTCCCAAACTGCATCTAAAAATCCAGATACATGTTCTTCCATTGTCTCATCTTCTACCTCTTCTCCCATATAAGCAAGAAAATGACAACCTTTTTCTTTTAACAAAACAACTGCCTTTCTAGCACTTTCGTAATATGTAGAAAGCTCTCCTGCTTCATCAAGTATGACAAACGGAATGGAAATATTATTCAGCCGCTTGAATATGTCGTTCGTCATAATAACACCAGCAATATTATTTTGCATTAGTATATCTATATAATCACTCTTATTTCCTATGTTACAAATAACAATTTGATATCCCTCTTTATATGCAGCCTCTTCTACCGAACGAAGCAATGTTATATATGATGGATTTTCTAAATTTGATACTAATATAGCAATCATTGTCGAAGATTTTTTAAATAATGCCTTCGCTACAGCATTAGGTTTATACTGTAACTCTTCAATTGCTTGTTTTACTTGTTTGACTGTATCCTCATGGACATACCCTTTTTCGTTAATTACTCGTGAAACGGTTGCGACTGAAACACCGGCCGATTTTGCAACATCACGTATGGTTGCCACATCTTCACCCCTTAATATGGTAATAGCTTACAATTCAAACCTAAAACAAAGTAGGACATTCGTCAATATTATTATTCTATATTTCTGAAAATTGTTACACGAATACTTCTTACTCCTTACATTTTCCATCTTCAACATATGTAAAGAGTGATTTTATATATTCATTTTTTCTAGTTGAATTTCATGTGAAATCGTAATATTGTCATAACCAATGAGAGGAATTTCTCGCTTTATCTTCCTCGCCTCCTTAACCGCATCTATGTATAAGTTAGTCATGATAAAATCACGTTTCTGATAGAAACGAAGTGCATTCGTGTTATCGTTTGTCGTAATAAGCCACACCTTTTTACAACATTGTTTTTTTGCAATATCAATTACATACTCTACAAGTTTCGTTCCAGTTCCCTTTTTCTCCTTAAAGCTATCTAATGAAACAATCTCACAATCATTTCCTCTTATTTCATATGTAATAATTCCTATTATTCTGTTATCTTCAATTGCAATAAAACCAGGTAATTGGTCTAACTGATGTGCTCTTCCACGTGAAACCATCAGCGTGCTTCCCCAATTTTCACGCATAAATAGCGCAATTGTTCCTCTCATTTCTTCTGTAATTTTTTGTATTTGAATCATGGTTCACTCTCTCCCCTTTTTACATCATTATGATACAATATAAGAGTATCATATGTAGAGGTATGTGGAGGATGAGGTATGAAACGTTTTTTTACAGCATTGCTAACCATAATGGGAGCCTTAATTGGTATCGGTATTTTCTTTACGAATAAAGTAATGTACTTAAAGAAAAAAACAGAAGAAGAAATTTTAGAGCGTGAAACAAAAAAACATTTTCGCTTAGAGGATTTTAATGTCATTCCAAAAGAAGAGGTTCGTATTCCATCTCAATTTAAATATGAAATTCACGGGTATTACATTTCTGCAGGCAATTCTAATAAGTTTATGATTTTTTGTCACGGTGTAACCGTAAATAAAATAAACTCTGTCAAATATGCAAATTTATTTTTAAACAGAGGATATAACGTATTTATTTATGATCACCGTCGCCATGGTAAAACCGGTGGTAAAACGACAAGTTATGGCTATTACGAAAAACATGATTTAAAGACGGTAGTTGATTGGCTAAAAGACCGTTTTGGAACAAATATTATACTGGGCATTCATGGAGAATCGATGGGGGCTGCGACACTCCTTCAATATGCAGGAATGGTGGAAGATGGTGCTGATTTTTATATTGCAGATTGTCCATTCTCTGACTTTTATGGCCAGCTACAACATCGCTTAAAGGTCGAATTCCATTTACCGAAATGGCCGCTACTACCATTAGCAAATGCCTTTTTAAAAGTACGGGACGGTTATACAATACGAGAAGTTTCTCCAATCGATTGTGTAAAAAACATAAATAATCCAGTTCTATTTATTCACAGTAAAGACGATGACTATATTTTATGTGATATGACAAAAGCACTTTATGAAGCGAAAGAAAATAATAAACAGCTCTTTATTGCAGAACACGGTGCACACGCTTGCTCTTATAATGAGAACCGGCAAGAGTATGAAGCTGCAGTGGATCAATTCTTAAAAACATATGTGAAAGAAACAAAAAACAGGCTTGCATAAGCCTGTTTTTTGTCACTTTATTGCCCTAACACATCTGTAACTTGTTCCATATTTTCAGAGATCCATTTTACCGCTTCTTCGAGCGTTTGAAATTCTGTCGTTTGAAATGTTACTTCATCTTGAAGTAGCCACACATCTTTAGGCTCTTGTCCCGCACCTGCAATCGACCAATGAAGTAAGCTATATGGATGATTATCATTTAAAAACGATGCCCAAGTGCGCTCATTTGCAATATTTTGTAATGTACGTAATTGTTTATTCATATTTCGTCACCTTACTGTATTTCAGTTATAAACGTTATTATAACATTCTCTTCCACTACATACAAAGTACAGTTTTCTATTGTCAAGTACTTCCTGTAATTATATGATGAACGTAAGCGTTTGGAAGGGAGGGAGGGATAACGTTGGCAAAAGTTCAAATTAAAGTGAATGATAATGGTTCATTTCGCATTACAGGGGATGTGGAATTAATCGACTCACAAGGGAATGCTTTCCCTGCAAAGCCTGCATTTTCTTTATGTCGCTGCGGCTTATCAAAAAATATGCCTTATTGTGATGCTTCACATAAAGGAAAATTTGAGTCTGTCGTTCGAGCACCAAAGGAATAATAATACGAGAAGCATGCAAAATGATTTGCGCATGCTTCTTATAAATATCCTATATAAAAACCTAGAAACGCACAAAAAATGCCTATTATATAACTCATTACTAAATATAATAACGCCTTTTGTCCCTCACGTTTATGTATTAATTGAACCAATTCAAACTTAAATGTTGAAAAGGTCGTAAATGCCCCCATAAACCCTGTTCCGCATAATAATAACCATGTATTACTCACATTAGCTCCATACAACAGACCCAGTAAGAATGATCCAACTATATTTACAAATAATGTTCCATACGGGAATACATTCCCGTATTTTTTTTTCATTACATTACTAATAGAGAATCTAGCAACAGCTCCGCAAAAGCCACCGATTCCTATAAGTAAAATATTCATAGCGCTCCTTCTTTCTTCATGCTTTTTTCATATAGTGTATTCCCAAGATAAAATCCAAATAAAGACAAAAGCAATCCTCCAACTATACTTGTACTTACATAATAAAATGCCATAAAAAATGCTTCATGTTGCATTAATTTTAATGTCTCCATGCTAAATGTTGAAAAAGTAGTAAAAGATCCAAGCATTCCTGTTCCAACGCTACTCATTATCGTTTGTGAAACATGTTTCATACGAAATAAATACATCGTTAAAAATGCTAATAAAAAACTACCAATCATATTCGCTATCCATGTTGCCAGCGGAAAAGAATCGACTGAAGGAGTATCAATCCATTGTCCTAATCCATACCGAGCTAAAGCCCCAATAACACCACCGATTCCTACTGCAATATATTTCATATCCTCACCTCATTTATGTATGCACTGAAATCTTTCTCATGCTAGTATAACAAACTTTATCCCTCCCTTCATTTTCATGCAATTCTTCACATTCAAATATTTTTTACTATCCTTTTTTCTTTTTTGTGCTATAATGTGAGCAAACAGCATCCTTCGGGGTCGGGTGAAATTCCCAACCGGCGGTGATGAAGTGCACACTTCTAAGTCCGTGACCCGTTTTCACTCTTGGAAACGGTGGATCTAGTGAAATTCTAGGGCCGACAGTATAGTCTGGATGGGAGAAGGATATGTTTTCTAGTTCTTATATAGCGAATACACTTTTATTTTGGCGTACACATGTGTACTGATTCGTTTTGAATCACTGTATGTGTTTTCTTTCATATACCTATTTTTCTATGCTGAAATAAAAAGATACGACTAGCGTATGAAAATTGATAGTTTGCTAGGTTTTTTTCTCATGCAAAAATATCAATCATCGTTAGGTTTCTTTCTTATACTTTCGTATTCGAGCTATACTTCTAGAAATCACGTCTCCCAAACCCCAAGGATATTAATCCTTGGGGTTTTTTGATTTTTCTTAGGAGAGGTGAAAAGAATGACAGACCAAGAATATATGAAGATCGCCTTACAGTTAGCACAAAGCACTGCAGGGCAAACAAGTCCAAATCCAATGGTCGGCGCTGTTGTTGTAAAAGATGGAAACATCGTTGGAATGGGAGCACATCTGCGCGCAGGTGAGGAACACGCTGAAGTTCATGCTCTTCGTACGGCTGGTGACAAAGCAAATGGATCCACTGTATATATAACGTTAGAGCCGTGCAGTCATTTTGGAAAAACTCCGCCGTGCTGCGATCTACTCATTGAAAAAAAAGTGAAGCGTGTAGTAATTGCTACACTTGATTGCAATCCGCTCGTTTCAGGTAACGGCGCAAAACGTTTACAAGCGGCAGGTATTTGTGTAACTACCGGTGTTCTTGAAGAGGAAGCCATCACATTAAATCGCTACTTTTTCCACTATATGAATACAAAACTACCGTTTGTAACAATAAAAACAGCAATGAGTTTAGATGGAAAAATAGCTACTACTACTGGAGAAAGCAGATGGATTACAGGTGAAATAGCTCGCGAAGATGTTCATCAATATCGTCATACACACGATGCCATCCTTGTTGGAGTCAATACTGTTATAGCTGATAATCCATCTTTAACAACACGTCTTCCAAACGGAGGCAAGCATCCGATTCGAATTATTTTAGATACACATTTACGAACGCCGCGATCCTCTCATGTCATAACAGACGGGATAGCGCAAACATGGATTATTGTTGGAAAAGATGTAAAGAAAGAAAAAATAGCCACCTACGAATCTCAGGCAGTATCTGTACTTCAAATGCAGACGAGCCAAATTGAAATACGTGATCTCCTCCTCCTTCTTGGGGAAAAACAAATTCTTTCACTCTTTGTTGAAGGTGGACAATCCGTGCATGCGAGCTTTTTAGAAGCAAAGTGTTTTAATGAAATTGTAACTTATATAAGCCCTAAATTAATTGGTGGAAAAGCCTCTCCAACTATGTTTGGTGGCACCGGATTTAACAAGCTACAAGATGCAATTTCTTTGCAAATTCAAGAGATGAAACAACTTGGTGATGATATAAAAATCGTCGCTACAGTGCGAAATGAGGTGCTTGCATGTTTACAGGAATTGTAGAAGAGCTTGGAACTGTTTCGAATATAAGTCAAAGCGGAGAGGCCATGAGGCTAACAATTACCGCAAATACAATCTTGTCAGATGTAAGATCAGGAGACAGTATCGCTGTAAATGGAATCTGTTTAACCGTCACTTCTTTTACAGCGTCTTCGTTTACTGTTGATGCCATGCCGGAAACAATGCGAGCGACATCACTCCGTATGCTCGGTACCCGTTCTAAAGTGAATTTAGAACGAGCAATGGCTGCAAACGGGCGTTTTGGTGGCCATTTCGTCACAGGGCATATTGATGGAATTGGAACCATTGTAAGTAAAAAACAGCACTATAATGCGATATATTACAAAATTGAAATTCCAGATGATTTGCTCCGTTATTGTTTACACAAAGGATCGATAGCTGTTGATGGCACAAGCTTAACGATATTTGATATAGATGAATCTTCCATTACCATTTCGCTCATTCCGCATACAGTAAGTGCATCTATTATTGGGGAAAAAGCAGCTGGAGACATCGTAAATATTGAATGTGACATGATTGGAAAATATATTGAGCGTTTCATTTCAAAGCCCAAGAAACAGAGCAGTTCGGTTACAGAGAGCTTTTTACAAGAAAACGGATTTCTATAAGGAGGAAGCACAATGTTTCATCGTATTGAAGAAGCACTAGAAGATTTAAAACAAGGAAAAGTCATTATTGTATGTGATGATGAAAGCCGTGAAAACGAAGGAGATTTCATCGCTTTAGCAGAGAACATCACACCTGAAACAATTAATTTTATGATTACACATGGCCGTGGTCTTGTCTGCGTACCGATTACAGAGCAATATGCAGAACGCTTACAGTTAGAACCTATGGTTTCTCATAATACAGATTCCCATCATACTGCGTTCACAGTAAGTATTGACCACGTTTCTACAACAACAGGTATTAGTGCTTACGAACGCGCGACAACTGTACACGAGTTATTAAATCCAACATCAAAAGGAACAGATTTTAATCGTCCAGGGCATATTTTCCCTTTAATTGCAAAGGAAGGCGGAGTACTGCGCCGCGCTGGCCATACAGAAGCAGCTGTTGATTTAGCAAAATTATGCGGTGCGGGACCAGCAGGGGTCATTTGTGAAATTATAAAAGAAGACGGTACGATGGCACGTGTTCCTGATTTAGTACAAGTTGCAGAACAATTTGATATAAAAATGATTACGATTGAAGATTTAATTGCTTATCGCCGCCATCATGAAACACTCGTAACAAGGGAAGTTGAAATTACATTACCAACAGATTTCGGTACATTTCATGCAATTGGTTATTCCAACTCGCTTGATCAAAAAGAACATATCGCTCTCGTAAAAGGAGACATCTCTACTGATGAACCTGTTCTCGTTCGTGTTCATTCTGAATGTTTAACTGGCGATGTTTTCGGCTCATGCCGTTGCGATTGTGGCCCACAGCTCCATGCCGCCCTCGCTCAAATTGAACGAGAAGGAAAAGGCGTTCTTCTTTATATGCGCCAAGAAGGTCGCGGGATTGGGCTGTTAAATAAGCTCCGTGCATACAAATTACAAGAAGAAGGATTAGATACAGTTGAAGCAAATGAAAAATTAGGGTTTCCTGCAGATCTTCGCGATTACGGCATTGGTGCTCAAATCTTAAAAGATCTAGGCTTACAGCAATTGCGTTTATTAACAAATAATCCAAGAAAAATTGCCGGCTTGCAAGGGTATGATTTAGAAGTTGTGGAACGTGTACCGTTACAAATGCCAACAAAAGAAGAAAATAAAGTATATTTACAAACAAAATTAGAAAAATTAGGTCATTTACTAAGTTTATAATATATAAAGGGAGAGATATAATATGGTATTCGAAGGTCATTTAGTTGGTACAGGATTAAAAGTCGGAGTTGTGGTTGGACGCTTTAATGAATTTATTACAAGCAAACTATTAGGAGGCGCATTAGATGGGTTGAAGCGCCATGGGGTAGAAGAAAACGATATTGATGTCGCATGGGTTCCAGGTGCATTTGAAATTCCATTAATCGCAAAGAAAATGGCTGGTAGCGGCAAATACGATGCTGTCATTACACTAGGAACAGTCATTCGTGGTGCTACAACTCATTATGATTATGTTTGTAATGAAGTTGCAAAAGGCGTTGCCTCTTTATCATTACAAACAGACATCCCAGTTATTTTCGGTGTATTAACAACTGAAACAATTGAACAAGCCATTGAACGGGCTGGTACGAAAGCTGGTAACAAAGGCTATGAATCGGCAGTTGCTGCGATTGAAATGGCTCATTTATCCAAACAATGGGCATAAAAAGAGGCTTCGGCCTCTTTTTATTTTTTTACTTTTTTCCGCACATCTTGTATCAATTCATCCATTGTTTTTCCTTCTGTTTTAATACGAAGATTTTGAGCGGTTTTCCACACATTTTCTCGCCTTTTTTCTTCCTCTACAATATGAATTTCTTTCCGCACCTCTTTTAAGTCTTTCCCCTCAGTTTCAATACCAAAATGCTCAGCTTTTGTTCGAAAATGCTGTTCAATTCTTTGCTGCATTTCTTTCTGCTCTGGATTTTCAGCCGCTTTAACAGGATCAGTACTTATCGCTTTTAATAAAATAAGAAACGTCATAATAGCTAATATATATTTGTGCATGTGAAATCCTCCAACCCAAGGTAAATTACATCTTTACTTTGTACAATTACAGGTTGGAAAATTCGTCCACGAAATTAATTTTTCCACTAAAAATCCGCATATCTGAAGGACTAAAGATAATTTATTACATTTTATTTACAATGAAATCCCGTAAAATAATCTATTTCTTTTATAATTAAAAACAGCCATTGTTTCATGAAACAATGGCTGTTTTGTGTAACTTTTATTTCATTATTCTAGTCTACAAAGGAGCTTTCCTCCCTCATTTTTACAACGCACACTCCTCAATCTCAAACCCTAAATCCTCAATCATACCCCAGTCTGCTGTTGGCTCTTGTCCTTCTGTTGTTAAATAATCACCAACAAAGATTGAATTTGCTGCGAATAAACCAAGTGGTTGTACAGAACGCAAATTAATTTCACGCCCACCGGAAATTCGAATTTCTTTTGATGGATTCACGAAGCGCATCATCGCGAGAGTTTTTAAACATTCTAATGGTGTTAATTCTTTCTGTCCTTCAAGCGGTGTGCCTTTTACAGCAACAAGGAAGTTACATGGAATAGAATCCGCATCTATCCGTTTTAATTCAAGTGCAATTTCAACGCGCTGCTCTTTCGTTTCACCCATTCCGAAGATTGCACCAGAACATGGAGAAATTCCCGCTTGCTTCGCTTTTTCGACTGTATCTACGCGATCATCATACGTATGTGTTGAACAAATGCTATCATAATTATTTGCATGTGTATTTAAATTATGATTATAACGATGAACACCTGCTTCTGCTAAGCGCCCTGCTTGATCTTCATTTAAAAATCCTAAGCAGCAGCAAATTTTCAAATCTGTTGTTTCACGAATTTCTTTTACGGCACCGATAACATGATTTACTTCTTTATCCGTTGGACGGCGACCAGATGCAACAATGCAGTATGTACCTGCTTTACGGCGAATTGCTTCGTGAGCTCCCTCTACGATTTTTTCTTGTGTTAACCATGCATACTTATCGATTGGCGCTTCTGAAACGATAGACTGTGAGCAATATCCGCAATCCTCCGGACATAGTCCAGATTTCGTATTAATAATCATATTTAACTTCACTTTTTTACCAAAGTAATGATGGCGGATGACATAAGCTGCGTTCATAATCTCTAATACTTCTGTGTCGTTTGCTTCTAAAATTGCTACCGCTTCTTCTTTTGTTATATTTCTACCCTCTACTACTTCAGATGCAATTTGTTTCCAATCTACTTTTGTTTGTACTTGTTTCATTTTTCCTCTTCCCCTCTTTTTCAATATACGCAAATAAAACATGGTACGTCGCTACAATTTCCCCTTCTTCCGTGAAATCTCTTTCGTATATACGAAGCATAGTTCGAAAGATAGAGGGAATTTGACAGTATGATTCTGCATTACTATTCGTTGCTCCCACTTTCCGAATGGATTGTAGAAACTCCCGAACTTCAGTAAACTTCTCTATGTAACATGTTTCAGAAACATGAACATCCCCTGTTACACTTTCACATAAACCTTGCAGCTGTTCTTTCGTAAAAAAACGTTGTCCAACAGATGCAGCATTTTGTCTATTTCTTTCTTCTTTAGCGCTTTGAAATGCTATATGAAGCTCCCTAAATGTCTGTTCTCCAAACGTCGAAAATAACAATAAGCCATCTTCACATAAATGACGACTATATAAACTGTTCACCGTTGTTTGCAAATCGTTTAACCATTGAAATGTCGCACTTGAAATAATGACATCAAATGACTCGCTTAATGTGAGATGTTCAATATCTTCACATCGAAATGTCACAGATTCCACATAACTTCTCGTTTTCGCAACAGCAATCATACTTTCAGCAAAATCAATTGCGGTAATTGTTGCATTTGGAAAAGAAACCGCCAATTGTTCAGTCAAATACCCTGTGCCACATCCAAGTTCTAAAATACGAATGGACGACATCTTTTGGTAGTGTTTTTTCATTATAGAGAGCAATTGTTGCGCCATCTTTTTCTGTACATTTGCATATTGATCATAGGATACTGCTGCCCCATTAAATCGTTTTTGTAATAACGTTTTGTTGATCATTTTGTATCCCCTCTACAAACTGGATTATTTCATTTACGCAATATTCAAAATCCGTTACACAAAGTGCATGCCCCGCTCCATTTATTACTTTAAGCGTTCCATTCGTATTTTTTTGTATATAGCGAGCAGCAGATAGTGGACATATCGCATCCTGTTCTCCATGAAGAAGTAATATCGGTGTCTTTACATACTTTAGCTGACTTCTCATATCCACCTCTATTAAATAATCAAGCCCCATCTGTAAAGATTCAATGGAATCACCTTGAAAATGCTCTGTAATGCCTTCAAATTGTTCCCTCTCTTTTAGCTCTTGTTTGGCAAACATACTTTTATAGAAGCGCTTCAATGTATCGTCCTTTTGCTTTACCAAACTTCTTTTCATCCGTTCTACAAAAGCATGTCTCCATCCACTCTCATAATTTTCATCCACTGTAAACTTTGCCGTACCACCTATTAAAATCATTCCTTTTGTCCGCACTCTATCACATGCTTGAAGAGCAGCTAATGCACCAAGTGACCATCCAATCAAAATTACATCCTGTTCTTCCGCAACTTCTACTATACGATCTGCAAAATCATTAACCACTTTTACACTACGCCATTCAACATATCGAACAGAATATTCTTGAAAATATGGAAGTAATAAATCCCATACTTGTTTTTCCATCCCCCATCCAGGAATGAAAATAAGCTGAGGCGGTTTCATATGAGTACCCCCTCTTCTTTACCAATTCGAATGATCTGCCGAGTAGCCCATTGTAAATCAGATTTTGTATGTTCAGACGTAACTGCAAATCGAATTCGGGAACTATTATGCGGAACAGTTGGTGGCCTGATAGCAATTGCAGCAATTCCTGCTTCCTGCAATTTTTCGCTAAAACGTATCACAGCTTCATTCGATGAGACAATAACTGGGACAATATGAGTTGAACTATCGCCAATATTAAAGCCAACTTCCTCTAAAGTATTGCGGAAATACGCTCCATTTTCTAAGAGACGCTGCCGTCTTCCCTCATCTTCCTTAACAATTTTAATTGCACATTTCATTGCACCGAGCGTCCCTGGTGGTAATGCTGTTGTGAAAATGAAGCTTCTCATCATGTTTTTCATATAATCAATGCAAATTGCATCACCTGCTAAATATGCTCCATAACATCCTAGCGCTTTACTAAATGTCCCCATATGAATGTCAATTTTCTGTGAAAGTCCTTGCTCCACATGAGCTAAACCAGCACCATGTCTCCCGTATATTCCACCTGCATGCGCTTCATCAACCATCAATAATGCTCCGTATTTTTCTTTCAACATAATCAATTCTTTTAGATGAGCAACATCTCCATCCATGCTGAAAACAGTGTCTGTTACGATTAACTTTTTCTTTGCAACAGGGGCCATTTGCAACAATCTTTCCAAATGTTCCAAATCATTATGTCGATACCTTTTATATTCCGCACCACTAAGCATAATTCCATCGACAATACTGGCATGATTTAACTTATCGCTAAAAACGATATCGTGCCGACTCACTAAAGAAGAGAGTGCCCCTACATTTGCTGAATATCCACTGTTCACAATGATTGCTTTTTCGGTTTCTTTCCAATCACAAACGCTCTGTTCTACCTCTTCATATAGTGAATAATTCCCTACAACAAGCCGTGACGCCGTAGCTCCTACTCCGTATTGCTTTGTCGCTACAATAGATGCTTCTTTTAATCTTCTATCTCCCGCCAAGCCTAGATAGTTATTCGAAGCTAAATTCAGCATACGTTTTCCATCCCTAATCAGCCATGTTTCTTCAGCTTGCTCAGTCATAACTACATGTCGATATTGTGATTTCTCTTTCAAACGACTTAAACTAGAGTGAAAGTGTAGATTCCACGTTTGATCCATGTTTGACAAACTCCTCTAAATTTAAAATCGCGATATTTTCTTCTGCTGCTCTCAATAGTTCTTCACGCGTAACCCCTTCTCTAAGCTCTGGTAGTAAGCCCAAAACTGGAATACCACTTAACTCCTCAATCATTTCTTTATTCTCTTGCACACGTTCCTTCTCACATTCCTTACAGCCGGATAAAATAACACCTGCAACTGTTAAACCATGGGCTTTCGCATACGAAATCGTTAAAACGGTATGATTAACAGTACCTAACGTTGGACGCGCGACAATAATAAGTGGTAATTTTAGTTCCTTTGCAAAATCAACCACTAACGCATCTTCTGTATACGGAACAGCAAGACCACCTGCCCCTTCTACAAACAAACTATCAAACTCTGTCATTAACTCGTTATAATGAGCGGTAATTTGTGCTAGTGTCACACTTCTTCCTGCTCGCTGCATTGCCAATCTTGGCGCGAGAGGTTCTTCAATAGAATAAGGGCAAATACTATCAGTCTCTGTCATCACTCCTGATGCCATTTTCAATCTCGCAGCATCACCTTCAGGATGAGAAGCGATGTGTCCACTTTGCAATGGTTTATATACCCCTATGTTATACCCACGATTTCTAAGCACTCCTGCTAATGCACCTGCAACAACTGTTTTTCCAACTTCCGTATCCGTTGCTGTTATAAAAAAGCCACTCATGATTCTCCCTCCGTAACATCTGCAATTGCTTGATATAAGATGTGCAACATTTCATCAATCTCATCTATCTTAGATGCTAGTGGTGGCATAAATACAATTGTGTTACCCAGTGGGCGTAAGATCATTCCTAGCTTTCTTGACCTTTTACACACTTCTACGCCTACTCGCTCCGTCCACTCAAACGACTCTTTCGTTTCTTTATTTTTCACAAGTTCAATTCCAATCATCAATCCACACTGACGAATATCTCCAACATGCTTATATTCGTAAAGTGCTTCCAACTGTTTCCCTACATATTCTGCTTTATATGCAACATCATTTATTAGATTGTTTTTTTCGTAAAGTTCTAGATTAGCAATTGCAACAGCGCAACCTAATGGATTGCCCGTATAACTATGGCCATGGAAAAATGTTTTTTGCTCTTCATAGTCACCTAAAAAAGCATCATAAATTTCATCTGTTGTCACAGTAATAGCGACTGGTAAATAGCCACCTGTTAAGCCTTTTCCAGCTGTTAAAATATCGGGTGTAACATTTTCATGTTCACAAGCAAACATTTTTCCAGTACGACCAAACCCTGTCGCTACTTCATCTGTAATAAATAAAACATTATATGTTGTACAAAGATCCCGAAGGCCTTTTAAATACCCTTTTGGCATTGTAATCATACCGCCTGCACCTTGCATTAACGGTTCTACAATAATCGCTGCAACTTCTTCGTGTTTTTGTTTTAATAGCTCTTCCATTTCCTTCAAATGTTCTTGTACAATTTGTTCTTTGTCGTCCCCATAAGGAGAACGGTATGTATATGGATATGGCATTTTTATCGTGTCAAATAAGAGCGAACTGTACACTTGGTGAAACAAGTCAATCGCTCCTACTGAAACAGCTCCGATTGTATCTCCGTGATATGCTTCTTTTAATGTAATAAACTTTTGCTTTTTAATTTTTCCTTTATGCTGCCAATATTGAAACGCCATCTTGATTGCAATTTCAACAGCTGTAGAACCAGAATCTGAATAAAATACTTTTTTCAAACCTTTTGGAACAACTTCAATAATCTTTTCTGCAAGTAAAATAGATGGTACATTGGCAAGTCCTAGCATAGTAGAATGCGCAACTTGATTTAATTGTTCACGAATTGCATCATCTAATTCAGGGACCTGGTGTCCATGAACATTAAGCCAAATCGATGAAACACCATCCCAATAACCATTTCCATTGACATCGTATAATTTACGTCCTTCTCCACGTTCAATAATAACAGGATCTTCCGCTAAGTAATCCTTCATTTGTGTAAATGGATGCCACACATACGCTTTATTCTTTTCAGCTAACTCTTCATATGTATAAGCTATTTTTTTACTTGTATTACGACTCACAGTCACAATTGTCACCCCTAATGTTAACTTTTATATAAATATAGTTAACATTAAAAACGAAGTGCTGTCAATTTTTTCAGTTGGTAATGTTCTTAAAAAAGAACGACTTATCATAAGATAAGTCGCTTTATTTTCCATGTTGAATCTTTCCGATTTCTAAAATAATCTCTTCATCTTTTTTTCCTTCAGTATCAATCCCAAGTTGCTTTGCATGTTCTATAAGCAGCTCATGACGCTTTTCAAACCTTGCTGTATTTAACTCTTTTTGAATCTCTTTCTCTGTTTTCCCTTCAAGAGAAACGCCTAATTTATCAGCTGCTTTCTCTCTATTCTTTTCTTCTTTGACTTTCTCTAATTCCTTTGTTTCTACTTTTTGCTCAACCTGTAATTTCGGTTGATCTGGTGATGCCGCAAATACTGTATAAATCCCAGCACCCCCACCAAGAACAAGTAAGGTTGTCAAAAGAAATAATTTTTTCTTCATTCACTCCCCTCCTTTCTTTTTTCATTATAACGCACAAACAAGGAATTAAAAAAATATTCTAACATTATTTTCTTTTGAAAAATAATTAACATATATGTTGACATATGATCCAGATGTGTGATAAAAATTTAACTAACATCATATGAATCGGCGATGATAGGATTTAGTAGTATTTCGTTTCTTGATTTCAGAGAGCTGGTGGTCGGTGCGAACCAGTACAGAGCGAATTATGAATTACCCCCTTGAGCTTCTTTTACGAAACGTTGGGAGTAGTAAAAGACGGTTATGGACCGTTATTTCTACAGAGTGGTGAAATGAAACTGTTTCACAATTTAGGGTGGTACCGCGATTTTTCGTCCCTGCATATACTGCAGGGGCGTTTTTTATTTTCTGTTGGTGCATATTATACGATCCTTTATTTTGTGCTACGTTCTTTTCACAAGCTAGGGTGGTACCGCGATTTTTTTCGTCCCTGCATATTTATATGCAGGGACGTTTTTTTATAAAGCTAAACAATTACCGGTAATTTGTCACAAAATTCTAAATTTTAGAAGGAAATATACAATATTGGCGAATTTTATATAAAAAAGAACTATTTTAGATTATTAGGAGGAGCAAACAATGATTTCAAAAATTGAATCTATTCTTTTAACATTTTTAATCTTTTTCTGCATTGGCTTCAGTGTTATTCAATTAGGAACATCACCACACATTCCAATTCTATTTGGCATTATCGTACTATTAGCATTTGGATTTATTAAAAAAATCCCTTGGTCTACTATGGAAAAAGGAATGATAAGTAGCATTTCAGCTGGCATTCCATCCATTTTCATCTTTTTACTTGTTGGTGTTCTAATTAGTGTTTGGATTGCCGCTGGAACAATCCCAACATTAATGGTATACGGCTTCGGGCTTGTATCTCCAAAGGTTTTCATTCCGACAGTCTTTGTTGTTTGTGCAATTGTTGGAACAAGTATTGGCAGCGCCTTTACAACAGCAGCGACAGTAGGACTTGCTTTTATGGGTATGGGCACTGCTCTTGGATACGATCCAGCACTTATTGCTGGTGCAATTGTTTCTGGAGCTTTCTTCGGGGATAAGATGTCTCCTTTATCGGATACAACAAACTTAGCTCCTGCTGTAACAGGAGTGGATCTATTTGAGCATATTCGTAACATGCTTTGGACAACAATTCCTGCTTTCATTATTGCCTTTATCGCTTTCTTCACTTTAGGAAGTGGTTCTTCAGGAAATGTTGATTTCTCTACTTTTACAAATGCGTTAGAAAAGAATACAATCATTTCAATCGTCACACTTATTCCGATTCTATTACTATTCGTATGCGCATTTAAAAAAGTACCGGCTGTTCCAACTTTACTTGCTGGCATTGTAGCTGGCATTATCATTCTCTTTATTTTCAAGCCGGGTACATCACTTTCTGATTTGATGAAAATTATGCAAGATGGCTATGTTGCTAAGACAGGCATAAAAGATATTGATAGCTTATTATCACGCGGTGGGCTACAAAGTATGCTTATGTCAATTGCACTTATTTTCCTTGCTCTTTCTATGGGTGGATTACTACAAGGAATGGGCATTATTACTCAGCTTATGAACATTATTTCTAATTTCGTTAAGACAAGCACGCGTTTAATTATTTCTACCGCTTCAACAGCAATTGGAGTTAACTTCTTGCTTGGTGAGCAATACTTATCTATCGTTTTAACAGGACAAGCATTTGCTAACAAATACGATGAAGTCGGTTTAGAACGCCGTAATTTATCACGCGTACTAGAAGATGCAGGCACAGTTGTTAATCCTCTTGTACCATGGGGCGTAAGCGGCGTCTTCTTAGCAAACGTACTAAGCGTTCCAACAATTGATTATGTTCCATACTCAATCTTCTGCTTAGCTTGCCCAATCGTTACAATTATCGTTGGATTCACAGGATTCGGGCTTTCATGGAAAAAAGAAAAAACTGTTTCAGTTTCTTAAATGAAATATAAAGAAAAAGGGATTACCACTATCGGTAATCCCTTTTTTCTTTATTCCTCTATTTGCGAACGTTATTATCTATTTGCTTTTTTTCTTCTAAAGAGCATGAACATACCAGCTCCAATAAATGCAAGTCCCGCTCCAATTGTAGAGAAGACATTCGCTCCCGTTTTTGGTAAATCACGATCTACTTTGCTTGTTTCTTTGTCTTCACTTACATTTGTAGGTTCTTTCGTGTCTTTATTCCCATTGTCAGGAGTTGTTGGTTTATCTCCAGCATTTTCTTCACCTGCTGGCGGTGTTGTTGGGTTACCACCGTTATTTTCCCCACCTGGTGTTGTTGGGTTACCACCGTTATTCTCTCCACCTGGTGTTGTTGGATTACCACCGTTGTTCTCTTCACCTGGTGTTGTTGGAGTGCCCTCATCTTTCTTTTTCGTTAGGTCAATAGCATATTTCGCAAACTCATTTTCGGACGGGCCAACATAAGAAATTTTTCCACCTTGTGTAATATACTTCTGCGCGTTTGGTGAAGAATCAAATGTAGTATTTAATTTTTCAGCTACGATTGGCTTAAACGTCCAGTTTTGATCTGCTGCCGGATTAATAACTGGTGTTTCTTGCATATATTTCACAATGATTTGACGCGTTTCATCTTGAGATTGATATACAACTTTACCTTTACTTACACCAGGGAATGTTTGGCTACTACCGCGATAATTATTTGTAGCAACAATAAATTCTTGATTATCAGCTACCGGTTTTCCATCATACATTACATTCACAATACGATTTGCATTTTGGTTTACTACTTTCCCATCTTTATCATACTTTGCTGGTTGTGTAACATCAATTTCGTATTTTACGCCATCTAAAACATCAAAGTTGTATGTAGGATAGTTTACATTTACTAACGACTGTTCTTCTGCCTTCGCTGGATCAATTTGATTGAACTGCCCTGCTGACATTTCCAGCCATTCTTTTACTTGCGCACCATTTACTTTTACAGCATACAGTGTATTTGGATATACATATAAATCAGCAACGTTTTTAATTGCTAACGTTCCTGCTGGAATATCAGTATAATAAGTTGCACCATTTCGGCCGCCTGCTTTAAAAGGTGCACCTGCTGATAAGACTGGGATTCCCTTAAATTCACTGTACTTTTCATCTTTTAATAGCTTTTCTACATACCATTTTTGAGCATTTGTAACGAGCTGGACAGATGGATCATCTTGTACAAGTGAAAAATAACTGTTAATTGGTGCTGTCGTTTTACCAACAGGAGTATTTACATATTTAATTGTCGCCTCGTGATCATCTTTGATCTCATCAACTAATTTTTTATCAGGTTCTACTAATGCAGTTCCTTTGCTATCAGAAATTGGGCGAACACTTGGAACCGATTTATCTTTTTGTACTTCCCACTTGCCGTTTACCTTTTTCAGTTCCATATCAATGATACCTAGATTACTTCCGAAAACACCAGGCATGACAACTGGAACACCGTCAAACTTGTCCGTTATTACCGTATGCGAGTGTCCCATTAACACTGCATCAACGTCAGGAACTTGTGTTGCTAAATAATACGATGCATTTTCCATACCAGCATTGTAACCATTTTTATCGACACCAGAATGCGCTAGTGCAACAATAATGTCTGCACCCTTAGCTTTCATTTCTGGAACCAAATCCTTCGCTGTTTGCACAATATCTTTCGCTTTTACTTTTCCTTCTAAATTTGCTTTATCCCAGCCCATAATTTGCGGTGGTACAAAGCCCATTACACCGATTTTCACTGTTTGTGTTTTGCCAGCTTCATCTGTTACTACTTTGTCAAAAATATGATACTTTTCAAATGCATTTTTATCGTTTTCTTCATTATTATCATGATCATCTATAAAAACATTTGAGTTAATAACTGGGAACTGTGTTTTACTAATTGCCTTATGTAAGTAGTCCAAACCGTAGTTAAACTCATGATTCCCAAGAGAAATGACGTCATACTTCATTAAATTCATTACACGATATAAAGGATGAACATAGTTTCCATCCAAACCTTTTTGCGCCACATAATCCCCGAGCGGAGTCCCTTGCAAAGCATCCCCATCATCAAATAGTACAGAGTTCTTCGCTTTTGCACGCTCCTCATTTACAAGCGTTGCAGTTTGAACTAATCCCACTTTATTATCTGTTTTCGTTTGATAATAGTCGTAGTTCATTAAGTTAACATGAATATCAGAAGTTTCTAAGATTCGTAAATTAACTGTACTCTCCCCTGCTTGTTCCTCTGCATGTGCAGTTGTTGGCAACACTTGCGGAGCCATAACACCTAATGCAAGCGTTGCTCCCGCTAACACTTTCTTTGACTTCTTCACAAAAAATCCCCCTTATAAAATTGTCCCTTGAAAAACAAATAAAATGAGTTTCTTATCAAACTCTAATAAAGCTTTCTCTCTACCTTTATTCTCTTCTTTCCTCATATTAGAGTGACATACATTCATTTATCTGACATTATCATATCGAACATACTTTCATATCGTCAATAATTTTTGACATGCTTCTACAAATTTTCTGTAAAGTTATTGTAAACTTTCCATAAAGATATAATATAAACTTTCACTGCTTATACAGTTAGGTATGATACAATAACCAATTACCAGGAGGATAAATTTATGAAAAAAGTCATCTTAACTATACTTTGTCTCCTCCTTCTAATCATTTCTTATTCATATTTTGAAGAGAACGATGAGACAAAAGAACAGAAAGAACAAAAAGCAGCGTCTACTCCCCATTGGATTGATAGGCAGACGAATGATTCTTTTTATCACCTTGTATTAGGGGATTCGCTTGCAAAAGGATTTGGCTCGACACAAGGAGGATTCGCGGAATTAGCCTCCAAACAAATAGAGGAACAAATTCATAAACCAATTAAAGTGGAAAACCTTGGAGTAAATGGACTTACAACGGATCGTCTCGTTCAAAAAGTTCAGACAGAAGAAGTACAACAAAAAATTAAAGAAGCGAATATAATTACCATAAATATTGGGGGAAATAATTTATTTCGTTTAAATCGCAATGTAGGTGTTATAGATGGTATTAAAATGTTAAATAAAGAAAAGACTCATTTTGAAACAGACGTAAAAAATATTGTAAAGACAGTTCGGACACTCAATCCGAATGCTTTACTCATTCTATCTGAACTCTATAACCCTTTACAACTCGATGATTCAATTGCTTCTTATGCTGATATGTTTTTAGACGGCTGGAATGATACAGTTTACTCCATTTCGAAAGCAAATCAACCGTCCATTGTTTTACCAATTCGAAAATTAATACCAAATGATAATAAAGATTTACTATACGACCAAGTACACCCAAATGATAAAGGCTATGAGATTATTGCTAATGCATTTACAAAGCAAGTATTGTCCTATAAATATTGAGGCTAAGCCAAACAATTCTATTTTTATACGATACCTTTTTTGTTACAATGATAATGGAAGGGGGCCTTTATATGGAATCACGTGAGTGGGAACGTATTGTTGATCATCTTCTTTCGCTAGTGCCTCTTTTTTATCGCAAATTTATGCTTCCTGGAGAATTTTCTTCACAAAGGCACATGCCACCGTCACATACACAGGTGTTATTGCTATTACATGAACATGGCACATTAGCAGTCTCAGAAATCGGAAAACGATTAGCGATTTCAAGACCAAACATGACACCTCTATTAAATAAATTGATTCAGGAAGAACTTATAGAGCGGCATTACAGCGAAAAAGATCGACGGGTCATTTTAATTTACCTGACAACAGAAGGGAAATCGTTAGTAAATCAATATCAACAATTTATTTTAGACAAATTAAAAGAAAACTTTCAAACATTGTCGGAAAGCGATCGTGACCAACTCATTCACTCGCTTCAAACGATTCAAAATTTAATTTTGAAAACAAACATGTAAAGCTGCTTCCAAAAGAAGCAGCTTTATGATTCATAATAATTTCCATAATATACATTTGAATACGGCCATGTCATTAAGTAAGGTTTTCGTTGCTGCGAAGGCTGCGGTGGCTGATATAATTCAAACTGCTGCCGTGGATAAGGAGCAGTATAATAATTCGCATATGGATATACTTGAGGTACATAGTAATAATACATTCATTCCCCCCCTTTTTCTTAAACATATTCAAGGCAGGAAATGGATGTGACATTCTTTATATTTGTACAAGTGGTTCTCTCGTTTGTTTTTTTCTTTTTTTCAAACGTAACTTCCGGTTCTTTTCATATAAATAATACACAACAAAATAAGATATCACTCCGAACACAACACCTAAAATCGTCATCCCAATTAATACATATACTTCACTCTGCAATAAGCTCTTTAGCATCATAAAAACATCGCTTGAGAAAAGATCAGATATTGTATATGGTTTATGCGGAATTACCTTTATTTCAAACGGATATAACATTTTTCCTAATGCATATGCAAACGGAAACAAAAATACCGGAAGAAATGATACTTTTCCGATAATATTGCCAATAACCGCTGCAGGAAAAGAACCCTTTGCTAATCGCACAATTGGATAAAAAACAAGATACACAAGTGACGCTGTATAAAGCACTAGCATTTCCAAAGCAAACCCAATCGCAAATCCTCGTGACACTTTCTTTGCTCCTTCTGGCGAACGGAGCAACTTATAATAATGAAATTTCGGCATCCTCCATATTCGCTGAAAAAAAGAATATGTTTTTTTACTTGTTCGCACAATCATCATCTCTTTTATAGTATTTTCTCTTTCCAGTATGCTCTTATATATTACTAAGAAACAAAACTACTCATCTTCATCTTATTATAAATGATACAAAGGGCATTCACCAAATATACATCAGACATTTCATAACAAAAAAACCTTCCTGATTAGAAAGGTTTTTTGACATTTTGAAGCAGACTTGCCAATAATGCTTTTTGAACGTGTAATCGATTCCCAGCTTGCTCAAAGACAACAGAAGAAGGACCATCTATAATTTCTCCTGTTACCTCTTCTTCACGATGAGCGGGTAAACAATGTAAGAAACGATACGTTGCTTTCGCATGCTGAACAAGTTTTCCATTCACTTGAAACGGCTCGAATAATTTATATTTCCCTTCCGTATCTTCTTGCCCCATACTCATCCAAACATCCGTATAGACAAAGTCTGCATCTTTCACCGCCAACTCTGGATTATGTAAAATTTCAATATTCGCTCCTGTCTCAGTTGCAATTTCTAGCGCATTCTTTACAATTTGTTCATTTGGTTCATACCCCGGGGGAGTTGCTACTGTCATATGCATACCGACTTTTGCACTTGCTAACAGTAAAGAGTGACATACATTATTTCCATCTCCCACGTAAGCAAGTTTAATCCCTTTAAATGTATGAACTTCTTCATAAATTGTCATCAAATCCGCTAATGCCTGACATGGGTGATGATCATCTGTTAATCCATTAATAACAGGAATACTAGCTTCCTTCGCAAGTTCCTCTACATCTGCGTGCGAAAATGTACGAATCATAATTCCATCAATATAATGAGATAATACTTTCGCTGTGTCTGAAACACTTTCTCCTCTACCAAGTTGCATTTCTTTTCCACTTAGAAACATTCCATGCCCACCAAGCTGTACCATTCCGGCTTCAAAAGAAACACGCGTACGAGTTGAATGTTTATCAAAAATGAGTCCTAATATTTTTCCCTCTAATAACGGTTCATGTTTATTCTTTTTTAAATAAATAGCAAATTCAATTAACGCAATCAATTCCTCCTGTGTCAATTCCTCTAATGTTAAAAGATCTTTCGTTTGTAATTTCGGTATTTGTATAGTTGACATGGAAATTCCCCCTTATAATATTGGTGATTTTTGTGTACAAATTACTCTCTTTATCATATTTACCGCTTCATCTATTTCTTCATTCGTTACAATGAGCGGTGGTAACAATCGCAAAACATTTGTTCCAGCTTGCAATACAAGAATCCCCTCTTCTTCTAACTGTTCTATAATTGGTGTGACATCACACTTGCAAACGACTCCAATCATAAGTCCTCTTCCGCGAATATCAGTAATCCATTCGATATCATGTAATTCTTTTTTTAGTTTTTGTAGTAAATATTCTCCCTTTACTTTAACTTCTTGTAAAAAAAACGGTTGCTTCATAATTCGCAACACTTCTTTTGCTGCTGTCATCGCAATATAATTCCCACCAAATGTAGAGCCATGAGCCCCAGTTGTAAAAGCAGTCATAAGCTCTTTCTTTCCAAGCATTGCCCCAACCGGAATACCATTTCCAAGCGCCTTTGCCGCTGTAACAATATCTGGGGATGTTCCAGTCTGTTCATAAGCAAACAACGTTCCCGTTCTTCCCATCCCTGTTTGCACCTCGTCAATTATATAAAGAGCTCCATATTGTCTACATAATTGTTCAATCTCTTGTAAAAAGGAAATATCGGCCGGTAAAACTCCTCCCTCTCCTTGCACAACTTCCACCATAACTGCAGCTACTTCTTCATTCATTGTCTCCCTGAGTGCTTCTATATCATTAAAGGGAATATGTAAAAAAGACGGAAGAAGTGGCCCGAATCCTGTTTTGACTTTCTCTTGTCCAGTTGCACTCATTGTCCCAAAAGTTCTACCATGAAAGGATTGCTGGAATGTTAAAACGAGTGAATTTCCCGTATGCTTGCGTGCTAGTTTAAGTGCTGCTTCATTCGCTTCTGCTCCGCTATTACAAAAGAACACGTAATCTAGCTCACGCCCCTCTGTTAATAGTGCAGCTACCTTTTCTTGTACCTTGTGCGGAAAAAGGTTTGATATATGCCAAATTTCCTCTAATTGCTTTGTCATCGCTTCTACAAGTACAGGATGACAATGTCCTAAATTACATACAGCAATGCCAGAAGTAAAATCCATATACTCTTTCCCATTTTCATCTATAACCTTTGTTCCAGTCCCTTGAACAATTTCAATACTGCGTCTTCCATATGTGGGAAATATATGACTACTCATACAATACTCACCCCTTTTGTTACTTTCGTTCCAATCCACTCGCCTGATGTTCCAACAAAATGTTTTGTACCATTTACAATGCTGACGTTCTGAACGCCCATCTGTATTGAGGTAAGAGCCGCCTGTACTTTCGGAATCATTCCCCCTGTAATAACTTCTTTTTCTATCAGTCGTAGGATCTCAGCTTTATCTGCTTTCTTTAACAACTTTCCTTCGAACAATATCCCATCTACATCAGTAATAAAAATAAGTTCTTTCGCCCCCAGCGCGTATGCAATTCCAGCTGCCGCCGTATCTGCATTTATGTTATATACTTGGCCACCACTTATCCCAATTGGAGCAATAACCGGAATATAATTTAAATCTAGTAACCCTTTTAATAGCGCCGTCTCTACACCACTAACTTCTCCTACGTATCCAAGTTCAGAGTCAAGTTGCTTAACTTGCAGTAACCTTCCATCGCAACCAGAGATCCCAATTGCATGCAAGCCATGCTTTTGAAAATTCATCACCATTTTTTTATTCGTGCTCCCGCATAAAATCATCTGAACAACATTCATCACTTCTTTTGTCGTCACACGTAATCCATTCTTCTTTTCAATTGAAATATTAAATTGCTGTAGCTTTGCATCAATTTCTGGTCCACCGCCATGAACAACAATAACTTGATATTTTTTCTTCAGCTGCTCTATGCATTCAAAAAATATATGGTCTAAACGCTCTAACATACTACCACCGCATTTTACTACAATATACTCGCTCATCTTTTCTCTCCCTACGTACGATAACAAGCATTTATTTTCACATATTCATAACTTAAGTCGCAGCCCCAAGCTCTTCCTTTTTCCTCTCCAAGGTGCAAATGAACATCAATAACAATTTCAGGTTGCTTTAATTTTTTATTCATTTCCTTTTGAGAGAATACTTGTGGCTCACTGCTTTGTAAAACAGAAATGGACTGAACAGCGATATCAACGGCGGTAGGTTCAATAGCAACTCCACTTTGACCAATTGCGCTAATAATGCGACCCCAATTTGCGTCTTCACCATACATCGCTGTTTTCACAAGACTTGAGCCAACAATTTGTTTCGCAATCTTATTTCCTTCTTCTACTGTTCGTGCCCCAGATACATTTACTTCAACTAACTTAGTAGCGCCTTCACCATCTTTAGCAATTTGCTTCGCTAAGTCCTCACATACCTTTTGCAAAGCACACATAAATTTTTTCCACTCTGTATGATTTGTATCAATGGCAGTCGTCCCTGATAATCCACTTGCCATAACAATCACCATATCATTTGTAGACGTATCTCCGTCCACTGTAATTTGGTTAAACGTATGATTGGTCACTTGTGATAACGCTAGCTGAAGTGTAGCTTGTTCTATATGTACGTCGGTTGTAATAAAACTAAGCATCGTTGCCATATTTGGATGAATCATTCCAGACCCTTTAGCAGCTCCTGCAATCGTCACTTCTTTCCCTTCAATTGTAAACTGATAACACGATTGTTTTTTGACGAGATCCGTTGTTAAAATGGCTTCATAAAATGAATCTACTTTCTCTTTTTCCTTCGATGGCACAAGATGGACAATACCAGCACGGATCACATCCATCGCTAAAGGAACTCCAATGATACCTGTTGAAGCAACCGCCACATGATTTTCTTTTACATGGAATTGTTTCGCAGCCAACATTCTCATTTCATACGCATCTTGCAATCCTTGTATACCTGTACAAGCATTCGCATTTCCGCTATTTACAACAACGACCTGCACTTTCCCCTCCACCGCAATACTTTCTTTTGTTACTTGCACCGGTGCCGCTTGAAACTGATTTGTTGTATACACAGCCCCGCAATTTGCAGGAACATCACAAACAATTGCTCCCATATCTTTTTTCTCTTTTTTCAATCCAACCTGGATACCAATTGTAGCAAAACCTTTTGGCGTTACAATTGATCCACTTGCAACTTTTATAATAGAATCTGTTTCAATCATTATTCTTCCTCCCTTATGGGTAAAGCGGTATATATTGTAACCCTGCTGTTTCCTCTAACCCTGCTAATAAGTTTGCATTTTGAATTGCTTGCCCAGCAGCTCCTTTCATCATATTATCGATGACAGAAACAACTGTAATACGCCCTGTTCGTTCATCATAAGCCGCTCCAATATCACAATAATTTGAACCTCTCACTTCTTTCGGGCTTGGAAACTCCCCTTTAGGACGAATACGAACAAAGGAAGCATGACAATACGTTTCTTCATATAACTTCTGTAATATACGTGTATTGATATCTCGTTTTGCTTTTGTATAGAGAGTAATCATAATCCCTCTCGATATCGGAATTAAATGTGTGCTAAATGTAATAGGTTGTGCTTGTTCATTCCACTCAGTAAGCATTTGTTCAATCTCTGGAACATGTTGATGCTCATTCACCTTATAAATATGAAAATTATCATACAACTCAGGAAAATGCGTCATTGTTGTCGGTGTCTTTCCTGCTCCTGATACCCCTGATTTCGCATCGATAATAAGTGAGTCTTCCTCTATCATCCCACCCTGCATTAATGGTGCGGCCGCTAATAGTGCAGCTGTTGCAAAACACCCTGGATTTGCAACTAATTTTGTTTCTTGAATAGCTGACTTTTTCCATTCACTCAATCCATACACTGCCTTTTGCAGAATTTCTTCCTTTGCAGCAGGCTTGTTATACCATGTTTCATATGCATGAGGATTTAGCATACGAAAATCACCTGATAAATCAATAACTTTTAAACCAGCCGCTAGCAATCTTGGCGTTATATGCGCCGAAACTCCTGCTGGTGTCGCTAA
Organism: Bacillus sp. AFS023182; assembly: GCF_002560575.1. NCBI lineage: Bacteria > Bacillati > Bacillota > Bacilli > Caryophanales > Bacillaceae > Bacillus > Bacillus sp. AFS023182. Next base: position 193,641 of record NZ_NTRO01000004.1, on the reverse strand, counting down.
AAATACAATACTAGCTTCCTTCGCTATTACCTCCACATCGATTTCTTGCAACGTATGAACAATAAAATTTTGTAAATGGGGATATACATTTGTTATGCGTTCCCCTACTTGTGAAAAAGAATGGAGAGATACAATTGAAAAATATGGATGATGTTGCAATAACCTTATTAACTCAATTCCTCCATATCCTGTTGCTCCAATAATCGCGACTTTCATACGCTCCTCCTTATATGGATTCTTTAAATTAAGTATGATTATAATATTGTATATTTATAGAGTCAATTAAATATTTATTAATTTTAAAAGTTTTAAAAACGTAATTTTTCTAGAAAAACATTAACCGATTATGAATTTTTATACACAAAAGACGTATACTAGTATTTTTTCTACACTTCAAGTACAATAAAAACAATACATGTATACACATAAGCGGGGAAAAAGATGAACGAAAAATTAATTGAGAAGATGTTAGCAAAAAGTTTTCGGCAATATCAATGTAAACCTGTTTCAAAAGAAGATGAGGAAATTTTAATTCAAAGTATCCAAACACTGATTCATTCGGAACCTCATATCGATTTGTATGAAGCAATTGAGGACATTGTTTATGAATATATTACGGGAAAATAAAAAATAGGAGATTTCCATTTGGAAATCTCCTATTTTTTACTTAATGATTTACCTGCTACACGTTCAAACAATCCCGGAAATAACGCAAAAAGTTTTGGTCCAATACTCATCCATTTGGGTAAATTCACTTCACGCTTTTTCGTTCGCATCACTTTTACAATTTGCTCTGCTACATATGTTGGCTTTAACATGTAACGCCCCATATTTTTTACATATGTACCGGATTGATCGGCAATATCAAAAAAGTTTGTGTCAATTGGTCCTGGATTAATTGCTGTTACATAAATATTTGTACTTGAGAGCTCCATGCGTAAGCTATTCGTAAATCCTAATACCGCATGTTTGGTTGCAGCATACGCACTCGATTTTGGCGTTGCAATTTTCCCTGCTAACGAAGCAATATTAATGATTTGCCCACTATTTTTCTCTAACATATGAGATAATACCGCTTTCGTACAAGCTACTAATCCAAATACATTAACCTCGAACATATCTTTCACTTCAACCATGGTTGCTTCTTCAAATGTTTTGAAAATGCCAAAGCCAGCATTATTTACTAATATATCAATTTGTCCTGCATCTGCTAGTATTTTTGCAAAGACAGTATTAACCTCTGTTTCTTTACTTACATCTAATACATAATAATAACAAGGCGTATTGTAAGTCGTTTTAATCTTCCCCGCTAATACTCGCAGTTTTTCTTCTGTCCTCGCTATTAATACAGGAATTGCGCCCTCAGCTGCAATTTGCATCGCGACTTGTTCTCCAATCCCACTAGAAGCTCCTGTAATGACGATTACTTTTTCTTGTAAACGTCCTGTCATCGCTGTCACCTACTTTGCATAATAAATCAATTGTGGCGACGATTCATCAATCATCACTTGTTGATTATATGCTAAAAAGTCTAATTGTCCAACTGTTTCCGAAATCGTAAGTGGCAATTGTTCTTTATATAATACAGGAAATAATTTCACACATACTTCAAAGGCTGTCATCGGCTTTTCTTTTAATAATTCTAATACTTTAAATGCGCGTGTTTCTTGCTTTTGCAATCTTCCTCTTATCAGCGCTTTCACATCCACAATATCTTCTCCGTGACCTGATAAAATACGTGAAATATTCATATTACTTAAACGTTTTAATGTTTGGTTATATTGTAACAAAGGCCGTGCTCGCTCCGTCTGCCCTTCATATGGCGGTTCTAGTATTGGATTCGAAGAAATATGACTAATTAAAGCATCCCCACCAATTAACAGTCCATCTCGCTCCCTATATAACGAAATATGCGTCGAAGCATGCCCAGGTGTTTCAATAACTGTAAACTCAGGTAACGACTCAATACTATCTCCCTCTAGTACAGTATGTGTTAACGACCTATTACAAGAATATTTAAGTGTTTTCGTTGTAAGTAATACTTCATCTTTCAAAAATGCTTCTGGGACGCCAAACTGTAATGCGGCTTCTTTAAAAAATTGCTGATAACGTTTCAAAAATTGAGAATCTTGTGTAATCCATGGCTCATTCCAAAGATGGCCAACAATATTCGTCTTCTCGGAAAATGTATTTAGAAGCCCACAATGATCAGCATGATGATGTGTAATCACTACTGTTTCAATGTCTTCTATCTTGTATCCTAAAGTCCTTAATTGTTTTTCTAATGCTGACTTTGCCTCCTTTGTATTTGTCCCTGTATCAATTAATGTTAATGATTCTCCCTCTACTAAAAACACATTAACTGTCTCAACTGCAAATGGAACAGGAATCTCCATTCGATGAATTGCTACCATGTTTATGCCCCCCATCTCTCTCCGGTTCAAAATGAATCTCTCTTCAGTTTACAACTTCCATAAAAATTTGTCATTATTTTCAGATAAAAAGAAGGTTTTTTCTATAATAAAAAGAATGTATGTAAATTTATAAGTTTTTCTTACCAAAATGAAGGAGGCTTCATCATGTCTATTCAAAATATTTCCTTTCTAGGTGCTGGATCAATAGCTGAAGCAATCATCGCCGGTTTATTAGATGCAAATGTTGTAAAGAGTGAACAAATTACAGTAAGTAATCGCTCCAATGAAACAAGATTACAGGAATTACATACAAAATATGGTGTTAAAGGAACCCATAACAAACAAGATCTACTGGCTCATGCAGATATTATCTTTCTCGCAATGAAGCCAAAGGATGTAGCGGAAGCCTTAACACCTCTTAAAGAATATATAACAAGTAGCCAACTTATCATTTCATTATTAGCAGGTGTTTCTACAAGTTCTATTACAAGTCTGCTTCAAAAAAATGTTCCGATTATCCGTGCAATGCCAAATACATCGGCAGCTATTTTAAAATCAGCTACAGCTATCTCTCCATCCTTGCATGCAACAGAGCAACATGTTCATATTGCTAAATCTTTATTTGAAACAATCGGTCTTGTTTCAGTAGTAGCAGAAGAGCATATGCATGCTGTTACTGCCCTATCTGGAAGCGGTCCTGCATATGTGTACTACGTAGTTGAAGCAATGGAAGAAGCTGCAAAACAAATCGGCTTAGAAGAGCATGTAGCTAAATCTCTTATTTTACAAACAATGATTGGTGCAGCTGAAATGCTTAAAGCGAATACAAAACACCCTTCTATCTTACGAAAAGAAATTACCTCTCCTGGTGGAACGACAGAAGCTGGAATCGAGGTTCTACAAAGTTTTAATTTTCAACAAGCACTCATCGCGTGTATTACACAAGCTACAAAACGATCTCATGAGCTAGGAAAAACATTAGAACAATTAGCAAAAGAAAAATAAAAAACAGAGCTCAGAAAATAAATCTGAGCTCCGTTTTTTATTACGATCGTATTCTCTTATTTGCTACTCTTCCCAAAAATCTCTTCTTGAAGGCGACGTCCTGTCGGTGTTGCTGCTAGTCCACCTTCAGCCGTCTCACGAAGTGCAACTGGCATTGTTTGCCCAATTCTAAACATCGCTTCAATAACTTCATCACATGGAATCGTACTTGTTACACCAGCTAATGATAAATCAGCTGCAATCATCGCATTTGAAGCACCTGCTGCATTACGTTTTACACAAGGGACTTCTACAAGTCCAGCAACAGGATCACATACTAATCCTAACATATTCTTTAGAGCAATTGCCATCGCCGTAGCCGCTTGCTCCGGTGTTCCTCCTGCCATTTCAACAGCTGCTGCCGCTGCCATTCCACTTGCTGAACCAACTTCAGCTTGACATCCTCCAGCTGCACCAGAAATACAAGCATTATTGGCAACAACCATACCAAATGCTCCAGCTGTAAATAGAAATTCAATCATTTCTTCGCGTGTTGGCTGTAACTTTTCTTTAAGTGCAAACAATACTCCTGGTACAGTGCCCGCTGATCCAGCTGTTGGTGTTGCACAAATGATTCCCATCGCTGCATTCACTTCATTTGTCGCAACAGCTTTACTTACCGCATCCAACATCGTATGTCCAGATAAGCCTTTTCCACTCTTCATATACTCTTGTACTTTCACCGCATCTCCGCCAGTTAAACCGGTTGGTGATTTTACACCACGAATACCACGTTCTACTGCTTGTTCCATCACGACTAAGTTTTTTTCCATACCTGCAAGTACTTCTTCACGAGAAATACTTCTTGTTTGCATTTCACATTGAATCATAATTTCTGCAATTTTTACATTCTGTTCTTTAGCTTGTGTCACTAGTTCCGCTGCGTTCCGAAACATGGTGTGTCCCCCCTGCAATTAGTCCATAATAGTTACTTGACAAATATTTGATTGTCCCTTAATTTCCTCAATCACTTCATCTGCTAATAATTCATCTGTTTCAATGACCATAAGTGCTTTTCTTCCCTTTTCCTTACGTGAAACACTCATTGTACTAATATTAATTTCATGTTTGGCAAGTATAGAAGCTACAGATGCAATCGCTCCAAAGCGATCGTTATTGACAATAAGAAGTGCTGGACTTGTTCCTGATAATTGTAAATCAAATCCGTTTAATTCCACCACTTCAATCTTTCCACCACCGATTGAACAAGCAACCACTTCAATCTCCTCTTCTCCTTTATACAAGCGAATTCTCGCTGTATTCGGATGTGGTGCATTCGCTTCTTCTTCAATAAAATTCACTTCAATCCCACGCTCTTTTGCAATTTCTAGCGCACTTGGGATACGTATATCATCTGTTTCAAATCCTAGTATTCCACCAATCAATGCGACATCCGTACCATGACCACGATATGTTTTGGCAAACGAGCCATATAACGAAATCGTAATTTTTTCTGGTTCATGCCGGAAAAGTTGACGAGCAACCTGTCCCATTCTTGCTGCCCCTGCGGTATGTGAACTGGACGGCCCAATCATAACTGGACCGATAATATCAAATACTGAGCGATATTTCATCATGATTCCCCCTAAACCTTTTATCAAAAATTGCTTACTACTATTCTATTAAGCTGCCGATTCTGTTGCCTTCCCTTCCGTACCACGAATTTGCTGTGCTGTACGAATTGGATAGTTTTTGAATAGAAGCGAGCCGATATATCCTGTAAAATACCAGACACCATAATACATAAGAAACATAGCGTCACTTTCATCGGATTATTAAAGCCATACATTGTCATAAGTCTAACAATAAATCCTGGTAGCAATCCAAATTCTAACACAGAAGCCCCTACAAGCATAGCCTAAACAAGCGAGACCCCCATTACTAACGCAACAAGAGTTGCACCAGCTACTCCGCTTAGACTACCTGCTGATTCTCCAACTTCTTTCAAAAACGGTATGTCAATTACATCTCCATCAACATATAGCTGAAATGCTTCAACTAAGAAACTTGCAACAGCGGCACTCGTTAAAGCACCCATTGCTTTCATACCATTTGGTGCTTTGAAACTAAAAAGCTAAAAAAGACTTAATACAAATAATAATAATAATAATACAGTTCCTTTAATTATCTCCTTGATGCCCTCTCTCTTTTAGTCAATTTCGTTTCGTTACGAAAAATGGCTAAAATGCACGATGCAACTTACGATGAATTGTAATTCGCCCTCATTATAGCTTGTTTTTTATAAAACGCTTACTTTTATTGAATTTTAAAATTTCCGAATTCAATCTCATTTATTCCCCTTGTATTAATAATAAAACAAATTATCTATATAACAGTTTTTCAAGACAAATGATTTTTCGCACTTCTTTCATACCCTTTCAAAAATCTTAAAATTCCTGTATCAGTTCATAAATTTATCAAATTATAACAGTTCTATCTATTTTATAGAGAAAACTTTTTTATAAAAAACAAAACAATGGCAAATCTATATTGCCATTGTTTGTGAAATGTCACCTTTCTACTGGAAAACATTTCAAATCCATCGCTATTTCCGTATTTGCAAACAGCGACTGAGCTTCTTGTAACAATTCCTTATATGCATCTCCTTGATACCGCGAACTAATGTGAGTCAATATCAATCGTTTCACATTCGCTTGTAACGCAATACTTGCTGCCTGTTTCGTTGTCGAGTGAAAATAATCATGCGCCTGGATTTCATCTGCTGCTGCAAACGTCGCTTCATGAACAAGCACATCTGCGTCTTGTGCAAGTTGGCTACTCGCTTCACAATAACGCGTATCTCCTAATATCGTAATAATTCTCCCTTTTTGCGGTGGACCGATAAAGTCTTTCCCGTGTAAGACTCTTCCATCATTTAATTCTACTGTTTCACCATCTTTTAAACGCTTAAAGATTGGTCCTGGTTTTACTCCTGCTTCTAACAATTTATCAACAAGAAGGTGCCCTTGTATATCTTTCTCTACAATGCGATATCCAAAGCATTCAATCCCATGTGATAATCTCTTCGTTTCTACAGAAAATTGAGTGTCTTCAAAAACAATACCTTCCTCCGTAATTTCAACAATTTCAAGTGGATATTTAACATGCGTCGTACTCACTGATAATGCCACTTCAATGAATTGCCTAATTCCTTTTGGGCCATAAACCGTTAATGGCGTTGTTCCACCTTGAAAAGAGCGACTTCCTAATAAACCAGGTAACCCAAAAATATGATCACCATGTAAATGAGTAATAAAAATTTTTTCAATGCGACGCGGACGCACAGATGTATGTAAAATTTGATGTTGCGTTGCTTCACCACAGTCAAATAACCACGTTTCACCACGTTCCTCTAGTAATTGTAAAGCTATTGATGAGACATTTCTTCCTTTTGAAGGAACGCCTGCACCAGTTCCTAAAAATACAAATTCCACTTTGTTTCCTCCAGCTCTTTATATACTCTATCTTTCATCTTACGGAATGTAATTTCAAATGGCAAATCAAATTTCATAAACAACTCATCTAGACAACTATATAACACGAACGTTATAAATAAAAAAATAACAAACGTTCGTATTTTGTAGTAAAATGATTATATCAAATAAAAAGGGAGCCTTTAACTATGAAAGAAGTATTTCGTTTACAAACTGATTTTTCATCTTCATTTGATCGCTGGGTAAGTTCTTTCGTTTCTGATCACCCGGCACAATTACAGTGGACGACTTTAAAAGAATTAATCCATGAGTACACAACATTGCACACAAATCAAACGTTACCGAAATATATTTCTTCTTCTATCACATATTATGCACAACGTATTTCAACAACAAACAATTCAGAGATCGTAATTTATGAAAATTCTACCATCTCATAATCTATAAAGTGAAACTTTAATGAGTGGCGTTTTACTATCCGCAAATAGCAACACAAAAATAAAAAGCATCGATTCTCGATGCCTTTTTTATTTCAAAAATATACAAATCTCATTACTTTAACATATACTCTTTAGTTATATCATAGAAGGATATAACATTCTCTTCTGATCCATTTACCAATCGTTTATATACTTTATCAATGGGAAACACTTTCCACTCTCCTACTTGTAAATGTAAAACCTCTTCATTATCAAAGACTGGTTCTTGAAGCCACTCTGCCTCTTGTCCTAAATGCCTTTTTAGAACTTCGCCTAAATAACTCCCCCAAATTAAAGCCATCGAATACATTTGATTTTCTGTCGGTATATCTTCTTCATCCCCAATTGCTTTCTTATCCCGTAAATCGTTCGCATAATAATCTAAAATCTCTTCCAATTCTTTGATATCCTCCTCGGAATAATTAAAAGTTTTGTCAAAGGCTTTTAATTATTCAATAGCCACATTACAAAGTTCTTGTACCCTATAGCTCAGATTACTTTGCTCCATGCCCTTCCCCCCAAACTTATTTGATAAAAATTATATCATCCTATTTCACTATGCATAATAAATGTACAACTGGTCATTTTAAGAACGTAGTATAATGAAGGAGGGTTATCATTGAAAAATGTAAAGATGCTTACAATCTGTTTTTTAGCAGCTATTTCGCTATTTGGATGTGCAGGAAAGCAAAAGGAGAAAGCATTGGATACTCGCGAAAACAATGACGTACGCAATGTTAGATACGAAGGAACCAACACTGACCTTCAAAGGGTACGAAATGATACGAACGGTATCACGAACAATGAAACACGACTACACGTAGCCAATAAAGCAGCTGACCGGATTGTTGAATTAGCAGAAGTGGACAACGCAACTGTAGTCGTCACAAACAAAAATGCCTATGTTGCAGTCGTTTTACGTGACAACGTAAAAGGTGATGTCACAAAGCAATTAGAGAACAAAATTGCTGACCAAGTAAGAGCTACAGATCCAGATATCCGCAATGTATTTGTATCATCAAATCCTGATTTTGCAGATCGCATGAGAGACTATGCGGACAAAATCAACCAGGGTAAACCAGTATCAGGACTATTTGAAGAATTTACTGAAACCGTTCGAAGAGTATTCCCTAATCCTCGATAATAAATCAAGTAGCCTTAATTGAAGAAGTAGTAAGCCGAATACTTTTGAAATCTAGACTGGCCGCTACTTTATTCAATTAAGAAGCTATTTAAACATAAAAGGTGTCATGATATGAAATTGTCATGACACCTTTTACATAAATTTATTTTCTAATTTCTGCTGAAAAGATTTTTCCTGCTTTCGAAATAACTGACTTCCTCTTTGCAAAATAGGAGCTCCATATTTATCATTGATCTGGTCAATTACAGCTAATATTGGCTCTTCTTTCGCATCTTCTTCAAATGAAAATAAATCCAGTTGCTTGATTGATTCTGTCTTCCACTCTAGTTCAGTAGCTGTAACACCAAGCAACCTAATCGGATCTCCATCCCAATGTTGTTTCCACAAACGTGAAGAAGCTTGAAAGATATCGCGTTCTTCCCAAATTGCATTTTTTAATTGTTTACTCCGTGTTACTGTACGCCGATCATAATATTTAATCGTAATTTGGATGTTATAACTGACAAGCGTACGTTTTTGTAGCCTTTTACTAACTGATTTCGCTAAGCACTCTAACATATCAAGCAATTCCTTCTCTTCATCCATATCCTTTGAAAATGTCTTTGAATTCCCAACACTTTTATGTTGTCCCATTTGATTCGGATCAACTTCTCTATCATCCATACCTTTTGCCCTTTTTTGTAAATCCACACCATGCTTTCCTATTTTGGCGCGAATGATATGTTCTTCCTCATGTGCTAACTGTTCAATTGTATATATATGGATCTCTTTCAATTTCTCTGCTGTTTTCTCACCAATTCCATGCATCGCTTCAACAGGAAGCGGCCACAGTAACTCCTGAATATCTCGTTTACGAAACACAGTAATACCGAGCGGCTTTTCCATGTCCGACGCAGTCTTTGCAAGAAAAAGGTTTGGGGCAATCCCAATGCTACATGGCAAATGCAACTCCGTTAATAACGCCTGTTGAATCATTCGAGCGATATCAATGGGGGAACCTAATCCATAACAATCTGTTATATCTAAGTATCCTTCATCTATAGAAACAGGCTGTATCTTCTCAGTAAAACGTGATAGAATTTGAAACATTTCAAATGATGCCTCACGATATAATTTAAAATTTGGATGCTTCACAATTAAATCTGGACATAATCGTTTTGCTTCCCAAAGGGGCATTGTTGTTCGTATTCCGTATTCTCTCGCTTCATAACTACATGTTATAATAATTCCTTTTCGCTCTTTTTCATTTCCGGCAATTGCTAGTGGTTTACCTTCTAACGATGGGTCATGCGCAATTTCAACTGATGCAAAAAAACAATTCATATCAACGTGTAAGATGACACGACCGTTTTTGGGATACATTTCTCTCATGTTTTCCACCCCCTGAAGAACATTCGTTCCTAATTTTATTATATCAAATTCCATGAAAACAGTGGAGCTTCTCCAACTACAAAAGCACGTTCGTTCCCATTCATATTTTTGATATACTTATATTAAATATGGATATTTTTTCACAAGAAGTGGCGTATATTACAAACTCAATTACACATTCCTTGTTATTATATTAATTATTGCTATTAACTATTTACTACTGCAAATTTTCAATTTTTATATTACCTTTGCACTTTTCCCTCGCGCAGTAGGTGTAGTAACAAAGTATATACTCCCATGGATTTTTTCATTTAGATTCAATCGCCTTGTAAAAGCGATTGAATCTAAATGAAAAGGGCGTGTAAACCTATTGTGGTTTACACGCCCTTTTTTCTTATGCTTACAATTATTTCGCTACTTCCTCAATAATTGCCACAACTAATTCAGCTGTTTTTGCTAATTCTTCAACAGGAATTTTCTCGTTTGTTGTATGAATTTCCTCATAACCAACTGCTAAGTTTACTGTTGGAATACCATGTCCAGCAATTACGTTTGCATCACTTCCGCCACCGCTTTGGTGAAGAGAAGGCGTACGACCAATTTTTTCAGCAGCACGTTTTGCAACTTCTACAACATGATCGCCATCGGCAAATTTAAATCCAGGGTACATAACTTTTACTTCAACATCCGCTTGACCGCCCATTTCTTTTGCAGTTGTTTCAAATGCTTCTTTCATTTTTGCAACTTGTTCTTGCATTTTTTCATCTACTAAAGAGCGAGCCTCTGCAAAGATTTGTACATGATCACAAACAATATTTGTTTGTGTGCCACCTTCAAAGCGACCGATATTTGCAGTTGTTTCCGAATCAATACGACCTAGTGGCATTTTTGCAATTGCTTTTGCTGCAATCGTAATTGCAGATACACCTTTTTCTGGTGCTACGCCAGCGTGAGCTGTTTTCCCACGAATAATCGCATTTACTTTTGCTTGTGTTGGTGCTGCAACTACGATTTCGCCAACTTTTCCATCGCTATCTAATGCATAACCATATTTTGCTGTAATACGGTCACGGTCCAATGCTTTCGCACCAACAAGACCAGATTCTTCACCAACTGTAATAATAAATTCAATTTTCCCATGGGAAATATTTTTTTCTTTTAAAACACGAATTGCCTCGAACATAGAAGCTAATCCCGCTTTATCATCTGATCCTAAAATTGTAGTACCATCTGATACGATATAACCATCTTTAATAGAAGGCTTAATTCCTTTACCAGGAACTACTGTATCCATATGAGAAGTGAAGTAAATTGTATCTACTCCTTCTTTCGTCGCTGGTAAAGTACAAATTAAATTTCCAGCTCCATGTCCAGTCACACCCATTGTGTCATCTTCAAATACTTCAACACCTAAAGCAGTAAATTTTTTTGTTAACACTTTACAAATTTCTGCTTCATATTTTGTTTCAGAATCTACTTGAACAAGTTCCATAAATTCATTTACTAAACGTTCTTGATTAATCATGAGAATGCGCCTCCTGCATTGCATTATGTATGTAACAAGGTTAATTATAACAGAATTTCGCAAAAGTTTCGAAAGACACGAAAAAAATAGATGGTTCACACATCTAGATAACCATCTATTCTACTCATTTAACAATACCCAGCGCATATGATCTTCCCACACCCCATTCACCATTAACATTTTCCGCGACACTCCTTCATATTGAAAACCAATCTTCGTTACAACTTGAATAGATGCTAAATTACGCGGCATAATCGGGGCTTCAATACGGTGTAAGTGAAATTCTTGAAAAGCAACATCAATTGCTTTTCTAAGCGCTTCTGTTGTATATCCTTTATTCAATTCATCTTTATCTAACTTATAGCCTAGAACGCAAGATTGATAAATCCCTCTCACAATTAAATTGAAAGAAATACATCCTATAATATTCGTATTATCTCCATTCTTAAAAATCCATAATCGAATCGTTTTTCCTTCATTAAACTCTTTTTTATCTTTTTGCAATCGTTTTTTTTGATAGTCTAGTGTAAAAAAATCATCTGGTCGATATTCTTCCCACGCCTTTAAAAACTCACGATTTTTGTCGTAATATTGAAGAACTTGCTCTGCATACGACTCATCGATTTCTCTTAATTGTAAACGTTCTGTTTCATATATTTTCATCATCGTATCTCCATTCTTCATCTAGTAAAACTTTTTAAAGGCACCGAAAAACCTTGTGTCCCATCCTTCTATATTCTCTATGTATTCTATATTTTCCTGTTATATTTTAGATACACTTCTCGAATTTTGTCTTCTTTATACTCTTGTCCATGTTTTCATTTCTCGATACAATAAAATTGTAATGATTGCAAGGAGGACCAGTATGAATAAAAAAGCACAAAAAATTATGATATACGTTATGCTAATTTCAATGCTTGTAACAACATTACTCACTGGAGCTAGTATGTTTTGGTAAAGAGGGCGATAGATTTCGTCCTTTTTTTACACAAACAGGCTGCTTATTCTTCTAGATAGAAAATAAGCAGCCTGTTCAATCACAATGATTTTAATGAATAATATTTATTTCATGATTAGCACAATCGCGACAATACTGAATGAAAAGGCCATCACAAGTGCCATAACAAAACTCGTATAATGTTTCTGCTGAAACGCTCCAATTACAAATGTCAAATTAAGGAACACCATAAAAACAATAGATACAAGAAAAGAACATACATTAAAAGTTGCCAATATGAAAGTAACAACGAATAGAAAGCCAATAAAAAATTGCATATAGGAAAGCTTTGGATTCAAATACATACAAGCAACTCCTTTTCCTATTATCTTTGTATATTCTCATTAACTCATGGTTATGTACACATGTCAAGACAACCTAGTCAGAAAGAAAAAGCCAACTTGTATGGTTGACCTTTTCATAAGCAATAGCCCCTTTTTCTTTTGCGAGCTTCTGAAACGGCTTATTCGTTTTTACAATCCACACCTTTGTTCCAATCGGAATACGATCAAATAAATATTCCACATCTTGTTTTTTCATCCTTATACACCCTTGTGAAATATATTTCCCGATTGAACTTGGCTGATTTGTACCGTGAATACCATATTTACTCCCATCAGTACCTCGTGCATTAAACCCCATCCACCTAGACCCAAGTGGATTTTTGGGTGAACCACCAGGGATATCCTTCGCAATATAATAAGGATTTTTTGCCTTCATTACAATATCAAAAGTCCCCTCTGGTGTTAACTCGTTTGTTTTTCCAGTCGCTACAGGAAAAACTTTTTGAATTTTACCATCATCAATATAAGCAAGCTTATTCGTCTGCTTATTTACAATAATAAATGGATCTCCAGCACGCGGATTATCTCCAAGAGGCCAAATTGGTGAAAGAGAAAAACATAGTAGCAAGGATAGAAAATACGGCATGATTCATTCCTTCCCTCTATATAAGTTCTTTCACATTATCCTTCCCTTTAAACCTACTTTTAATGAGTAAATATTGCTCCATTTCATAAACAAGTTGAACAAGCTTCGCACGCATTTCAAATTCTTCACGGGTCTCAGGAAGTGGCATTTCCCTAAAAATCTCTCGCATTTCTTGTAATTGTCTAAGTGAAATAAGCCCCGTACTTTCAGGACGAATTGAGTTCCCAACGTTTTCAATCATTTCCGCAATCATATCTGATTGTTCATATGACCACGATAATGAGGCTGCAAGTGGCATAATCCGCTCCAAAATTTCAAATTGCTGCATACGCATATCAAAATATCGATAATAATAATCATCTTCTCGCATAAATTGATTTTCAAGCTTTTTGAAAGACAGCTCTTTTGCTTGCTTCAAAATGTTCTCTGTTTCAATTAATTCTTTTCCAGACCATGCGCTATCCCGATTTCGTAAATATACAGCCATCTCAAATAAAATCGTTTTAAAATTCCATTCTACTTTTTCTTGATAGCCTTTTAATTTTTTTTCTGCACTTGGCATATACATATTTACTAACAAAGCCACACTAATCCCAATTGTTAAAACAGCTACTTCATTTCCAATCGCTGCCCATGTGATATGTTTTAATGAATATAAATGCATAACAATAACTGAACTTGTAACAATTCCTTCTTGAATCTTAAACATAACAGCTGTCGGAATAAAAGTAAGAAGTAACAAACTAATTGCAAGCGGCGTATAACCGATTGTTTCAAAAATACAAAATGAGAATGCCATTGATAACAAACAGGCCAAAAATCGATGTAAAGAGACTTGAAGTGATTTCCACTTCGTATTTTGTACACACAAAATAACCAAAATCCCCGCAGAACTATAAAATTCCAACCCGAATAGCTGGGCAATAAAAACTGCTACACCTGTTCCAACTGCTGTTTTCACTGTACGATATCCAATTCTAAACATATCATTGCTCCTATACATTCATTCTAATTTCCCAGCATATAAGTCACGGCTATGAAAATAAAAAGGTCTCTCCACTCATTTTCTCCCTTTGTTTTCACGTGGCATGGGGATAAAAAAGCAATGACCGATTCTATGCAAGGGCTGACGCTCTCTTCTCCCTAAAAGAAAAGGTTTTATATTATTTTTTCAATCTGTATTTATATATATGTATACAGGTAGTTACAGTAAGTATAAAAAAAGGATGACAAACTGTCATCCTTTTCTCCTTATTATTCACGTAACTTTTACATGTTACAATATTTTTTGTAAAAATTCTTGCGCCCGCTTGCTCTTTGGCTCTGTAAAAAACTGTTCTGGGTGTGTATCTTCAACAAGTTTACCACCATCTAAAAAGAGCACACGATCAGCTACTTCTTTCGCAAAACCCATCTCATGTGTCACAATTGCCATCGTCATTCCAGTAGTCACTAAAGATTTCATTACTTCTAATACTTCCTTTACCATTTCAGGATCAAGTGCAGATGTTGGTTCATCAAATAGCATAACTTCTGGCTCCATTGCCAAAGCTCTGGCAATTGCAACACGCTGCTTTTGTCCGCCTGAAAGACGATTTGGATACGCGTCCTTTTTATCGAGCAACCCTACTTTTTCAAGAAGCTCCTTTGCCTTTTTCTCCGCTTCCTGTTTTGTCACTCCTTTTACATTTACTGGTGCATACGTAATATTTTCTAATACAGTCATATGAGGGAATAAGTGAAAATGTTGAAACACCATACCAACATTTTCGCGAACATGCATAATATTCGTTTTTGGGTTAGTCACTTCGGCATTACCAATCCAAATGTTACCACTTGTAGGTGTTTCTAGTATGTTCATACAACGTAAAAATGTTGATTTCCCCGATCCAGACGGTCCAACAATGGCAACAACTTCGCCTTTTTCAATTGTTGTTGTAATGCCTTTTAATACTTCATTTTGTCCAAATGATTTATGAAGGTTTTCAACTTTAATCACTTTTCTTCATTCTCCCTTCAATTGCTTTCCCAACAAACGTAAGAATAATTACTAAAATATAGTAAACAAGTCCGACAAATAATAGCGGTTCAAGGTATTTAAACGTTTCACCACCTACAATATAAGCACGGCGCATTAAATCTGTAGCACCAATTACCGTTACTACTGCTGACTCTTTTGTAAGTGTTGCAAACTCATTCACAAGCGCTGGTAATATATTTTTTAATGCTTGTGGCAAAATAATATTTCTCATCATTTTTCCATACGGAACACCTAATGCCATCGCAGCTTCTGTCTGTCCTTTATCAACTGCTTGAATACCTGCACGAATTATCTCTGACATATATGCACCAGAATTTAAACTAAATGCAAGTACTGCTGCTAAAAATGCAGGTATATCATATCCAATCATTTGCGGGACACCGAAATAAATAATCATTAATTGCAAAACGAGCGGTGTACCACGAAATATCGATGTATATAAATCAGCGGCGATATTTAATACTCTTATTCTAGCAATTTTGCAAAGTGCTAATAGCGTTCCGAGCATAAAACCAGCTATAGCAGATACTGCTACAATTTTCAGTGTAACTTCTAGACCCTTTAATATATATGGTATCGACGGAGTAATTGCCGAAAAATCTAAGTTCATCTTTTGTCATTCCTCTCACAGAAAATAGAAAGGCAGCTTACTTTCCGCTGCCAAACCATTTCTTCACTAATTTATCCATTTCACCATTCTCTTGCATTTTCTTAATTACTTTATTAAATTCTGCTGTTTTATCACTATTTTTCGGAAGGGCAATTGCTGCTCCTACTTCTTCTGGAGCTTCCTTGATTTCAATTCCTTGTAAATCTTTTATTTTGTCTAAATAATTTTTAGCAACTGTATCTTCTATAATGGCAGCGTCAAAGCGTCCAGCCTGAATTTCTTGTACAATTTCTGGTATACGGTCACGACCTTCCGCCTGGAAGGTCACTTGTTTTTTGAAGTCGTTTGCTTTTTCTTCTTGAATAGAACCTGTTTGTACTCCTACTTTTTTATCTTTTAAATCTTGTAATGATTTAATACCAGAATCCTTTTTCGAAACGATCATGTTTTTAGCAACAAAATATATATCTGTAAAATCGGCATTCTTCTTACGATCTGGATTTGGTGTCATACCTGCCATAACAAAATCAACTTTTCCTGAGCTAAGAGATGCTAGCAATCCCCCAAAATCCATATCCTTTATTTTCACTTCATAACCAAGTTCTTTTCCAATATATTTTGCAATATCTACATCAAAACCGATAATTTCATCACTCTTGGAAGCTTCTACATATTCATAAGGTTTATAGTCTGCTGAAGTTCCCATAATAAGTACTTTCTTATTTTTATTCGCTTCTTTTGTTTCTCCCTTACTACAAGCACTAAACATACTTACGATTAAAATAAGTGCAAATGAAATTGATAATAACTTCTTCATGTTTCTTCCCCCTAATAATGTATATTTAAAAGTTTTATAGAATTTTTATTCGATGTTTGTATTGTATCAACGTTTTTATTTTTATGCAATAATTAAAATAAAAATAAATAATGTTTTTAATTATAATCAATATCCAATATGTTTTTTATGTATATTTTTTTGCATAATACATGTTTTTTATGTATATTCTCTTTCATGATATGCAACTAAGAATAAAGAAATTCAAATTCTATTAACCATTAAAGTGAGATTTTTCTACATATCCTTTCAATATGTGAAACTTCTAGCAAAAAGGAAATTTTTCTACTCCCCATCTTCCTCGTTTCACTCTAATTAGCAAGATACAAAAAAAACGGTACAAACACATAAGTGTCTGTACCGTTTTTTCATTCTATTAAATCTCTTCACAATTCTCTTCAAAATACGATTGTAATTTTGCAATAACTTGCATTGGATCGTGACCTTCAATTTCATGGCGTTCAACCATCGTTACAATCTTTCCATCTTTTAATAATGCGAAAGACGGAGAAGATGGTGGATATCCTTCAAAATATTCACGTGCACGTGCTGTTGCCTCTTTGTCCTGACCTGCAAATACTGTTACAAGTTGATTTGGACGTTTATCATAGTGTACGGAATGTGCAGCAGCAGGGCGAGCAATACCACCTGCACAACCACATACTGAGTTTATCATTACAAGCGTTGTGCCCTCTTTTTTGAACGCTTCATCGACCGCTTCTGTTGTTGTTAATTCTGTATATCCAGCGGAAACAATTTCCTCACGCGCTTGACGGACAACATCATTCATAAAAAAGTTAAAGTTAATCAATGTTTTCCCTCCTCTAGATCTATCTATTTGTATCTTACCAGTTACTGTTTCAGAAGTACAAGTAAACTTACTTTTGTGTATAAATAAAACGTCTTAGAACAAGTGTCCTAAGACGTTTCTCTTAATGTCCACGATGCTTTTGTTTTGCTTTTTGCACTTTGATAAGACGTTTTTTCTGCTTTTCTGCTTCACGCTGTTCCTTAGATTGCACTCTTTTTTCCTGCTTATGCAATTCATAAGATAAACTAATTGCTTCTTGTGCTTTCGTAAAGCGCTTTGTATGCATTTCTTTCGCAGCTTCTCTTATGATACGCTTTATATTTTTTGGACGCTGTTTCTCTTTCACTTTAACACCACATCTGGCAAAGTGATTAAAATACTTTAGCATCATACCATTTACAAACAAAAGTATCTCTTCATCTGATGGCTCAGCACCAAAAATATACCTCGCTGCATACAAAGTTCCTTTATGTGTGTTCTCAATCATTCCTACAAAAAATTGACCATCATGATATACTGTCAAATCCATTCGACAGCCCCTCCTTAGAAAAAATTAGAAATACTGGACATCCCGGAGGGGAAGGTTACTGACATACTAGTATGCGCCTGGACTACCAACCAGAACTGTGTTTTTGCATTTCTATATCCATTATACATCATTTTTACTTCATTTAACTCTTTTTCCTATATTTTCATATACTTCAATCATTTTTTTATGCGAACCTACAATATAATCTGGTAATCCTGTAATTGGAAAGAATTTAAGTTGAACTGCTTCCTCTTTATTGACAGATAGCAACCCTTCATATTCATTTGTATAATAAGCCGTCGTTACGGATTGAAATTCATCACCATTCGCTAATTTTATAAAGTAATTCGCTCCAGAGAACACATTAATGAGCTTTAAATTTTTTACATGAATCCCTGCTTCTTCATATACTTCACGGCAAGCTGTTTCTTCTGGTGATTCTCCAAGTTCCATCAAACCGCCAAGTAATCCCCATTTTCCATACGGTTCTGTTCGTTGTTGTAGCAAAACATGTCCATCTTCATTCAATACGAGAACAACAGCACCAACTAAAATTAAAGGGCGATGACCAACTACTTTCCGTAATTCTTCTACATATCCCATCAAAACAAACCCTTCTTTTTTTATTTCGTTGTCCACACTATTGTATCATATGCAAGAAATGGTAAAATGCCATATTTTTTACTTTTTTATAAAGTAAAACTTTAATCAGTGGAGTTTTTCTCCCTCCCCAGTAATAATTCATTTTCATCAATTAGGCTTTTACGAGCAGCACATTCCCCCACCTAACTTTTTTTCTTTCCTTGCATTTTAATCTTAAACGCTAGACAAAATATTGATTTGTTCATTTTCATCTATAGTTGCTAATTGAATCAATTCAATTGATACTTTTTTTGATAATTCCTCCTTTGCCCATCTTTCCGTTTTCCCCAATAAAGTGAGCACATCCTTTTGAATTTTCCCGTCTTTTACAAGAATAAATGAAATAGGTGATTTTTTACCAGCTACTTTCATATCCTGCCGAGATACCGTTTCATATTCTGGATACTGAAATACCGAAACAACACCACTTGCTTCCCATAATGCTAATCTTATCGTTTTAATATCACTAGCACTTTGTAAGCGTAATTCAGAGAATAAATACTCTACTGTAATTCTTGCTTTTTTCAAATTATTAAAATCAATTGACCCATTATGTATAAGTATAATGGGCGATGGTTCTAAAAAGCGTCTCCATCGATCCCATTTCAACGCTAAAATCGAACTGACAATATAAAGAACAATGAGCATACATGTTGTAATCATCGATCCGAGTAAACCGACTCTTTCATCGGATAGTGCGTTAGAGAGATTCCCTTCCAACAATAGCACTAATACGACATCCAAAAAACGAAGCTGTGCAATGGAGCGTTGTCCCATTGCTTTAGCAACAAAAATTAAAAAAATATACGCTATGATAGCTCGAATCATCCATTCTATATAAGAAAGATGATGTGCCCCATTCAAAATATGCATATGCATGAATTTGCACTCCTTAATCATCACAAACTTTCACACTCCCTTTAGTTTGTGATGATTAAGAGCATCTATACAAAAAAGACCGATTCGCATGAAAACGAATCAGCCTTTTTACATAAAAATTAACTAACTGAAAACATATACTTTTTATAAGTTTTCCGCACCGATAAAACGAGCCCCATCATCATCATATTCGAGAATAAGGAACTTCCTCCATATGATAAAAACGGAAGCGCAATTCCTTTTACCGGCATTAATCCAACGATCATACCAACATTTTGGAAGATTTGTAGTGTTAAAACACCAATTATTCCTGCACATAATAATGTACCGAACAAATTATCTGCTGAATACCCAATTATAATTGTTCGATATAAAAGAAGAAGGAACATAAATACAATAAAAGCTGCAATTAAAAATCCACCTTCTTCAGCAATTGTAGCAAAAATGAAATCGGTATGCTTTTCGGGAATGTAGACACTTCCATATCCAAATCCTTTTCCATCCATTCCTCCACTACCCACCGCTAAAATTGATTGTTGTGTTTGATAACCTTGATCTGCGTGCTCAAATGGATCTAGCCATCCCAAAATTCGTGACTGTTGATGTGGCTTTAGTAAAGCAACCAATTTGTTGAAAAAAATATCTGGGTATTTCAAAAATATAAATACTAATGTGGACAATATGGTCAGTGGAATAACTGTACATATTGCAATTAACTTCTTTTGAATACCTGACATAAACAAAATACATGCGATCCCTGCAGCATATAGGAAAACCATCCCTGTATCAGGCTGACTATATACAATTAAAGCAGGTGGAATCGATACTAAAATAATTTTACCTACTAATATTAAATCCGTTTGAAAAGTTCGTACCATATATTTCGCATTATGCTTCACCGCTAAACTGGCAACTAAAATAAGCAACGCAATTTTGAAAAACTCTGATGGCTGAATTGCCCCAAGGACAGGGACACGAAACCATCTTTTTGCACCTAATATTTCAGGTGTTAAACCTTTAAATGGTGAAATCTTAAGTATGATAATAGAAGCAAATCCAACAATATACAATGGCCACGCTAATTTTTGCAACTGATCTAAATCAATACTTGCAACAAGTAGTAATAACACAATACCTATTATATAGTTAATCCCTTGTTTCATTGCAAAGTTCGCAGCTCCATATTGCCCTGTTTGTTGACTGCTATATATGGCAGCTATACTTGTAATGCATAAGACACACAAAATTAAAATTAATTTTACATCTAAACTTTTTAGAAACTCGGTACTTCTCTTCATGACACCCTCCTGAAACATTGTTAAGGCAAAATAAAAAATCAGGAGTCAATACGCTTCATGTTTTGACGGCTGATTGCACATTAATCTATAAAATACTTATATAGAATAACTTTCTTTTTCAAACAATACAATACATTATACTACAGTTTCGTCAGTAAGATTTGCCAAAAAAGGATTCTTTTTTTATTGTATATCTATATACTGAATATCAGCAATGTATTTTCATAAATTTATAACACATTGTTATTCATTGTCAGATTAATGGAAGGCATTTTTTATTGTGGAATACAAAGTGAAGAAGTATATCTTTTCTAAAGCAAAAAGCTCGCAGACGCGAGCTTTTTATTAATATACAGATGTATTATCCGCTGATACATTTTCAAGAATTTCTTTTACACGTCCTAAGAATTTACCACAAATCAAACCATCAAGTACGCGGTGATCAAGTGATAGACATAAGTTAACCATGTCACGTGCACCAAACATGCCATTATCCATAATTACTGGACGTTTTACAATAGATTCTACTTGTAAAATCGCAGCTTGTGGATAATTAATAATTCCCATGGACTGAACAGATCCAAATGATCCTGTGTTATTAATTGTAAATGTACCGCCTTGCATTTCGTCTGCTTTCAATGATTTTGTACGGACTTTTCCTGCAAGTTCTGTAATTTCACGAGCAATGCCTTTAATTGTTTTCTCATCTGCTTGTTTAATAACAGGTACAAATAACTCATCTTCTGTTGCAACTGCGATAGAAAGGTTAATATCCTTCTTCTGAACGATTTTATCGCCAGCCCACATTGAATTAATTTGCGGGTACTCTTTCAATGCTTGTGCAACTGCTTTTACAAAGAATGCAAAGAATGTTAAATTGAAACCTTCGCGCTTTTTGAATTCGCCTTTGATTGAATTACGGTATGATACAAGATTTGTTACATCTACTTCAATCATCATCCATGCGTGCGGTGCTTCATGTTTGCTACGCAGCATATTCGCAGCAATTGCTTTACGCACACCTGTTACCGGAATTTCGATATCTCCAGGTACTGTCGGTACAGATACTGGTTTTGCCGCTTCTGCTTTTGGTGCTGGCGTAGCTGATTTTGGTGCCTCCTGTAGTTTTGGTACAGAGACAGGTGCCTCTTCTTTCTTTGCCCCAACTACCGGGATGTTACCAGATTCAACTAGCTTTAAAATATCTTTACGTGTGATACGGCCATTTGCCCCCGTACCTTCCACTGCATCTAAATCAATATTATGTTCACCTGCAAGTTTTAATACAGCTGGTGAGAAACGTGGTTTGCCATCAGTTGGTTGCTTCATTTTTGGTGCTTTTTCAGATGAAGCTACTTCTACTTTTGGTTCCTCTTTTGTTTTCTCTTCTACAGTCGTGGCAGCTACTTCATCTGCTCCTTCTACTTGAATTACACAAACAACTTCACCTACAGCCAGTGTATCACCTTCACCAGCGATTAACTCTTTCACAATTCCAGTGAAAGAAGATGGCACTTCTGCATTTACTTTATCTGTCATTACTTCTGCAAGCGGATCATATTTATTTACATGATCGCCAACATTTACGAGCCATTTACTAATTGTACCTTCTGTTACACTTTCCCCAAGCTGAGGCATTGTAATATTTTCTACAGCCATGTATAGTCCCCCCGATTAAAATTCCGCAAGTTCACGCATTGCTTTTTCAACTTTATCTGGATTTACCATAAAGAATTTTTCCATTGTTGGTGCATATGGCATTGCTGGAACGTCTGGACCTGCAAGACGTGCAATTGGTGCATCTAAATCGAATAAGCAATTTTCTGCAATAATTGCTGCTACTTCACTTATGATGCTTCCTTCTTTATTATCTTCTGTTACAAGAAGAACTTTACCAGTTTTTGAAGCTGCTTCAATAATCGCTTCTTTATCTAATGGATACACAGTACGTAAATCAAGAATGTGAGCAGAAATGCCATCTTTCGCTAATTTTTCAGCAGCTTGAAGGGCAAAGTGAACACATAATCCATATGTGATGACCGTAATATCATCACCTTCACGTTTTACATCTGCCTTTCCGATTGGTAATACATAATCGTCCTCTGGTACTTCGCCTTTAATTAAACGATATGCACGTTTATGTTCAAAGAATAGTACTGGATCTTCATCACGAATTGCTGCTTTTAATAACCCTTTTGCATCATATGGTGTAGAAGGAATGACAATTTTTAAACCTGGTTGATTTGCGAACATTGCTTCTACAGACTGCGAATGATATAACGCACCATGAACACCGCCACCAAATGGTGCACGTATAGTAACTGGACAAGTCCAGTCGTTATTAGAACGGTAACGAATTTTCGCTGCCTCAGAAACAATTTGGTTTACTGCCGGCATAATGAAATCAGCAAATTGCATTTCAGCAATTGGACGCATTCCGTACATTGCCGCACCAATTGCTACCCCAGCAATTGCAGATTCTGCAAGCGGTGTATCAAGGGCACGATCTTCACCAAATTGATCATACAATCCAGTTGTCGCTTTAAATACGCCACCTTTTTTACCAACGTCTTCTCCTAATACAAATACTTTCTCATCGCGTTCCATTTCCTCGCGCATCGCTAATGTAATCGCGTCAATATAAGACATTACAGCCATGAAACGTTCCCCCCTATTCTGCGTATACGTGCTTCAATGCGTCTTCAGGTGCTGCATACGGAGCATTTTCTGCATATTCTGTAGCTTCGTTTACGATATGCATAATTTCATCTAACAGTTGTTTTTCAGATTCCTCTGTTAACACGCCAACTTCCTTTAAATAAGCAGCAAATGTAAAGATTGAATCTTTTTTCTTTGCCTCTTCTACTTCTTCTTTATCACGATATACACGATCATCGTCATCACTAGAGTGTGCTGTCAAACGATATGATACCGTTTCAATTAAAGTTGGACCTTCACCTCTGCGGCCACGATCAGCTGCTTCTTTTACAGCTTTATATACTGCAAGTGGATCATTTCCGTCTACTGTATATCCTGGCATACCATAACCAATCGCACGATCTGATACATTCTTACATGCTAATTGCTTTTCAACAGGAATAGAAATTGCATATTTGTTATTCTCACACATGAAAATAACAGGCAATTTGTGTACACCAGCAAAGTTTGCACCTTCGTGGAAGTCACCCTGGTTAGAAGAACCTTCACCAAATGTTACAAACGTTACTAAATCTTTCTTCTCCATCTTTCCAGCTAAAGCAATACCAACTGCATGCGGTACTTGCGTTGTAACTGGAGACGATCCTGTCACAATACGGTTTTTCTTTTGACCGAAGTGACCAGGCATTTGACGGCCACCAGAGTTTGGGTCTCCTGCTTTTGCAAAGCCAGATAACATAAGCTCTTTTGCTGTCATACCAAATGCTAGTACTACACCCATATCACGATAATATGGCAATGCATAATCTTTTTCGCGATCAAGTGCAAATGCTGCACCTACTTGCGCAGCTTCCTGTCCTTGACAAGAAATTACGAATGGAATTTTCCCTGCACGGTTTAATAACCACATACGTTCGTCAATTTTACGTGCAAGTAACATCGTACGATACATTTCTAATACTTGCTCATCACTTAAGCCAAGTTCTTCATGGCGCTTTTCTTTTACTTCTGCCATTTTTATAACCTCCTAAATCCACATTTTTATGCGTGTAACGCTTTTCCATCTACTGCTAACGCAGCTTCACCAATCGCTTCTGATAATGATGGATGCGGATGAATTGTATGTGCCACTTCCCAAGGTGTTGCATCAAGCACTCTTGCAAGACCTGCTTCAGAAATCATATCCGTTACATGTGGACCAATCATATGAACACCAAGAATATCATTTGTTTCTTCATCAACTACAAGTTTGACAAAGCCATCTGATTCGCCATATACAAGCGCTTTTCCTATTGCACGGAATGAGAATTTACCTACTTTTAATTTATAACCTTTTTCTTTTGCTTCTTGTTCCGTTAAACCAACAGAAGCTACTTCTGGACTACTGTATACACATTTCGATACCATAGAGTAATCGATTGGCATAACCTCTTTACCAGCTATATGTTCTACAGCAACAATACCTTCATGAGAAGCAACGTGTGCAAGCTGTAAGCCGCCGATTACATCACCAATTGCATAAATATGTGATTCTTTCGTTTGATAAAATTCATTTGTTTGAATGTATCCTTTTTCTACGACAATTTCTGTATTCTCTAAACCGATATTTTGTGTATTCGCTTGTCTTCCTACAGATACAAGCATTTTTTCTGCCTTGAATTCTTTATTTTCACCATTGTGTTCTGCTTGAATTGCTACTCCATTATCTTTTACCAATGTTTCTGGTAATACTTTTGCACCCGTCACTACTTTAATACCTTTTTTCTTGAATAGACGTTGCATTTCTTTAGAAACATCTTGATCCTCAAGCGGCAGGACATGTTTTGCATATTCTAAAACAGTAACTTCTACACCGAAGTCAGCAAGCATAGATGCCCATTCAATCCCGATTACACCGCCGCCCACAATAATAATGGACTTCGGAAGTGTTTCCATTTTTAAAGCATGATCTGATGACATTACATATTCTCCATCTAATTCTAAACCTGGTAATGAATTTGGACGAGATCCTGTTGCAATCAGAACATTTTTTGGAATAAGCATTTCATTCTCTTCACCACTTGCAAGTTCAACCGAAATGGTTCCTGGCATTGGAGAGAAGATAGAAGGTCCAAGGATTCGGCCGATACCTTCAAACACATCAATTTTACCTTGCTTCATTAAATGTTGAACACCTTTATGAAGCTGCGTTACAATTTTTTCTTTACGCTCTTGCACTTTTGCAAAGTTTAATTCTACATTGCTCGTTACAACGCCAAACTCTTCACTCTTTTTCGTAGTTGCATATACTTCAGCACTGCGTAGCAATGCTTTACTAGGGATACACCCTTTGTGTAAGCAAGTTCCGCCAAGATTATCTTTTTCAACAAGCGCTGTTTTTAGCCCTAATTGTGATGCACGAATGGCAGCAACATATCCACCAGTACCGCCGCCAACGATGACTAAATCATATTCTTTTGCCATTATCTCAACCCCTAGCTACCGTTTCTTTTTCTCGTACAACATACTCTTTTGGAGCTTCTTCCTCACGTAACACACGAAGCGCTCCTTCTGCTAATGCTTGTAATTCATCTTCTCCAGGATGTACAATGACATCTGCAATCCAATGAACACGCTCTTTAATTTCATCAACAAGGATTTTACTATATGCAAGTCCACCTGTTAAAACAATTGCATCGACTTTCCCATGAAGAACGGCACTTGCCCCACCAATTTCTTTTGCAACTTGGTACGCCATTGCTTTATAAATAAGTGTTGCCTCAGGATCACCTTTCTCAACCATGTTTTCAACCTTAATTGCATCATTTGTGCCAATGAGACTCACTAACCCGCCTTGTCCAACAATCTTTTTCATCATTTCATCGCGGTAATACTCACCAGAGAAACACATTTCAACTAACTGTCCAACTGGTACTGTTCCAGCACGTTCTGGACTAAATGGCCCTTCTCCGTTTAAGCCATTATTTACATCGATAACTTTTCCATTTTTATGAGCACCAACTGTAATCCCACCGCCCATATGAGCAATTAATAGGTTTAAGTCTTCATATTTACGATCAAGCTCTGCTGCAACCTTACGAGCTACCGCTTTTTGATTTAACGCATGAAAAATACTTTTCCGCTCCATGCCAGCTATTCCACTAATGCGTGCAATCGGTGCCATTTCATCAACAACAACTGGATCAACGATGAATGCCGGAATATTTAATCCAGAAGCGATTTCATATGCTAAAATCCCTCCAAGATTTGATGCATGATGACCGCTATATCCACTTTTCAAATCTTCTAACATCGATTCATTTACTGTATACGTACCACCTTCAATCGGACGAAGTAATCCCCCGCGGCCACAAACAGCGTTTAATTTTGAAATATTAATACCATGAGAATGAAGAACTTCTAAAATGGTTTCTTTTCGGAATTCATATTGATCAATAATTCGTTTATATTTCCCAATTTTATCTACATCATGACGAATCGTTTCTTCTAGAACAGGTCTTTCATTATCAAAAACACCTATTTTTGTTGATGTACTACCCGGATTAATAACAAGGATTCGATTTAAAGACAATGTTGCTACCTCCACCTTTAAATTCAAAAGGCAGTGGAAACCTCATAAGAGGTAACCACAGCTTTTGTAAAATTTATATATGATAGATTAGCGACGGCTAATAATGTTATGGCCGTTGCGTAAGAATGTACTACGTGTATTTTTTAAACTTGCAATACGCTCTTCAGCTAGACGATCTGCTGCAAGATAAGTTGGTACACCATCACGTTTTGAAATTTCAATTACTTTTGCAATTGTGTCATAAATAGATTCTACGCGTTTTAATGCACGTTCTCTATTGTATCCATATAACTCATCCGCTACGTTAATTACGCCGCCCGCATTAATTACATAATCCGGTGCATATACAATTCCCATTTCATGAATCGTATCGCCATGACGATCTTCTTTTAATTGGTTATTTGCAGAACCCGCAATTACTTTTGCTTTCAGTTGTGGAATTGTTTCATCATTCACTGTTGCCCCTAGTGCACATGGTGCGTAAATGTCACATTCTACACCGTAAATTTCGTTTGGCTCAACTGCTGTTGCACCAAATTCTTCTACTGCACGTTGTACTGCTTCTTTATTAATGTCTGTAACGATTAATTGTGCTCCCTCAGCATGTAAATGTTTGCATAAGTGATATGCTACATTTCCAACACCTTGAACAGCAATTACTTTTCCTTCTAAGCTATCTGTACCAAATGCTTCTTTTGCTGCTGCTTTCATACCACGGTAAACACCATAAGCAGTTACTGGAGATGGGTTACCAGAAGAACCGAATGAAGGTGAAATACCTGTTACAAAGTCAGTCTCTTCATGAATAATATCCATATCATCAACCGTTGTACCAACATCTTCTGCAGTAATATAACGACCGTTTAAGCCTTGGATATAACGTCCTAGCGCACGGAACATTGCTTCACTTTTATCTTTACGTGGGTCACCGATGATAACTGTTTTTGCACCACCTAAGTTTAAACCAGCTGCTGCGTTTTTATATGTCATCCCTTTTGCAAGACGCAATGCATCTTCAATCGCCGCTTCTTCAGAATCATATGTCCACATTCTTGTTCCACCAAGTGCCGGTCCAAGTGTTGTATCATGAATTGCAATGATTGCTTTTAATCCAGATTCTTTATCTTGACAAAATACTACTTGCTCATAATCATATTTTTCTAAGTATTCGAAGATTTCTAATGTCATTGTCATTTCCCCCTAATTGTTTTTACCCTTTTGGTTTATTTAGAAGCAGTCGCAACTGCTAAAGCTAATGAATATACTTTTGTTTCTGCCGAATCGGCACGAGATGTTAAAACAATTGGTGCTTTCGCGCCAGCAATCATCGCTCCTACATTTGCATTTGCAAAATAAACAAGCGATTTATATAGCACGTTTCCGGCTTCAATCGTTGGGACGAGTAAAATGTCTGCCTTACCTGCTACATCACTTACAATGCCTTTGTGTTCTGCTGCAATTTGTGATACAGCATTATCTAAAGCAAGTGGTCCATCAACGACACAATTTTTAATTTGTCCACGACGATTCATTTGTGTCAACATTGCTGCATCAATTGTTGCCTGCATTGCTGGATTAATAACTTCCACCGCTGCAACTGGAGCCACTTTCGGTAATTCAATTCCTATTGCCCGGGCAACTTCAACAGTATTTTGTATAATAGCAGCTTTTTGCTGTACATCAGGTGCAATATTCATTGCTGCATCTGTGACGAAAATAAAGCGATCATAATTTGGAACTTCAAATGCCGCTACATGCGATAATACGCTACCTTTGCGAAGTCCCCACTCTTTATTTAATACTGCTTTTAAAATACTTGCTGTTGGGATGTTCCCCTTCATAAGCACATCGGCTTCACCATTTCTTACTGCCTTAACAGAAAGTTCCGCAGCCTCGATATTTGATGATGCTGCAATCACTTGAACATGGTCTGAAGCTTGTAATCCATGCTCTTGTAACATACACATAATTATTTCTTGATTTCCATATAGACGAAATTGAGCTAACTGTAATTGTATTGCTTTAACTACTGCCTCAATTACTTCATGATCTTCAGCTACTGCGACAGCCACAGTTTTTCTTGGCTTTCCGGCTGCTTGATCAATTAGGTTTTGCAACTTCATATTTTGTAATCAACCCTTTCCGTCGTCCCTCGTCTATTTAATAAGCAAATACCGTGCCAACTTTTTAAAGTGGTCATACCAATTATGAAAACGTATACAAAATGCAGTAAAATCAGTACTTTGAAAAATCACATAATATTCTGTCTTAAAATGTCGTTTTTTACATACCATGCAATAAATTGCATGGTACGCAATTTATTGCATGCTATTTTTTGCACGGTCATACTTTTCTAACTTATAATATAAATTTCGAACTGAAATTCCTAACGCTTTTGCCGTCTTTGTTTTATTCCCTTCAAATTCCTCTAAATATTCATGTATAATATTCCCTTCAAATTCTGTTACCAAGTTTTCAAGAGACCTTTCTTCTAATTTAGGTAGCAAACTAGTCCCCTTTACCTCCACTTGATCTCCCTTATGCAAAGAAGGTAAATGATGCACCTCAATATACATTTCATTATAGTTCATAAAAATAATGGCCCGTCCCAAAATATTTTCTAGCTCTCTCACATTCCCAGGCCAATCATACGATTGCAAATATTCAATAGCCGCTTCTGTTAACCCTTCTACATTACGGCCATAATCTTGGTTAATTTTTTGAATCAATCGTTCTGATATAACAGGAATATCTTCCTTCCGCTGACGAAGAGAAGGAATTTGGATCGGAATTTTATTTAAGCGATAATATAAGTCTTCTCGAAACTCACCTTCCAAAATTGCTTTTTCTAAATTTACATGTGTGGCTGCAATAACCCGAACATTAATAGGAATCGGCTTTGTCCCTCCCACCTTCACAATCTCTTTCTCCTGTAAAACACGCAGTAATTTCGCTTGTGTACTTGCAGAAACTTCTCCAATCTCATCTAAAAAAATACTCCCATTGTTCGCTTCTTCAAAGAAGCCACGTTTACCACCTCTTCTCGCACCAGAAAATGCTCCTTCTTCATAACCAAACAGTTCACTTTCTAATAGCGTTTCTGAAATAGCAGCACAGTTCACACGCACAAATTTATTGTACTTTCGATTACTCCCATTATGAATAGCATGCGCAAATAACTCTTTTCCAGTTCCTGACTCTCCTCGGAGCAATACAGTTGCCGGTGTATTCGCTCCAAGTTTTGCTTGTTCAATTGCGGCCATCGTTTCATCAGACGTCCCCACAATATCCTCAAAAGAATATTTTGCTTCGAGCGTTCGAATAATTTGTCTTGCCCGATTTAATTCATGCGTTAACTTTTGAATTTCTGACACATCACGAATAACACCAACGCTGCCCTTCAATATACCATCAACAATAACCGGTGCCACATTTACAACTACATCTCGTTTTTTCTGTCCAATCTTCATATGTATCCCCCGAACAGCTCTACGCGTCCGAAGTACTTTCATATGCATACTCTCGCCTTCTACAATATCAGTCGTCGCCGGTTTCCCAATAATGTCATCCTCGTTTAGACCGGTTAATTTTGTATAAGCAGGATTAATTACAAGACCTCTCCCCTTCTCATCTACAACAGAAATCGCTTCCTCAGACGAATGAATGATCGCTTCTAATAATGTTTGAATTTCTTTTAAATCTGTAACCTCTTCCGCCAAGTCTACAACTTCTGTAATATCTTTAAAAATTGCAAATGCCCCTTGAACCTCTCCGTCTTCTTTCAAAATAGGAATGCGCGTTGTAATAATCTTCTTTCCATTCCCTAATGTCAGTTCATGATTCACTTCTATTTGTTTCGTTCGTATAATGCGAAGTAATTTACTAGTCGGGATTACTTCGAAAATGTATTTCCCTATCGCTTCTCCGGACTTATAACCTGTTATACGTTCTGCACTTTTATTAAATAATTTTACATACCCTTCTGAATCAATCACGATCATTCCATCATGAGTAGAATTTAAAATTAAATTCCCTTGCTGCGTTTGTTCTTTTAATTTTTCAATTAGCTCTTCCTTCTCATGTGCTAACCTCGTAACAATCTTCGCAATATCTCCTGGTATCAAAAGGGTGTTTTCTCGTTTGCTTTCTAAAAGAACTTTATGTAATTGATAATCCCCTGTCATATCAAACATCACATCAATATCAGTTGCCAAAAAGGGCTCTATATTCGTTCCAATTGCAATATGTCGTTCTTTTGCAAGTTGCAATCCTTTCGCCTTTGGGTTTATATCAATCATCCCTATAATCTCAAATATATTTGAACTCTGTAGCAAGCTCAGAATCGTACTTCCACCTTCGCCCGCTCCAATAATTAACACTTTTTGTTTCACACATTACACTTCCCCTCGAAGTATCTCTGCAAAATTTTGCACACCCTTATCTTACTCGTTCAGCCCCCTCTTGACAAACCCCCTTTTTATATAACATCATTTAATATATACAAAATTATCTGAAAAGGAGCATTACCTATGCAGCGTTACTTTGCTCTTCTCTTAGCACTTATTCCTATTTCATTAGCAGTGCTAGGGATAAAACTAATGAGAGATACTGTATTCGGCATCCTTTTATCTCCCATTCCTGTATTGTGGTTGCAATTTTTAATAGGTGTATTCTGCTTTGCAATCGGTTTTTATATCTTTGGCGGCTTCGTATTATACCGCGATCGTAAGCGAAATAAAGTTCAAGCCCGTTTTCGAAGATAAGTAAACATAAAAAATGAGACCTTCTTTCATTAAGGGTCTCATTTTTCCACTTGCAATAGTACTCTAGCAGTTTCTGGATAATCAGTAATAATTGCTGATATATTCATATCAAAATATTTACGCATGACCGTCTCATCATTTATCGTATACGGACGAACATCAACTCCACATTCCATTGTTAATTCAGCAATCGCATCAGGAAGGTAACGATAATTCGGATGAATAGCAGTAGCACCCATTTTTTGCGCATACGCCCACGGACTATGTAAACCTTCTCGATATAAAATAGCCGTTTGAATATCCGGGGCCATCATATGACACATCTTCATACTGTAATGATTAAAAGAGGAGAAAATGATTCGATCTTCTAAGGCAAATTTTCTTACAAGTGTTATAACCTCTTCTTCTAAACCATGATATGGAATTTTATTATTTTTTAATTCAATGTTAAGCAACAATGAATTAGATTGTAGCCATTCTAGCACTTCCTCCAGTAAAGGAATTTTGCAGAACCCTACTTTTTCAGAAAACTTGTAACTGGCATCTAACTTCCGTAAATCTTCATATAAATAATTTCGAACAGCACCCTTACCGTTCGTTGTACGATTGACCGTTTCATCATGAATAACAACGATTTTTTTGTCTTTTGTAAACTGTACATCCAATTCAATACCATCTGCTCGAAATGATTCCGCAGCTTCAAACGAAATCATTGTATTTTCTGGATACGTCCCAGCTGCACCTCTGTGAGCAAATACAAGAGTCATCCTCTCTCCCCCAATCTTATGCTATACTATACGAAAAAGGAGGTACTTCTATGAGACCATTACAAATTTCTCCAGACACTGCAATTCGCCTATCAAAAGCTCTAGGTGTTCCACTTGAACAAATTATGCATATGCCACAGCATATTTTAATTCAAAAGTTAGTTGAATTAGAAAAACAAAATAAAGATAAAGAATAATATAGTCCTGTTTTGCAGGGCTTTTTATTACCCTCAATTTATTCCCTTTTTAATTCATCTTATCACTGAGCAATTTCACATAAAACCTTATAGTTTAAACGAAAATAATGTGAGTGCACAGTTGCCCATCATTAACAAACATTTTTTAATGCGAAAGAAAAACACCTCTTACTTTATAACCTCGATAGTGAACCCATTTAGATTGGCAATGTTAAAGCCATTACGATATTTTCTCTATACTCCTCGTCCTTTTCCTTCAATTCTAGAACCTTACGCCTCAAATCAATATTCACATATAGTTCGCAATAACGATTTAATTCTTCATCTTCATCAAAAAACAATTTAAATTTTAGAATTTCATTTTCAAAATTTGATGGATCACCCGCTAATGTAAAACACGTAAAAGGTACTACATTATTCATTTTAGAATTACTATCTTTCGATAAGTATAAATGTGATATAACGTTTACTAAATAATCGGAATCACTCCCCAAAGAATAAAATACAATACCGTTTTGATGAAAAGCGTTATCATTTATTTCCCCTTCAGTACTTATACCCCTTATCATATTATTTTTAAAAGCAATCATGAATCCAACAATTTCCCCTTCAAATTGACCAAAAGCTTTAACAACATGATACCCTTTCTCTCTCCAATAATGTGTAATATTAAACGTTAAATCTTGAAATCCCTCTTCTGTATTTTCATTAATCACCACAAATTTCATATCAGTCCTTATACTCCTTTTTCTATTTTCTAAAAAGATACCTCTTATTTCCAGCGTAACATAATAAAAACCTCCTATCTATCGGAATAAACTTCTAATCCAATAAATAAAAGGTTTTTAAATTAACCGCCAATTACTTATGTACTTTATTGCCTACATACGTAATTTATTGGCTATTAAATTTTGTTATGAAATACGCTTAACATCTTGATACAACAACACTTACGAAGCCTTATGTTCAAGCCTTAACTTATCTGCTACCATCGCGATAAATTCTGAATTCGTAGGTTTTGCTTTTGACATCGATACAGTATAACCAAATAAGGACGAGATTGAATCAATATTCCCACGGCTCCACGCCACTTCAATTGCATGGCGGATTGCGCGTTCTACACGGCTTGCTGTCGTATTATATTTTTTTGCAATATCCGGGTATAAAACTTTCGTAATAGAGCCAAGAAGCTCGATATCGTTATATACCATAGAGATCGCCTCTCGCAAATACATGTATCCTTTAATATGAGCTGGTACACCAATTTCATGAATGATGCTGGTAATACTCGCATCTAGATTCTTCGGTTTTCCATCTACTGTTGTTGCAGATCGGAAAGATGGTAGTGGACGTTTAATTGTAGTATTCGTTTTACCGCTTACTTGACGAATATGGCTCGTTAAATTTTCCATATCAAATGGCTTTAAGATAAAATAAGAGGCACCTAAATCAACTGCTTTTTTCGTTACATCCTCTTGTCCAAATGCTGTTAACATAATAACATTCGGCTGCCTTAGTCGTTCAATATGCCGCATTTTCTCTAATACCGCTAAACCATCTAAATGCGGCATAATAATATCCAAAACGAGTACATCTGGTTGTTTCTCTTTCAGTAAATTTAAACACTCTTGACCATTATAAGCAATCCCAATTACTTCCATATCATCTTGGGCAGCAACATAACTTTCTAACATTGATACTAGTTCCTTATTATCATCCACAAGACACACTTTAATTTTCTCCACAGCTTTTCCTCCCTTACCGAATCGATTCTCCCGACATGTGTAAGCTTCTAGGCTACATGAATTGTTCGACAATTGTGTGAAATTTCCCTTTTAAAGTTTCTTAATTTCCGATAAAATCACAAAAAAATATGTTTATCGTTCATTTATTTTCTTTCTTTACACATTCCATCATAGGTTTACAACGAAACGTTCACTCTTTTGTTTTATTTTACAACAAAAAGCAGCTCTTGCGGAGCTTTTACAAAATTTCAACGAATTTCTCAAAAAAAAAAAAAAAAAAAGCAAGCTGATGTTAGTCAGCTTGCTTTTTTCTCTTGCTCATAAATATTAATTCCTGCTTCATGTAACATCCATTCAATATGAACACCATACCCCGAAGTCGGATCATTCACAAATACATGTGTAACAGCACCAATCATTTTTCCATTTTGAACAATTGGGCTACCACTCATCCCTTGAACAATACCACCTGTTTTGGCCAACAAACGTTTATCTGTAACTTTTACAACCATTCCTTTTGTCGCTGGGAACTTTTGTGGTACCGTGCTTACGATTTCGATATCAAATGCCTCTACTTTGTCTTGATCGATAACTGTTAATATTTTTGCCGGTCCTTCTTTCACTTGATGAGATAAAGCAATCGGCATCGCCTCATCCATTATGCCATTTTTTATGCCTGTATTTAATTTACCAAAAATACCAAACGGACTATTTGTTGTAATATTACCAATTACTTCACGATCCGGTGAAAACCTTGCTAATTTTTCTCCTGGATTTCCATGACTACCGCGTTCGATAGAAGTAACTGTCGAACGAACAATCTGTCCGTCTTCTACTTGAATTGGTTTTTTCGTATCATTATCAGAAATAACATGCCCAAGTGCTCCATATTTCATGGAATCCGGATGAACAAACGTCATTGTTCCAATACCAGCAGCTGAATCACGAATATATAAACCAATTCGGTAAGACGACTCACCATTACCTTTTTCTGGTGTTAGTTTTGTACGAATATACTTACCATCTCGTAATAAAACAAGATTAATCGGTTCACCTGTTTGTCCGCTGTCATGGATAAAAGGTGCCACATCACTCATTTTTTCAATTGTTTTTCCATTAATTTCAGTAATCATATCCCCAACTTGTACACCAGCCACTTCTCCAGGTGATACTTTACCTCTCTCTGTTTGAATTAAATGATGCCCAACAACAAGTACACCTTTTGTATTCAATTTTACTCCAATTGATTGGCCGCCTGGAATCACTTTAAAATCTTTCAATACTTTAACATTTACTTTTTTTACTGGAAAACCAGCAAGTTGAAAAACCATATCCGCTTCACCAGTTTGATGCGAATTTACTACAAGTCCGGATTTCTGTTCTTTATTTGAACTCACTGTAAAAACACTATGATTTGTCGATGAAGCCTGGAAAACTGGAAATGATGTTATTTCTGATTGTTGTCCCTCAAAAATAACAAGTTGCTTTGGGGATGAAATAAACGTACGAAGCGGTTTAAAACATCCGATAAAAACTAATGAAACAAGGAGACAAAGACCTATTATTTTTCGAAATTGCTCTAATTTCAATTTGTTCACTCTCCTCGCTCCTACCCACATTCAGCCTAACGACTTCATCTTTTAATTTCTCCTTGCAACGCTCTGTTTATAACCGGAAGAATTAAGAAATCATCATTTGAGCAAAAAGGCTATCCATTATTGGATAGCCTCTGCTGTCTGTTTAAAACGATGTGCTTGCATAAGTAACTCTTTAGCATGTTCCGTCGTTAAATCGGTAATTTCCACGCCAGAAATCATTCGAGCGATCTCCGTTACCTTATCCTCTGTACTTAATACAGCAACTGATGTAATCGTCCGATCATTTGCAACTTGTTTACGGATAAATAAATGTGAATCCGCCATCGATGCTACTTGAGGTAAGTGCGTAATACAAAGTACTTGTGAGTTTACAGATACACGATAAATTTTTTCCGCGATCGCTTGTGCTACCCGGCCACTCACTCCCGTATCTACTTCATCAAAAATGACAGATGCAACACCTTGATGCTTAGAAAAAATACTTTTCAAAGCTAAAATAATACGGGATAATTCTCCACCAGAAGCTACTTTTGAAAGTTGTTTTAATGGTTCACCTGGATTTGTTGAAATATAAAATTCCACATGATCATATCCATCCATCGTACATTTCACTGGCATCCCGTCTACAAGCGGATCATCAATACTTCCTTCCCTTTTCGCAATCCTCACTTCAAATTTCGTTTTTTCCATATAGAGTTCTTTTAATTCTTGGTGGATTGCGTTCGTAAGGTGATCTGCCAGCTGATGACGCATATCACTCAACATCGTTGCTTCCTTTAAAACTACATTTTCTACTTCTTTTAATTTCTTTTTCGTCGTTTCAATATGTATATCTTTATTTTCAATTGTAAAAATTTCTTGTTCTATTTTATCAGCATACGCCAAAATCTCTTCTACAGTATTTCCATACTTTCTCTTTAACATACGAATTTCATTTAAACGTGTTTCAATTTCGTCTAAGCGATTCGGATCATATTCCATCATGTCTAACTTTTCCCGAAGCTGATAGGCAACCTCTTCTAACAAGTAATAACTATTAGCAATCGAATCATGATTTTCTTGATATGCCTCATCTAGGTGTGTAATACTTTCCATTTGTCCCATTGCATTTCGTACATGATCGAGCCCACCGCCATCTTCACTTAATGAACGGTATGCATCACCAAGCGCTTTATAAATTTTTTCGAAATTGGAGATTTTTAATCTCTCTTCCGTCAATTCATGTTCTTCATCAACCTTCAAATCTGCTTTACGAATTTCTTCATGCTGGAATTGAATTAAATCTAATCGATGTGCCATCTGTTGTTCATTCTCTGTTAGAGATTTAAGATGCCTCTTCAACTGCTCATACTCAGCGTGTACACCTTGATATATTTCTAATTGGTTCACGATACGATCCCCATCAAAATGATCGAGCATAAACAAATGACGTTCCTCATTCATCAAATCTTGTGTTTCATGTTGTCCATGAATATCGACAAGTGTTTTCCCAATCTCTTTTAATATACTCAATGTAACAAGCTTACCATTTACACGACATACACTTTTCCCGTTCGCAGCAATATCCCGTTTTAAAATGATCATTCCATCTTCAATTTCAATATCTAGCTCTTCAGCTTTCGCAATACATGGATGCTTGTCATCCTCTATATAAAATAAACCTTCGATTTCAGCTTTCTCTGTTCCGTACCTAACAAACTCTGCTGAACCACGGCCACCAACAAGTAAGCTAATTGCATCAATAATAATTGATTTACCGGCACCTGTTTCACCACTCAAAACTGTTAAACCTTTTTGAAAAGAAATATTTAATGACTCAATAATAGCAAAGTTTCTAATCGATAATTCCGATAACAATGCTCCATTCACCTCGTTATAAACTAATCCTCTACTAAGGGCTTCCGCTGAGCACTTTTCGCTCAAGTAGTTATTACATGTATCATTTACTCTTCTAGCCCGCTCCATTGTACCAAACATTTGTTTTACGGGTCAATCCATCGATTTCCTAACTTCATTCTAACAAACACTATATTCCACTTTACATTTATCTATTTTTCCCATAACAAAAAAATATCTTGTTTACTTTTTGCTTAAAGCAAAAAATAAACAAGATTCTTTCTTTACAGCATA
Organism: Bacillus sp. AFS023182; assembly: GCF_002560575.1. NCBI lineage: Bacteria > Bacillati > Bacillota > Bacilli > Caryophanales > Bacillaceae > Bacillus > Bacillus sp. AFS023182. The sequence goes on along the minus strand of NZ_NTRO01000004.1, from coordinate 155,229 downwards.
TTTAAGAAACGATCTGATACAAAACCTGTATCTTCAGGCGTACGACAAATGATTAAGCAAGTATCGTCACCACAAATGGTTCCGATAATCTCATCCCATTCTAAATGATCAATAAGTGCTCCGAGCGCGTGCGCGTTACCAGGTAATGTTTTTAACACAAGCATATGTCCTGCTGTGTCTAACTTTACAAACGAATCGACGAGATTACGTTTTAATTTTTGCAACGGATTGAATCGTTGATCTGCTGGCAAGCTATATTTATAGCGACCATCATGTAATGGCACTTTCACTAAGTGCAACTCTTTAATGTCACGTGACACAGTTGCTTGCGTTACATTAAAGCCTTCATTACGTAAAATATCAACTAGTTCATCTTGCGTTTCGATTTCTTTATTCGCGATAATTTCTCTAATTTTAATATGGCGCTGACCTTTATTCATACATTTGCACCTCACACTATCTCTTACCATAGTTTAAACATTGGTATACTTCACTTATTTATGTTAACTTATAATCGTTTACTTGTACATAATTGTTTTTACAATCATTATACAATTCGAACAAAAAGAGGAACAACAATCGTTATTCCTCTTTCCCTTTTTGTTTTAAGACCTCATGAGCTGCTGTTACAACTTGCTCTACAGAAACTAGGGAATGATTTTCACCACTCTCACGCTCACCATGCCACGTTAAATGAATTAAAAACTCAATATTTCCGTCTCCACCCGTAATTGGAGAGTATGTTAAATTTTCAACATCATATCCTTCTTTTATTGCGAAATCAATGATCATTTCTACGACAGCTTCATGAACTTTACGATCGCGAACAATACCTTTCTTCCCAACCTGCTCTCTTCCGGCTTCAAATTGTGGTTTAATTAAAGCCGCAACATCACCATTTGGAGTCAATATTGTTTTTAAGACTGGCAAAATTAATTTTAATGATATAAATGAAACATCAATGCTAGCAAATTGCGGTAATCCACGCTCTAAATCGGTCGGTGTTACATAACGAAAATTCGTTCGTTCCATGACAACAACTCGCTCATCTTGACGAAGCTTCCAAGCGAGTTGATTGTACCCTACATCTAAAGCGTAAGATAACTTCGCACCGTTTTGCAGCGCACAATCTGTAAAGCCACCAGTTGATGAACCAATATCTAACATAATTTTATCTTGTAAATCAAGGTGAAAAGTCTCTAATGCCTTCTCTAACTTATAACCGCCACGGCTCACATATGGCATGACTTGTCCTTTTACCGTAATCGGTGTATCTTGTGGTATTTTTTCCCCTGGCTTATCGAGTCTCATTTCATTTGCATACACTAGTCCTGCCATAACAGCGCGTTTTGCCTTTTCGCGTGTTTCTATAAGCCCTCGTTCTACTAATAGTACATCTACTCTTTCTTTTTTTACACTCATTTGTTACGCCCTTTTTTGTTTTGATGGAATCATTGTATGAATACGGTCCACAACAGCATCTGTCGTTAAACCAATTTCTTCTAACAGCTTTGTAACACTACCATGTTCAATGAAATAATCTGGAATACCCATTCGTTCAATTAAAGCACTATGATATCCATGCTCAGTAGCAAATTCTGCTACACCTGTACCAAATCCACCGATTAAACAAGCTTCTTCAATTGTTAAAATCGGCATATTTTTTCCTAAGAGTTCATGTAAATACGTTTCATCCATTGGCTTAATAAAACGAGCATTCACAACTTTCACTGAAACTCCAGCTTTTTCAAGACGCTCCGCTGCTTCCATTGCCATTGGAATCGTTGTACCAAATGTTAAAATTGCTGCTTGCGTGCCTTCTTTTAATGTTTCCCATGTACCAATTGGAATCGCTTTGAATTCTTCATCCATTTGAACTCCAAGTCCATTTCCACGAGGATAACGCAGAGCAATTGGACCATCTTCATACTGCATCGCTGTATATACTAAATGCTGACCTTCATTTTCATCTTTCGGCATCATGAGTACCAAGTTCGGTAAATGACGTAAAAATGCGATATCAAATACACCTTGATGCGTTTCACCATCTGCCCCAACTAGTCCTGCACGGTCAATTCCAATGAAGACATTTAAATTTTGACGACATATATCATGAACAACTTGGTCATATGCACGCTGCAAGAAAGTTGAATATATTGCTAAGAACGGCTTCATTCCTTGCGTTGCCATCCCAGCGGCCATCGTTGTTGCATGTTGCTCAGCAATTCCAACATCAATCATACGATTTGGAAACTCTTTATGAAACTTTTCTAGCTTAGAACCAACTGGCATCGCTGGTGTAATCGCAACGATGCGCTCATCTGTTCTTGCAAGCTTATGAACCGTATCACTTACAACAGAACTCCATGCTGGTGCAACTTCCTTCGGTTTCACAAAGTCTCCCGATTCAATTTTATATGGCCCTGTTCCATGCCAAGTCCCAATGACATCACTCTCGGCAGGTTTATAACCTTTTCCTTTTTTCGTAATGACATGAACAAGCACTGGCCCTTTTGTTTTCTTTGCATATTGAAGCGTTTCAAACAAGTTTTCATAACTATGCCCGTCAACAGGACCTAAATATGTAAACCCTAACTCTTCAAAAAAGACACCTGATACAAGTAAATATTTTAAGCTATCTTTTACTTTTTCTGCCGTTGCTGCAACCTTCCCGCCAACTGCTGGAATCTTCTTAAGTAAATACTCTAGTTCATCTTTCACCCACTGGTATTTCCCAGCGGTACGTAAGCGACCAAGTACATTATGAAGTGCACCAACATTCGGCGCAATCGACATTTCATTATCATTAAGAATAACAATCATATCTGTTTTTTCATGTCCGATATGGTTTAACGCTTCTAAAGCCATTCCACCCGTTAAAGCGCCATCCCCTATGATTGGTATAACACATTCTTTCGTTTTCTTTAAATCGCGCGCCAGAGCCATTCCCATCGCAGCAGATAATGAAGTTGAACTATGGCCTGTTTCCCATACATCATGCTCACTCTCGCAACGTTTTGGGAAACCACATAGACCTTTATATTGTCTTAATGTACCAAACTCTTTTGCACGCCCTGTTAAAATTTTATGCACATAGGATTGATGTCCTACATCCCATAAAAATTTATCGTTTGGACTATCAAATAATTTATGCAGAGCAATTGTGAGTTCTACTACACCTAAGTTAGGAGCAATATGTCCACCTGTTTGAGAAAGCTCTTCAATTAAAAACTTCCGAATATCCTCACTCAGTGCCTCTAGTTCGCTGATAGACATATCTTTCAAAAAACTAGGGTTTTGAATTTGCGTTAGATCCACATGGATCACTCACTTTCGTTTCATAATCTGTCAACATGTCAAATATTATAAAAAATATTTGTACAACACAAGAAATTCTTTACTGGTTTTCCTATTACACTCTATTCTACCCTACTTTAGCAAACAATTTTCCATCCTTCTCTACCTTCTAAGAAAGTGAATTATCCCTTTCTATTAAGAAGTGATTCGATTCAAAGGATTATTGATTGCAGCTTCTCTATACGATGAAAAAAGAGCCGCTAACACAAAGTGATAACGGCAACGTAATCTAAATATATTTTTGCCAATAACAAAAAAAGAAAAACCTTTTTCTACATTTATACCACAAAATGAAGAATGACTCAACAAATGAAAACGCTTCTATATTAGTTATTACGCTTTGCTATTAAATCACAAATGGATAATAAATATTCATCTTGTAATCGTAAAGATGCTATCGCATCTTTCGCTTTAGCAATTGTTTCTCCTAAGATACATTTTGCTTCATCTATCGTAAACAACGTAGTATATGTACTTTTTTCATTGGAAACATCACTACCTATTGGTTTTCCAATCTCTTCTTCTGTTCCTTCTACATCTAAAATATCATCGCGAATTTGAAAAGCCAGACCGATATATTTTGCAAATGCAAGTAGTTTTTCTTCTTGCTCTCTAGTTGCTCCTGCAAGTATAGCTCCCGCAAGCACAGCATACTCTAATAAACGCCCTGTTTTATGCCTATGAATATATTCTAATTCTCTAAGTAACAGTTGCTTTCCTTCCGCCTCCATATCCGCTACCTGTCCGGCAACCATTCCTTCTGGTCCAGCTGCTTTGGCAAGTTCAAGCGCAAGCCTTAGTTTTGTTTCTGCAGAAATATCTTGATGATCATACGCTGACACTACTTGGAAAGCATATGTTAATAAGCCATCTCCTGCTAAAACAGCCATCGCTTCACCAAACACTTTATGATTTGTTGGTTTTCCTCTTCTTAAATCATCGTCATCCATACATGGTAAATCATCATGAATTAACGAATACGTATGAATCATTTCAAGAGCACAAGCTGCTCCTATGCCCAGTTCTCTTTCTTTTCCAAAAGCTTGCAACGTTGCAAATAAAAGTAACGGACGAAGACGTTTTCCACCCGCTTCCAATGAGTATGTCATCGCTTCACGAAGTACATTTGGACATTGTAATTGATTTACATAGCGTACAAGCTGCCCCTCGACGAAAGTTTTACTTTCTTTCACAAAAGCATCAAAAGCTACATATGCCACTATGCTTCATCTCCTACAGCCGTAAATGGGCTAAGCTCCCCATCTTCTCCCAGGATAACCGCCATTTGTTCTTGTACATCTTTCAACTTCTCATCACATAGCTTAGACAACTCCATACCTTCTTTAAAATATGAGATTGCCTCTTCTAAAGGAACATCACCTTGTTCGAGCTTAGAAACGAGATGTTCAAGCTGAGAAATTGCTTCTTCAAAGCTTAATTTATTTTCCATTGTTTAATTCACGCTCCTCTACGCCCGATACGTTACAATCTAAAACACCATCTTGTAATTGTACTGAAACAACGTCACCAAGACCGACATCTTTCACACTTTTTAACACTTGCTTTTTCTCGCTATACACAAGTCCATAACCTCTCATCATTACTTTCAGCGGACTTAATGCTTCTAGTTTTTGAGCCGCCCCCATAAATGCAAATTCTTTCGTTTGCAGTAATGTTTGCATTTCGCGTTGTAATTGCTTCTGCAATGTTTGTATTCTTGTCTTTGTTTGTAAAATCTTTTGAGAGGGATGATGCTTCTCCAAATAAAATGAAAGTTGTTTTAACTGATTTATCTTTTTCTCTATATAACGTTCTTTGGCTAAAATAAGCTGCTCAAGAGTGCGATCTAACTGTTCTTCTTTTTGTTCATACACTTGCTTTGGATAACGAAACGCATACGATTTTTGAAGTGTTTGCAACTGTTCTTGCTTTTTATGTAACGTTTCTCGCATTGCTCTTTGCAGACGAAGGGTTCGTTGCAACACTTTCTCTTGTAATTCAAGTATATTAGGTACTGCAAGTTCTGCTGCTGCTGTTGGAGTTGGTGCACGTAAATCTGCTACAAAATCTGCAATTGTAAAGTCTGTTTCATGTCCAACTGCTGAGATGATTGGAATTTCACTTGTAAAAATCGCCCGTGCAACCATTTCTTCATTAAAGGCCCATAGCTCTTCAATAGAGCCGCCTCCACGCCCGACAATTAATACATCTATCTCCCTCATATCGTTCGCTGTTTGAATCGCTTGTACAATTGAGGGAGCCGCAAACTCCCCTTGTACAAGTACAGGAAATACAATCACATTGCCAATTGGATAACGACGTTTAATCGTTGTTATAATATCACGAATCGCTGCTCCCGTTGGTGATGTGATGACACCAATTGTTTTTGCATATGCAGGAATTGGCTGTTTATATACTTGTGAAAACAACCCTTCTTCCTCTAGTCTTACCTTTAATTGTTCATAAGCTAAATGAAGATTACCAACTCCATCAGGCTGCATGTCATTAACATAAATTTGATATGAACCACTTGCTTCATAGACAGAGATTTTCCCTTTTACAAGTACCTTCATTCCATCTTCTGGTCTAAACTTTATATTACGATTATGCCCCGCAAACATAACCGCTGCTATCCTTGCATTTTCATCCTTTAATGTGAAATACATATGGCCACGGCTATGATATTTAAAGTTTGAAATTTCTCCTTTTAACCAAACAGACTGTAAATGCGGGTCATACTCTATTTTTGTTTTTATATAGCGTGTTAATGCTGTAACGGTTAAATATTGCTTTTCCATCTCTCTCTCCTCATAGCCGATTCAAATTATTTACAAACAACCCCTGCACGTTTTGCAGATTCAACTGTATTATGAAGAAGCATTGTAATTGTCATTGGACCGACTCCTTTTGGTACTGGTGTAATATAGCCTGCGATATCCAGTACATTATCAAAGTCAACATCACCGCATAGTTTTCCTGTGTCTAGACGATTAACACCAACATCAATTACAACTGCGCCTTCTTTTATATAGTCAGCAGTTACCATTTTTGGTCTTCCAACAGCTACAATTAAAATATCCGCTAACTTTGATAATTCTTTTATATTTTTCGTTTTGGAGTGACAATATGTTACAGTCGCATTTTCATTTAAAAATAACTGTCCCACTGGTTTTCCAACAATATTACTTCTTCCAATTACAACAACATGTTTTCCTGTAATATCAAGATTTGTTTCTTTTACTAATTCAACAATACCATGCGGTGTACATGGAAGGAATGTATCTTGGCCTGTCATCATACGACCAACGCAGATTGGATGGAATCCATCTACATCCTTTTCAGGTGAGATTCTTTCAATGATAGCTTTTTCTTCAATATGTTTCGGTAAAGGTAGTTGCACTAATATTCCATTAATACGGTCATCTTCATTTAAGCGATCGATTTCAGCTAACAAACGCTCTTCTGTAATTGTATCTGGAAACTCAATTAGCTCTGAATAAATTCCAACTTGTTCACAGCCCTTTTCTTTTCCTTTTACATAGGAACGAGACGCTGGATCTTCTCCAACTAAAATAACAGCTAATCCTGGTACAATCCCTTGTTCTTTCAACTTCACAACTTCTTCTTTTAATTGTGCTCGTTTTTTCTCCGCAACTTCATTGCCTTTGATGATTACTGCTACCATTTTAAGATTCCCCCTTAAAGAAATTACAGTGTGTCTTTTATATTAGATAAAACGCCGTTTATAAAACGACGAGATTCCTCATCCCCAAATGTTTTGGCAATCTCAATTGCCTCGTTAATTGTTACATTATGCGGAATTTCTTCCATGTACTTCATTTCATACACAGCTAGACGTAAAATACTGCGATCCACAATACTAATACGTTCTAATTTCCACTTCTTTAAATTTTGACGAATTGCTTCATCAATCGCTTCTTTATGTTCTACAAAACCAACAACAAGTGATTCTAAAAACTCATTTGTTTCTTCGCCTTCTTCTAGCGTATTTTCCACCGCTACTTTCGGCTCTAATTCACCAGTAATATCCATTTGATATAATGCTTGCATGGCTCTTTCTCTAGCCGTCCTACGTTTCATTGTAACTCTCCTTTATACTTCAAGTCTTTCCTTATGTTTTGTTATATTATTATAATTTATAAGCCGTCAATTTACTTACCCTTACAGTTTTCATTGATTTTTCAACTTTATAATACAATGATAATACCACAATTTATCGTTTCATACACGAGTTATAAGGCTGAAAAATAATAAAAAGATTAACTTCAAGTTCCATATCATATCACAATGTACGTTTTTTTTAAAACGCATCATTTCTTGCTTATTTTTTCTATTTTTGAAATAGTATAATAATTAGAGGGTTTTGTGTGTGAAGAAATGAAACAAGAAAAAAAGGTGCCTTTTTGACGAGGCACCTTTTCATTTTTACACTGGCTCGATTTCTGTTTTTTGCGTTTCGAATGTTACACCAACAATGTGAACATTCACTTCTTTTGGCTCAAGACCCGTCATTGTAAAGAGCGCTTGACGAATATTATCTTGAATTTTTTGTGCAACAACTGGAATTGCTACACCAAAATACATAACAACATAAACGTCAACAATAATATCTTCGTTTACTAATTCAACCTTTACGCCTTTACCATGATTTTTCTTTCCTAACTTTTCAACAACATCTGTAGCAAAGTTACCGCGCATTGCAGCTACTCCATCTACTTCAGCAGCTGCAATACCTGCAATTACCTCAATTACTTCTGGTGCAATTTCTACTTTTCCAAGGGTTGTATCTTGACCCATATCTAACATATGTTCAGCCATGAAAAAAACCTCCTTTAAATGTATCACTGCGTCACAAGTTCATGCTCTTCCAAAAATTTCGTATTAAATTCCCCTTTTATAAAATCAGGATGATCTAGCAATTGTAAATGGAATGGGATTGTCGTATGTACGCCTTCAATGACAAATTCACTAAGCGCTCGTTTCATTTTTGCAATTGCTTCTTCACGTGTTTTTCCGTGAACAATTAATTTCGCAATCATCGAATCATAAAAAGGTGGAATTGAATAACCAGGATAAACAGCTGAATCGACGCGAATACCAAATCCTCCTGGTGGTAAGTACATTTCTACTTTCCCTGGAGATGGCATAAAGTTTTTGGCAGGATTTTCCGCATTAATTCGACATTCAATTGCCCATCCACTAAATTGTACTTCTTCTTGCTGTAGCGATAGCTTTTCTCCTGAAGCAACACGAATTTGTTCTTTAATTAAGTCCATCCCTGTTACCATCTCTGTAACCGGATGTTCTACTTGAATTCGTGTGTTCATTTCCATAAAGTAAAAGCTTTTCGTTTTATATTCATAAATAAACTCAACCGTACCAGCACCTGTATAATCAACCGCTACCGCTGCTTTTACCGCTGCTTCACCCATTTTCTCGCGAATATTCGCATCAAGAGCAGGAGAAGGGCTTTCTTCTAATAATTTTTGCAAACGGCGCTGAATTGTACAATCACGCTCTCCTAAATGAATCGCATTGCCATGTGCATCTGCCATTATTTGAATCTCAACATGGCGGAAATCTTCAACGTACTTTTCTAAGTATACACCAGGGTTCCCAAAAGCGGTACTAGCTTCTTGCTGTGTAATTTGAATCCCCTTTACAAGCTCCTCTTCATAACGCGCAACGCGAATACCTTTTCCACCGCCACCTGCAGTTGCTTTAATAATAACGGGATATCCAATTTGCTTTGCAAGCTCGATCGCTTCTTCTATGTTTTTTATAATTCCTTGTGAACCCGGTACAATTGGAACTCCTGCTTCTTTCATTGTATCACGAGCAACGTCTTTTGTACCCATTTTTGAAATTGCTTCGGGGCTAGGTCCGATAAAAATCAAATTACATTCACGGCATAGTTCTGCAAAATCAGCATTTTCAGCTAAAAATCCATAACCAGGGTGAATTGCATCACAACCTGTTAATTTTGCAACGCTTATAATATTCGTTAAATTTAAATAGCTTTCTTTTGATACCGTTGGCCCAACACAATACGCTTCATCTGCAATTTTCACATGAAGTGATTCTTTGTCCGCCTCTGAATAAATAGCAACTGTTTCAATATTCATCTCTTTACAAGCACGAATAATTCGTACAGCAATTTCCCCACGATTAGCTATCAATACTTTTTTTATCATCACAAAGACTCCCTTATTACGCTTTTACAAGAAATAGCGGTTGTCCATATTCAACAAGTTGTCCATTGTTGACAAGAATTTCAACAATTTCTCCATTTACCTCTGCTTCAATTTCATTAAAAAGTTTCATCGCTTCAACAATGCAAACTACTGTCCCTTCTGAAACACGATCTCCAACACTTACATATGGAGGTGTATCAGGAGAAGAAGAAGCATAGAATGTACCTACCATCGGTGATACGATTTTATGTAAATTCTCATCTTGAACAGCTTTCTTCTCTTCCTGCTTCGGTGCTTCTACTTGCGCCGCCGCTACCGCAGTTTCGATTTCTACAGCCTGTGTTTGTAGCGCTTGCTTCATAACTGGAGCAGTTTGCACAGAAACCACTTCATTACCGCGCTTTTTCATTTTAATTGTCGTGCCATCTTTTTTGTATTCAAATTCATCAATGTTAGAGCTATCAATTAATTTAATTAGTTCACGAACTTCTTGAATTTTAAACATGTAAAATCCACTCCCATACACTTGTTTGTCTCGTTTTTACAACTACCAACATATATAAAACTGTTTCGGTTGTAAAAATACGATGATTCTACTAGAAAGCTTATTTCTATGACACTTACTAGATAAAAATATTTGTTATTCTCATTTTACGATAAATATTTTCAACATTCCAACTTTATATTTCTTTACAATAAATCGAAACTCCTGTAAGAATATTATTTCACTAAATGATTTATTACCTAGTAATAATACCAAGTTTCACTCAAAATTGGCAAGACCACTTCAGAAAAAACATGTTTTTTCTTTATTAAAACTACGAAATACAAAGCATATTTCTACTAATACATTTTGATTCTCCAACATATAAATCGCTACTACGAGGAACAAAGAAGGACCTGATCGCTTCTATGCACAGACGAATTCGCTCCCTCAAAAAAGGTTTCTTTTTCATTTTTATGTACCCCTGCATTTGTTGATTTATCAATACATATTTTTACCAAATATTATTTTTTTATTTACAAGCCGTTCATCCTTCCTTCATATACGAATAGTATATTCAAAGTAAAATATCTTGTAGTGAGGTGCAGAAATATGATATGGCTCATCTTGTTCGTTCCAGCTGTATTGATATGGCTCATCGTCGTCTTCACTCATGTAAAATATGGAAATAGTAATCATCATTACCACGAACCTTTAATTTTTTACTCGCAGCGCATTTCTCCTTTTCCTATAGAAAAGATTGAAACAGCACAAAAAAGTGACATAGAAAAAAGCTATCGAAAGCGATAGCTTTTTCTATTATTCTTGCTATTGATATATCATACATTTTATTTAACTGGGTCAAACTTGACACCTACATCTTTTAATCCCGCCTCAGCTCGAACAAGTTGGATAATCTTATTCGCTTCTTTCTGAGAATGCTTTGCAGCTTTTACTGTTACTTTAATATCATTTCCATCTGCTCTTACTAGCGCATCATTATAACCGCCTTGTGATTTAATAACTGTTTCAAGCAAACCTTCTTTTGTCTGCATCTTATCGATTGCGTTTAATTCATCTTTTGCTTTACTTATTTCTTCAGCAGAAGATTTTTCTGATTTCATAACATCTTGCAATTTTTCTTTTTGTGCACTACGTTGATCCTCCAATTGCATACGTAAGGCTGTAAAATTCTCATCACTTGATTGTACTGATACATTGCTTTCTTTTTTATTTGTTTCTTTTTTACTTGTCTCTTTTTTACCATCCTCTTTTTTATCTGTTTCTTTATTGGATGTTTCTTTTGTTGTTTCTTTTGTTGTTTCTTTTGTTGCTTCTTTCGTCACTTCTTTTTCAACACCTTGCTTTTCTTGTCCAACCTTTTCACCCGCTGTTGGTGTTGCAGTGTTCATCTTGTCAGGCGTTGTTACATAATAAACAGATAACACAACAACTAAACTTAGCATTGTTAATAACCAAACTGTTTGTTTTTTTAACACTTTATTTCCTCCCTAACTCTTTTTTGGTAGTACCGCAACGCGGTGTGATGGCACATCAAGCATACGTGTCACCGCTTCCTTCACCATCGCTTTAATTTGTATATTATCCACTCCTTTTGCTACAACAAGAACGCCTCGCACTTTCGGTTTCTCTGTTCGTAGTACAATTGGAGTTTCTTTATCACCTTCGCGTATAATCACTGTTTTTTCATCAGTAGATTCATCTTCAACTTGCCTTTTACCTCCAGTTTTATCTGTTTCACCTGTTGTTTGTGATCGTTTTACAATATTTTTTTCTAGTATTTTTTCTTCAGATGAATCCAAATTCACTTCAATAGACACATCTTTAACCCCTGTTATATCTTCTAATGCCGTTTTCAATTCTTGTTCATACGCTTTTTCATATTTTTCTACAGCTGACATATTATCGCTCTTTTTTTGCCCAAAGGTCGGTACTTCTTTTTCGGTCTCTTGACTTGTCTTTTCTTTAAACACAGGTACTTCTTCTTTTTTAGGTTGAAAAAAATTACTAGAAAACATAAGCAACATTCCAAGTATAAGTAGGACAAGTAAAAACTTCGGTGTTACCTTTTTCCCCTTCTCCTTATCGTCTTTTTCGTCCCCTTTTAATAAGTTGCGAAAAAATGAGAATTTCGAATTTTTATCTTTATTGTCCATTTACTCTACCTGTCCTCCCTTCCATTTGAACTTGGATTTGTTTACCCTCTAGTTGCCACCTGCTTGAAAAAAACTCTTTCATTTCTATGTTTGTTTCTTCCGAAGTTTCTCGTGGTTCTTTCGTATTAATTTCAACTGGTTTTACTGTTTCAATTGCATCGCTTTTTTTCGGCTCCATTTCTTTTAATGTCACAATAACAGATTGAATATCCTTTGCTGTTTTTACTTCTTCTTTCGTTTCTGCTGCGATTACTTTTATTTCAGACACTGTCACGCCATACTTTTTCTCAAATTCTTTCCCAACTTCTTTTTTCATTTTGACAGCCATCTCTTCTAAACTATATGCACGTGTGAGGGCTTGTATTTCTTTTTTCTTTGTGTCAATTGAATTTTTTATTGATCCATCTGCTACGTATTTTTCTTGATTAAAATTTGCAATCACTTCATTTACATCTGTTTGCAATAATTTAAATAGCGGCGTTAAGATCAATACAACTAACAATAGACCTACAACAAACTTGACATACTTTTGCAAATTCGAGTTAGGAAGGATAAGATGAAGCATTGTCGCTAAGAGTAAAAATACGATAATATTTCGAATCCACTCTGTAATAAATTGCATATCTGTCACCTCCTATCGCATCATGAGAGTAATGTTCCCCGCAGCAATAATGATGGTAATGCTTAAAAAAAACATAAAAGATACGATAGATAAACAGGCAAATACATAAATAATACTTTTCCCAATAATGTCTAAACATTTAATAATAGCCCCTCCACCAACCGGCTGTAGTACCGCTGCAGCAAATTTATAAATAAATGCAATACAAAAGATTTGAATGGCTGGAAAAGCTGCAATTAAACATAAAATAATAAGCCCAATAATCCCTACCGTATTCTTTAACAATCCAGAAGCACTAATAACCGTATCTGCCGCTTCTGTGAACATCCGCCCTACCACTGGAATAAAGTTCCCTGTTACAAACTTCGCAGTTTTAACAGCAATACCATCAGCAACTGCTGTTGCTGTCCCTTGCACAGATAATACGCCTAGAAAAATTGTTAGAAAGATACCAATGATCCCCACACTTACATTTTGCAAGAGCTTGGACAATTTCGTAACTTTATATTGATCACTCATTGTACTTACAATGCTTAAAATGGTCGCGAGTAATAAAAGTGGAAGTACAATATAGTTCATAAGTAGCCCACTTGTATTCATTAAAAAAATGATAATCGGATGGAAGAATGATACCGATACAACCCCGCCTCCTGTCGCTATGAGCGCTAAAAGAATAGGAAGTAGCGCCAATATGAAATCTACCATCGTTTGAATCGTTTCTCGCGCATATGTCATTACTACATAAAAACTATTTAAAGCAAAAATAATTAGTACCATGTATACAACTGCATCTGCAATTTTACTCACACTACTCTTTGAAAAAGCAGATTGTAACGACTGTAATAATGCACTAAAAATTGTGAGCATAATAAGCGTTCCAAGCAGCTTTCCATTTGCAATAAGCTCATGAAATAAATATTTTAATAGCCCTGTCATCCATTCTTTTATCGAAAATTCCTTTTCGCCCTTTACAAATTCCATAAAGCTTCCCTTTTGGCTTTCTGGTAAATAGCCTCCATATTTCGTGACAAGCCCGTCCCAATACTGCTTCACATCTTCTATCCCAAGCTTATCCAATTGCTGATCTACGACGTTTTTTTCTATAGGAGAAGCTTGTACAACAATTGGTAAAGAAAAGAAAAGGAAGCAAGCAAACAGCAGCTTTTTTCCAAGCCTTCGCAACATTCACTCCTCCTTATCCGGTAGGTAAGAAACCGAGAATGGTTTCAATGACAACCGTTAAAATCGGAATCGCCATAACAAGAATTAAAATTTTTCCCGCTAGTTCAATTTTTGATGCGATTGCACCTTGACCAGCATCTTTTGTAATTTGTGCTCCAAACTCGGCAATGTAGGCAATTCCAATAATCTTCAGCAGCGTCTCTACATAGACATTGCTCACTTTCGCCTCACTTGCAACTCTCTCAATCATTTTTAGAATGGAATGAATTTGATCAATTAGTAGCAGAAACATTACACTCGCAATGAACACAATAAATAAAGAAGTAATACTAGATTTATGTTGATTTAGCACAGCTGCTAAAAATGTCGCAACGAGGCCCAATCCGACAATTTGCAAGATTTCGATTCGAACCGCCCCCTTTACTGGAAAAGAAAGACACTTTTAATCTTGTCAAACAAAGTATTAATTAAAAATGCAACATGAAATAAAATAACGACAAAACCGACAAGAATCACCCAGTTTGCAATATCCTCCCGCTTTAACTCTTTTAGTACTGTATGAATGAAAGCTAAAACAATGCCGATTCCGGCGATTTGAAATATTAATCCAACATCGATGGACATCGCCCTTCCCCCCTATAGCAGTAAAATTACGATAAGTAGCCCTGCTAATACACCCAAACTCTTTATCATCTTTTCATATTGAAATTGTAGCGCTTTCGCTTCACCCTCTTCTCTTTCTAAATGTGTAATACATAAGCGAATATGTTTTTGCTGCGATTCACGGTCATGCTGTCCTAATGTTTCACCAAATTGTTGTAAAATCTCATATTCAGTTTGTTTAAATGCAGTGAGCTTCCAATTTTCTTGCAAACTATCAAGCCAAGCATCTCTAACTGTTTGCTCACCGCTATCTAATCGCTTTGAAAAACTTTGAAATATCCAATTTAAAGGCTTGGGCATTTGTTTAACTAAACGCTCTGCCGCTTCTGATAAAGGCGTATGTCCATACATGATTTCAGCTTCTAGCGATTGCAGTGCTGCCTTTAAAAGCCTAAGTTGACGTGGGCGTTCACTATACCTCTTAGCGTACGATAAACCAAAAAAAGTGGTAACCGCTACAATTAACACCGCACCAAAGATTTTTACCATACACTTTGAACCTTCCCTCGTTTTTGAACCGGTTTTCCATCTTTATCCTTTACTTGAGCAACTGTTCCAGGCCCCTTTGCTTTCGATAGTTCAATAAAGCGATCAAACACACCAAGTTCCATCACACCCTTTAAAGATGGCCTTTTCATTACATCATCAAAAGAAAATCCATGAGCACTTATAAAAAGCTGAACACCTGCATGGACCGCCTCCATAATTGCTTCACTATCTTCTATACGCCCAATTTCATCCACTATTAATATATCCGGGCTCATGGAACGAATCATCATCATCATTCCTTCTGCTTTCGGGCATGCATCCAATACATCAACACGCGGACCAAATTCATATTGCGGAATCCCTTTTACACATCCGGCAATTTCCGAACGCTCATCAACAATCCCAACTTTACAAGATGGAATTTCATGAGAACGAACCCCTTGGCTCATACAACGTGCAACATCCCTTAGAAGTGTCGTTTTCCCTGTTTGTGGCGGCCCAATTACCATCGTATTTAGCCAACGTGTATCATACAAATAGGGCAGAAGCGGCTCAGCAATTCCAATTTTTTGACGTGCAATCCGAATATTAAATGACGACACATCCCGAATCATTTTCACTGCACTTTTCTCAGTAATTACTTTTCCAGCTAAGCCAATTCTGTGTCCACCGCGCAAGGTAACATATCCGCGCTTCAACTCCTCTTCCATCGTATAAATGGAATATTGACTCAGCTTATTCAACAAGTAGATAGCATCCTCTGCTGTAACAATATAGTCAGAAAAGAACACTTCTCCATGTGCAATACACTCAAGTGGCCTTCCGATTCGAACTCGGATTTCTTCTAACTTGCTATATTGTTCACAGCCCTCAATGAACTGTCTCATCGTTTTTGGTAAAACCTCTAATACTTCTTTCATAGGATTCTCCCCACCATACTTGACTTACTATTTCAACACCGCAATAAAAATGCAGCCTATTCCAAGAGCGAGAAAAAAAAGCTTTAAAAAAGAAATCTCACTCGCAACGCTCGCAATTCCAATTGACATCGTTAAAATTAATACAGTCGGTCCAACAAATGCCAACATACCATTTATAAACAATGCTTTTTTTGCATCATTCACATAGAGCATAAGCAAAGCGGCGAATATTTCCGCGCTACCTGAAAACAACCGAAGCAAACCCATGACAAGCACGGATGTTTCCATTGCCGCCAGCCACTGTTTCATTCTCCCACCCTCTCTCCTAACAATTCCTTTACAAATAGCTGACAAAATCTTTAGGCTGAAAGATCATATTTGTACAACCATATGCAGAGGTTGTCTATTTCAGAAGTAAAAACATATTTTCTGTATTAAATTCCATAAAATTCCGAATATTCACATCTACTTATGTTATACTAAATGCAAGAAGGAGGGCGGGGGAATGTAACACGTAACATTAGTACCACTGGATTTACAATATGCAGAAATCCTTTTTACTTTATCAGGTGATGCACATGTGAAGGACGCCCCTAGGAATAAAAGTAGATACCCCCGAGGATACAAAAGCATTTATTCGTTTTGCAATGAAAGAAGAACGAAAAGGGAAATCTCTATCCAGAATAATTGTCAATGAAAAAAAGAAATAATTGGCATTACTTCTCTCAAACATATTGATCACCAAAAAAAGACATCTCATATTGGTAGTTGGCTCGGTTATCCTTATTGGGGGCAAGGTTACAATGAGGCTGCTAAAAAAGAAATATTTAAAATTGCATTTGAAGAATTAGATCTTATATATGTATTTTCCGGTGCAAAAACGGCGAATGTTCGTTCTTTAAAAGCGCAGGAAAAGTTACCTTATATTTCATTACATATGGAGGAGCAATTCCCAAAGGAACACGCTTTATTAGAATAAGAAACAAAAGTTCCTTGTGTACTACATGCCGTATCTCGAAAAAATTTTTTAAGGTGGTTACAACAAAATGATTGATGCTGATAAGGAAGTTACTTTTAAAAAATAGAGAGGTGATTAGAATGAACCTTATGCGTGCTCTTTACATAATTATATTGGAAGTAATCGGTATTTTTTTATTTTCTAAAATAGTAGATTGGTCATTTATGGAGGTATTCTTCCTAAGTAGTCTGAGTATATTTGGAGTTTCTTGGCTCACTACTTTAAATATGAACCGCAATGCGAATATGGATCACGCAGTATATAAGGGAATGACTGGCGTAGAGACAGGAGAAATAAGGCCATTTCAGATCAATTGGAATCCTTTCACATTCGGAACATCCATTCTTGTAGTGATTAGCCTTATTATAAGTGTTATTTATTACTTACCTTATTTCATATAGAAAAAGCACTCGTGATGATCACGAGTGCTTTTTCTAACTATGCACGAGAAACGTATTTACCTTCACCTGTGTTGATGATCAGCATTTCGCCTTCGTTAATGAAGATTGGTACTTGTACAACAAGACCAGTTTCTAATGTAGCTGGTTTTGTTACGTTAGAAGCTGTGTCACCTTTAATACCTGGCTCTGTTTCAACAACTTTTAACTCTACAGTATTTGGAAGTTCAACCCCAAGTACTTCGCCTTGGTATGTCATAATAGCTACTTCCATATTTTCTTTTAAGAATTTTAGCTCGCGCTCGATTTGAGTTTCACCAAGTTCGATTTGCTCATAAGTTCCGTTATCCATGAATACGTGAGACTCACCGCTCGCGTATAAGTATTGCATACGACGGTTTTCGATATGTGCTTTTTCTACCTTTTCACCTGCACGGAATGTTTTTTCTTGAACAGAACCTGTGCGAAGGTTACGTAATTTAGAACGAACGAACGCAGCACCTTTACCTGGCTTTACGTGTTGGAAATCTAGAACTTGCCAAAGGCCATTGTCCACTGAAATTGTTAAACCTGTACGAAAATCATTTACTGAAATCATGCAAAAAATCCTCCTGTGTATTACAAAATAATAAGTTCTTTCGGAGACTTCGTGATTACTTCATTACCTTCACTTGTTATGATGATATCGTCCTCGATACGCACACCACCAACACCTGGAATATAAATACCTGGCTCTACTGTTACAGCCATACCAGGCTCAAGTACCGTTTCAGAGCGGAACGCTAAACCTGGTGCTTCATGAATCTCAAGACCCACTCCATGACCAGTAGAATGCCCAAAATATTCACCGTATCCTTTTTCCGTTATGTAGTCACGTGTTAATGCATCTGCTTCACGACCAGTTAAACCAGCTTTAATGCCGTTTACACCACGGATTTGCGCTTCTAAAACGACATTATAAATTTCTTTTAATTTATCAGATGGTTCGCCGACTGCAATCGTACGTGTAATATCAGAGCAATATCCTTTATAATAAGCACCGAAGTCTAATGTTACGAAATCTCCTTTTTCTATCACTTTTTCAGATGCCACACCATGCGGCAGTGCTGAACGAAGTCCTGAAGCAACGATAATATCAAACGAAGAAGATGTTGCTCCTTGTTTTCTCATGAAAAATTCAAGTTCATTTGACACTTCAATTTCAGATACGCCTGGGCGAATGAATGATAGAATATGTTCAAAGGCAGCATCTGCAATCTGTGCAGCTTCCTTTAATATCTTAATCTCTGAATCCGTCTTAATCAAGCGTAACTTTTCTACAAGCCCAGAAGTTGGAACAAATTCCGCTTCAACGGCTTCTTTATGTGCTGTATAAGAGCTATATGTAAGATCATCTTGCTCAAAGCCAAGCTTTTGAATCCCCAAGTTTTTCACTTGTTTCGCAACTTCATCCAGAATTAGTCCTGTATGTTGTACAATCTCATAACTAACAGCTTGTTTACTAGCTTGCTCTACATAGCGGAAATCTGTAATAAATAAAGCACGATCGTTAGAAATAAGTACAACACCAGCTGTCCCTGTAAAGTTCGTCATATATCTACGACTATATTCATTCGTTAATAAAATACCATCAATACCAGCTTCATCAAATGCACTTCTTAACTTCGTGATCTTTTCCATCAGTTTTATGCCTCCCTAAGTTTCTCCATTAATGCAAATAACGCTAACTTATAGCCATAAAAACCAAATCCAACAATTTGTCCTGTAGTGGCAGCTGCCGTCACAGATTCATGGCGAAACGATTCGCGCTGGTGTATGTTGGAAATATGTACTTCAATAACCGGAATCGAAATGCTCGCAATCGCATCCCGAATCGCATAGCTATAATGCGTAAATGCTCCTGGATTTAGAATGATTCCTTCATATATGTCATCGGCCTCATGAATGATGTCAATAAGAACACCTTCATGATTCGATTGAAAACATTCTAACTCCACTCCCAATTTCTCTGCTTCTTGCTTCATCTCTGTTTCAAGTGTCGCTAACGTTCCTTTCCCATATACATTCACCTCTCGGACACCAAGGCGATTTAGATTAGGACCGTTAACGAGGAGTAATCTTTTCATATTTGTAAACTCCTTAATATAAAAATGTCTATACAACATTTTAACACAGGAGTCACTTATTTGAATAGTTTGTCTACTCTGCCCCTTCCCCTTGATTCATGTTGTTCGCTTCAAACGAAACAGAATATGTGATAAATACACCATATAAAATAAAAATACATATCGTTGTGACAATTGTTTCTTTTGGTAAATGAAGTGCATTTTTTATAACAGGTGCAATAGAACCTAGCCCCAAAAATAAAATACTCCACCAAAAGAAACCATAAATGATCCCAGGTAGTATCCCTTCAAATCTTTTAAAAAGAACCTTATAGAGAAAGGCCACCAAAATAGAGAGAATCCCAATACAGACAATACCTAATACATTTCCCCAAACGCCTTCTTTCCATGATCCAAACGCAAATGGTAAAAGCAAATAGTTTGGTCCAGCTTCTGTAAATGAAAAAACATGAAGAAAATACCATATACTTCCCCAAAAAAAACCGCCAAACAAACCAATCTGTACAAATTTATTTATTCCTGATTGTTCTTGCTTCACATCAACACCTCCGCTTACTAGTATGTCCGAAACTATTTTGAAGCATGTTTAAATCATGCGAATTTTGTCTATAAAAAGAATAAGAAATGTCTGGCTCCTGCAACAATTTTTCTTGTCAGCAGCTTGTGTTTGTCGATAAAATAAAGGAAACTCGGTGATTGTCAAATCTCACAATGACAGAACCAAGTGTGACAATTGCCTCTTTTCTACATAAGAGAGAAACAAATACAGGTTGGTGTTAACATGGCAGAGGAGACAAAACAAATATACGGTGGGCAAGCGGTCATAGAAGGAGTTATGTTTGGTGGTAGAGAATATACTGTTACAGCGGTTCGTCGTAAAGATAAATCAATCGAATTTTATCGACTACGACGTGTGCAGAATAAAGTATTATCTACGCTAAAGAAGATTCCATTTCTACGTGGTATCGCCGCTATCATTGATGCAAGTGCTAATGGAGCAAAGCACTTAAACTTTGCTTCAGAACGATTTGACGTTCATCCTGAAGACGATGAACAGCTTGTAAACAAACAAGAAGAACAATCCAAATTAACGATGATATTAGGAGTAGCCGCAGTCGGTGTCTTATCGTTCATATTCGGTAAAGTTATTTTCACAGCAGTTCCCGCACTTTTAGCAGAATTGACAAGACCATTTTTCCCATCTCACACTGGGCAAATTATTGTCGAAAGCATCATTAAGCTCATCCTTTTACTGAGCTATATATATATTGTGTCCCTAACTCCGATCATTAAGCGTGTGTTTCAATATCACGGTGCGGAACACAAGGTTATCAACGCTTATGAAAACAATCTTCCGCTGACAGTAGCAAATGTCCAAAAACAAACTCGCCTTCATTATCGTTGTGGTAGTAGTTTCATTATATTTACAGTCATTATCGGAATGTTTGTCTACTTTCTTGTTCCAACTGATCCGCTTTGGGTCAGAGTCGTAAACCGAATTCTATTAATTCCAGTTGTTCTAGGTATTTCTTTTGAAGTCTTACAGTTTACAAATCGATTACGAGATATTCCAATCTTACGTGTATTAGGATACCCAGGATTATGGCTGCAACTATTAACAACAAAAGAACCAGAAGATGATCAAGTTGAAGTTGCGATTGCATCCTTTGAAGAATTATTACGTTTGGAGAAAAAACAATAATAATTTTTTAAAATGGTACTCAACTCCTTTCCTTGTCGCTAATATACTAATTTTAATATATGTTATTTAGGAGGTGTTCCCTATGAACGGTCGTTCGTTTACGTTCGCTTTATTCGTACTTATTATTGGGCTAGCAATATTTGGTCTCGTATCATCTGCAATTACTGATCCATATGGAATGGTTAAAAACATTGTCATCATGTTACTTGTTGTTGGTGTCTTTTATGTATTATATAAAATGTTTACAAATTCCAGCGGTTCCGCCAATTCGCAAAACTCTTATAAGCGTGCTGCGAAACAATCGAACCGAAAATACGGAAAACAAAATGTAGCACCCCTAAGCAATTCTTTATTAAAACGAAATGCTTCTGATGACAAAGTTAAGAAAAGCAATTCATCATTGTTAAAGCGGAAGCGAAAACAATCCCATTTAACCGTGATTGAGGGTAAAAAAAATAAAAAGAAAGACCGCGCTTCCTTTTAGGAAATGCGGTCTTTTTTCATTTATGCTCTCTCACATATTGAAGCACTTCTGTTAAACTCTTTTCTTTCATACTCCCTAAGCGAAGATGGTGATTTTCAAACTGCAAAGTCTTTGTAACTTCATTAGGAACAACGACACATTTTAATTCCGCTGCAATCGCTGCTTTCAATCCATTCACTGAATCCTCAAACACAACAGCTTCTGATGCATCAACTTTCAATTCTTCAATAGCTGCCTTATACAGTGCTGGATCCGGTTTTACTTTCTCAACATCTTCTTTTGTTTTAATAACTTCAAAATACTCTCGAATCCCTAAATCTTCTAAAAATCCGATAACCCACTTTCTTGAAGAACTAGAAGCTAAACCAATTTTTACTCCAAGACTTTTTGCTTCTTCTAAATATTCTTTCACACCATCACGAACGACTGGTATTTTCATTTTCTCTTGATGTAACGCCGAAACTTTTTCTTTTAGCAATTTTTTATTAAATTGCTCTTTCAATTGTTGTTCAATATATGTATAAAGTACTTCATCTGTTGTTCCAATACATTTCGCAAACTCTTCTAGAGGTAACTCACCACCATATTCGTGAATCACTTCCTGAAAAGATTGGAACCAAATTGTCTCTGTATCTACAATTAATCCATCAAAGTCAAAAATAATTGCTTTCATTCCTATCCCACCTTTTACAAAACGATTTTTCACATCTCTATATATTCAATTTAAATAAAGGAATTTCCTTTTCTAAACAAAAAAGGAAACGCACTTCGTTCCCTTTACTTTCCCTGCTCTTCATTTGCTTTTTGAACGCCGCGAAGTGTTTCAATTCGAAGCTCATCTTGCTCAAAATATTGTACTAAATCACCAATGCGGTCAATAGCTTCCCAACTTAAATGATGTTCAATTCCTTCTACATCATTATAAATCTTACTTTCATCCACACCGATAATACGCATAAATTGTTCTAATAACTCATGACGATATACAAGACGCTCCCCGATTTTTTTCCCTTTTGTTGTTAATACAAGCCCTCTATATTTTTCATAAATTAGATACTCATCTTTATCTAATTTTTGTACCATTTTCGTTACAGAGGATGGATGTACACTAAGCGCTTCAGCAATATCAGACACGCGGGCATATCCCTTTTCATCAATCAACAAATAAATTTGTTCAATATAATCTTCCATACTAGGGGTAGGCATCGGTTTCCTCCATCCAATTTCATTTTATATTTTCCGCACGAAGCAATCAATAAAATGATACACCAGAAAGGGTATCATGACAAGAGTCGAACCGATCAAATGCCCTGAAACAAAAAAAGAATCTGTATAGTACAAATTCCCCTATACGGAATATTGAATTTCAGTATTTGGAAAATTTTTGTGAATACATCCCCTTATTGTCTCCTCTAACCTCACTACAAAGCGAAAACGTGTTTTCCATTATGCTTTGCATCCAACAAATGATCTACATGCGAATATTTCGTAATGTAACGAAGACGATCTTATTCACTCTATCCAATACACTCAATCGTTTTCGCATTACGATATTTCTGCAAATCATTCTCTTCAGATAAATCACGAATCTGATTATGGGATGTTGTCTCTCAAATTTCTAGACCCATCCATGTAAACTTATCATATAATTACTCAAGTGCCTGTATTTCAAAATAAACAACCTTTGGCATAAATAGCTTTATATAACTTTCCCCCTGCTTTTAGTATGAGCAACAGTACACTAATAACGCTGTTTTTCTTCTGTCTAATTTTACAAACTGAAAAATTTCATAAAGAAAAAAAGAAAAATACAAAATAATTAACGTAAATTGTTGACGTGATGCTTTTATTATCGGTATCATAAATCTTCGTGAGCAATTATTTTTCGTTATACGATTTTTTTATTATTACTGAATTTTTGAGAGGAGAAATTTGATGTCACTTAAGAAGAAAACGCAAGTACGCACCGGCAAAATGGTTCGTGAACTAATGTTAGCAGACGAAGATGTAAATGCTTCGCTAATTATGGTATATAGTGAAAACGGTGTAAACGCAGAAATTAAAATCGAGGGCTTAACGCCGAAATGTAACGAAGAATTATTTTTGAGCGGAAACGTGGATTGGAACAAGAGTGTCATTTATAAAATTGTTGATTTCACTGGAAACGCTGAAGTTGGTAAAGTTACATTAACAGCAATGAACAAAAATAATGTTTCTCTAGAAATTGAACGCGTTATGTGGAGCAAAGAAAATAAAGAAGCTGCAGAACAAGAAATAACACCAGTAGAAGCTGCGCCAAAGAAGGAAGTAGTCGTAGAGGCACCAAAGGTAGTTACAGCGTCACCTAAACCTATTACACGTGTTGAGGAACCTGTTGCAACGCCTAAACCTATTCCGGCACCAGCACCTAAACCAGTGCGTTCAGAAACAGTTGTAGCGGCACCTAAACCAGCACCTATAAAAAATGAAGTACCTACTCCAGTCGCAAAGAAAGAAACAGTTACGGTTATGCCTACAAAGCCGAAACAAACAACTGCGGCTGAAACAAACTCAAAACTACAAGAAAATTATGTAAAACTTGTGAAAAAGACAATTGAAGTATGTCAAGATTACGAGCTTGGCATCGATATAGATGATTCTATTGAAAATTTAAAAGAAGAATTACAAAGCCAAGGTATTAGCGTTACTTTTGATAAAGAAATTATGGATGTCGTAAATCGCCTTCGTTCTTTACAAGAAAAAGGGATTAAAGTAGAAAAAGTACTGAATTTACTATAAAAAATAAGGAGGTGGNNCCACCTCCTTATTTTTTATAATTCCACTCATCGCTCTCATATTTTTCTTTTGCTAATGTTTGCACTTCTTGAAGCTGTTCTTCCGTTAGTTCATACGGGACTAGCTCCACATCTAAGCCTTTTTCAAATCCAACTTGGAACGCTTCAATCAACTGTTCAATCGTAAATGTACGGTCTGTTAATTCATTGATTGCGACCGCTTTAGAAGAAAACATGCTCTTCATACGCTCTTTCACTCGCTCATTTGGGAATAAAAATAAGTCATACAGCTCATCTAAATCAATTTCTAACGGAATAGATCCATGCTGTAGGATAACTCCTTTTTGGCGCGTTTGTGCACTTCCAGCAATTTTCCGGCCTTCTACAACAATTTCATACCAAGACGGAGCGTCAAAACATACACCTGAACGTGGATTTTTTAAATTTTCACGATCCGCTTCTGTTTTTGGAACCGCATAGTACGCTTCTAATCCTAGCGCCTTAAAACCTTCAAGTAGCCCTTGAGAAATTACGCGATACGCTTCTGTAACTGTTCTAGGCATATTCGGATGATCTTCAGAGACAATAACACTGTACGTTAATTCCTTATCGTGCAATACTCCCCTACCACCTGTTTGACGGCGAACAAATCCATATTCCTTCTCTTTTACTACATCCATATTGATATCTTTTTCTACACGTTGAAAATACCCCACTGTTAATGTTGGCACTTCCCATTCATAAAAACGAATTGTTGGTGGCATTTTCTTTTCACTTTGCCAATTTAATAAACATTCATCTAACGCCATATTGAATGCCGGTGAACATTGACCAGAGTTAATATAGCACCATTTTTCTTTTCCCATCCTGCACCTCATGTAACCAATTATTTTTCACAATATCTAGTCTAACAAATTCGACAAAATTTGTGAAAGAATACGAAATTTCTTCTTCTCACCGAACGAACCTGTTGCATAAATACATACGGGCATTATAATATTGAAAGTAGGATAAGAAAAAAGGGAGCGATAGAATCGTGTCAACAAACTTAATTATTATACTAGCCGTAGTTCTAGCATTCATCGGCTACTCTGTATGGATGTTTTTCTATCAGAAGAAATTGATTAAAACACTTTCAGAAGAAGAATTTCGCGCTGGCTACCGTAAAGCACAGCTTATCGATATTCGTGAAGCAGATGAATTTAACGCTGGTCATATTTTAGGTGCTCGTAATATTCCGCTATCACAAATCCGTATGCGTTACAAAGAGCTACGTAAAGACCAACCTGTTTATTTATACTGTCAAAGTGGATTCCGTACAGGACGTGCGGCTCAATATCTAAAAAAACAGGGTTACAAAGATTTCTACCAATTACAAGGTGGATTTAAATCTTGGACAGGCAGAATTAAAAAGAAATAATATTTTGAAGAACTAGCATGACTCATCAGCTAGTTCTTTTCTTCCATGTTGTTCGCAATATATGCTAAGTTTTGTTTTACTACTTCTTCATTTCTTAATTCTACATTGCGATATAACAATTGATATTCTAATCCTTTCTCTTTCCATATGAGCGTTGCAAATTCTTCCCCTTGTTCAAATTCATCCCTATTTTTAAAATAAGCAGTTGCCCCATTATTCAACTTCATCTGTTCCTGAAATCGATTTTGTTCTACAATATACGGAAAACTATAGGAAAAGTTAGCAACTGTTAATTCTATATAATCTTTTCTTCTTTTTTCCTGTTGTTTATATTTAATCGTTAAGACCGCGTTCTTCTTTCCAATTGTTCTTACTTCTCCTTTTACACCACTCATAACATCGTACGGCAAATATGTCGGAACTTTAAATGCTTCCGAAAAATATTTTTTTGTATCCTTTAACGAAATGGGACCAGATACAAGATCTACAGCTCCATCCGCATTTCCCACAAATTGTTTTTCCTCTTTCGCTGTTTGTTGGAATGAACATGAACTCAGTAACATACTAGAAAACACGAAACAAATGATTCTTTTTTTCAATTTGTTTCCGCCCTTTCATCCCGCTCCTTTTGCGAACAAAGCGTTAATATGTTGTTCATATTCGCTCCACCTGTCAACTCTCCCTTTGAAAACTTTCCCCGTTTATCTCACAGATTTTGACACAGCATTTTTATTTAGACAAAAAAAGACTTCCTGCTACTCTTACGCCCAAAATAAAAAGGTGACGCGAATAACAGTAGGTCTTTTATAACATAGATTGTGAAAAGCTTTTCAGGTCAAGCTTTTCCCATTATTTTTTTCCATTCCTATCTATTTGCCTATATAATGAACGAAGAGGTGATACATATGGCAAATATAAAACAAATTGCGAAAATCGCTGGGGTATCTATCACGACGGTTTCGCGCGTGCTAAATGACCATCCCTACGTCAGCGATGAAAAGCGAAAACGCGTTTTAGATGCTGTTGAAGAATTAAATTATGCAAAAAATATAAATGCAGTTCATTTATTAAGAGGGAAAACATTTACAGTGGGGGTAATGCTTCCTTTTATCAACTTACCCTATTTCAGTACCATTATTGAAGGGATTGGAAATGAAGCATTGGCTGCGGGCTATCATATTAATCTTTGTCAAACCAACTATGATAGTAAGGAGGAACTTCGTGTTCTAGAAATGATGAAAATGAAGCAATTTGATGGCATGATTATTTGCTCACGTACAAGCTCATGGGAGACAATTGAACCTTATGCAAAATTTGCTCCTATTATTTCTTGTGAAAAGATGATGCATCCACTTATTTCATCTGTTTATGTTAATCATTATGAAGGATTTCGTATTGGTACAGAATACTTATTACACAAAGGACATAGTCACATCGGTGTTTGTCTAGCTCGTGAAAATAGTGCCAACACAATGCAAAGAAAACAAGCATTTTTTGATGCACTCCATTCATCTGGAAAAATGGTACATAAAAACTGGATGTTCTATCAATGCTACACGATGAAAGACGGTTCCAAAGTTATGCAAAACATATTAAAAATGAAGGAACGCCCAACTGCTATCTTTGCTGCAAACGATCAAGTTGCAGCTGGTTTATTAACGGAAGCAAAAAAACAAGGTCTACGCGTTCCAGATGATATCGCAATACTAGGATTTGATAACCACGAAGTTTCTGAAGCACTAGAAATTACAACTATTGAACATCCGGGATTAAGTATGGGATTTCATGCATTTTCAATGTTTTATAAACAAATACAAAATGAACAAATGACTATTGATTCAAAAGAGCTCTCTTTCCGATTAATTGAGCGTCAAACCGTGTAAAGAGTACCAAATTAGGTGCTCTTTTTAGAGTTTTCCTTATTGACTTTATTTTTTCTTTCTTTTATACTCAAACTAACGAACGGTAGGTAGGGGATGAAGATGACAGCAAACCGCATTAAAGCTGTAGCACTTTCTCATTTCGCACGCTATGGCTATGAAGGGACTTCATTAGCAAATATTGCTCAAGAGGTCGGGATTAAAAAACCATCAATTTACGCACACTTTAAAGGAAAAGAAGAATTATATTTCACCTGCTTAGAAGCAGCCTTGCAAAAAGATTTACAATGCTTTACAGATGATATGGAAAATTTTTCAGAATCATCTACTGAAGCATTACTTGTAAACTTATTGAAAGGTTACGCAAAGCGATTTGGTGAAAGTGAAGAATCAATGTTTTGGTTACGCACTTCTTATTTTCCGCCGGATGCATTTCGCGAACAAATTATTGAAAAAGCAAATGCTCACATTGAAAACATCAGAGAACTTTTATTTCCTGTATTCAAACGAGCAAACGAACAAGGTGAACTGCATAATATTGAAATAAAAGACGCTTTAGAGGCTTATTTATGCTTAATTGACGGTCTTATGGTTGAACTACTATTCGCAGGTTTAAATCGCTTTAAGACCCGCTTAAACGCCTCTTGGAAAGTATTTTGGAATGGTCTTTCAAAATGACGGATTGCTTACTTAGCAATGCGTCGTTTTTCAGCCCTTTACCTAACGACTGGTAGGAAGGAGAAATAATATATGGCATGGATTTATGTAATTTTAGCTGGCATTATTGAAATTTTTTGGGTGATTGGACTAAAGCACGCAACAACACCAATTGAATGGATCGGTGTTGCTCTTTTAATCGCAATAAGTTTCGTCCTATTGTTTAAAGCTTATAAAGATTTACCTGTAGGAACTGTATATGCTGTGTTTACAGGAATCGGGGCTGGCGGAATCGTTCTTACAGAGATTTTTATTTTCGGAGAACCTTTTTCAATTATAAAAGTTTTATTAATTGGTTTAATTTTCTTTGGAGTAATTGGTTTAAAACGAGTAACAGGTGAACAAGAAGAGAAGGAGGCTGCATAAAATGGCATGGGTATTTTTAATTATTGCTGGTATTTGTGAGATTGTTGGTGTACTGTTTATGAAAGTAGCCACTGAAAAGAAAGGCTGGGCACCAAAACTTATTTTAATTGCTAACTTCGGCGTAAGCTTCTTCTTCTTATCACTAGCAATGAACTCGTTACCGATGGGAACAGCTTACGCGATTTGGACTGGAATTGGGACTGCCGGAAGTGCGCTGCTAGGCATTCTTTTATTCCGCGAATCAGCTGATTGGCGTCGCCTTGCCTTTTTAAGCTGCATTTTATGCGGGGCAGTTGGCTTAAAATTAATGAGCTAACGTGGGGTGATCGTCATGTGGAAAGCAAAAGGAAAACAAATCCTAACTGGGATTATACTCGGAATCGTTATTCTACTGCAAATAAGCTTTCATATTATAGAATGGCTATTTCATAAAGCAATTTCTGTTCTTACATTCCTTCCGAACATGGCGCTTGAAATTGCATCCATCGTTTGGTCGATAATTGCCTCTATTACAATTCTTATCATTTGGAGTATCGCCAAGATTTGGGGCAAATTAAGTAAAAAAGACAGTTCTTCCGAAAAGTGAAGTGACTGTCTTTTTTCACCCTTAATGATTCCTATATTTTGGATTTTTAAAGAAATTCGATACAATAAGGCATAGTATTCCAAGAATAAAAACACTAGTACCGATAATATTATTCACCTTTTTAAAATATCAATATCCGAGTAAAAATCAAGCATACTAAGATTTAAGGAAAGAACAATGCAGATTTCATTAATATTCTCCCTTTTAACCTCTGTTTCCTCATTACATGTCTCTTCCCCATTTTTTCAAATCTAACTATATCTTCACTCCTTTAGGGCATACTACACAAAAAGGAGCTGATTACATGCAAAATTCCATACATAAACATATCCTATTGTTATTTTTCTTATTTCTTTTCTTTGTTATATGTTTCAGCCTCATATTACATGCGCCAAAAGATATGCCGAGCACCGTTTCTGTTTATAAGTTACTTCTGTGTTATTTCTCTTATTGAAAAAAGGTGTCTTATAATGAGACACCTTTTTATAAAATCCCATCCAAAAACAACGCATATACATATAATTACATCAGCTATAGTAACAAACTCCTTATTTTGGACAAGAAAAAAAGACCAACAATTCCCTGTTGGTCTTCCATATATGTATCACTTCTCAAAGCGATCTAACATTTCGTCTCTCATCCCAAAACTAACAACCGCAATTCCTATGTACATAAAAATAAGAAATGCCGGATGCACCGCATTGTACCAGCTGCTATCAACAATTAAATATACCGTTAATGCCACAACAAGTACAAACGCTAAAATAAACATATAAAAGTGTCTTGTACTACCCATAATAAGCTCCTCTCTTCTCACTTCACCATTCAACAGTATATTTTATCGAATAATTCGATATGACTCAAGGTTAACTTTCTTTTATATAATCAAGTTCTACCTTTACAATGTCATCACAAGCTATTGAAATAATTGTTCCTTGTTTATCAATCGCCGTCACTTCTTCGTTATCCATTACACGATGTGCTACACGTTCTAACATTTTCCCATGATCTCGATAACAAAATTCCTTTATATCTTTAATCGTTTTACCGTTTTCTAAATGATACACCATCCTGTAACACTTATAGCCCATTTCCTCACCCCAAATTGTTCGTTTTTTCACATATACATAAAAATGAGTTATGTCTCTCTCATTACGCCCTCTTAATTTCAATAAAATTCTAACAAAAATACACAATTTTATCAAACCGACTTTTTCAACAAAAAAGCCTAAAAAACAACTTTCCTCTACACTGTTACATAAAACATAAAAATTATTTACATTATTTTCATAATTTCTGCACAGATTCTCCACAAAAAAAAGAACCCGCGTATAGCGAGTTCTTTTCATTTCACATGTACTCAAACTTGTACAGGAGCTGGCTTTTGATAACGTAACACTGGTTTACGAGCAGCCATTGTTTCATCAAGACGTTTAATTACTGTTGTATGTGGTGCTTCTTGTACAACTTCTGGATTTTCTTCTGCTTCTTTTGCGATTTGAATCATCTTATCAATGAATCCATCTAATGTTTCTTTTGATTCTGTTTCTGTTGGCTCAATCATAATACATTCTTCCACGTTTAACGGGAAGTAAATTGTTGGTGGATGGTAGCCAAAATCAAGCAGACGTTTTGCGATATCTAACGTACGTACGCCAAGTTTCTTTTGACGACGTCCTGATAATACAAATTCATGCTTACAATGTCTATCAAATGGAAGATCGTAGAATGGTGCTAATCTTCTCATCATATAGTTTGCATTTAATACAGCATATTCTGTTACTGCACGTAGACCATCTGGACCCATAGAACGAATATACGTATAAGCACGAACGTTGATACCAAAGTTTCCATAGAATGGTTTCACGCGTCCAATCGCTTGTGGACGATCGTAGTTAAAGTGATAGCCATTTTCTGTTTTCTCTAAAATTGGTTTTGGTAAGAACGGAATTAAATCTTCTTTTACACCTACTGGGCCAGAGCCCGGGCCACCGCCACCATGTGGACCTGTAAATGTTTTATGAAGGTTTAAATGTACAACGTCAAATCCCATATCGCCAGGACGTGCTTGGCTTAATACTGCATTTAAGTTCGCACCATCATAATACAATTTCCCACCCGCATTATGAACGATTTCTGCCATTTCTAAAATATTTTCTTCAAATAAACCAAGTGTATTTGGATTTGTTAACATAAGTGCTGCTGTCTCTTCATTCACAACACGTTTTAAATCTTCTAAGTCAACAAGGCCATTTTCATTTGATTTAACTGTAATTGTTTCAAAACCTGCTACTGTTGCAGATGCTGGATTTGTTCCGTGCGCAGAGTCAGGAACAATAACTTTTGTACGGTTATAATCACCATTTGCTTCATGATATGCACGGATTAGCATTAATCCTGTCCATTCCCCATGTGCACCAGCTGCTGGTTGAAGTGTAACAGTATCCATTCCTGTGATTTCAATTAAATGTTCTTGTAAGTCATACATTAATTCCATTGCACCTTGCACTGTTTTTTCATCTTGAAGCGGATGAATGTGTGCAAATCCTGGGAAACGTGCCACGTTTTCGTTAATTTTTGGATTGTACTTCATCGTACAAGATCCTAATGGATAGAATCCAGAATCAACACCGTGATTACGGTTTGAAAGCGCTGTGTAATGACGCATAATGTCTAGTTCAGATACTTCTGGAAGCTCTGCATCTTCTGAACGAATATAATCGTTCTCAAACACATCTTCTAATTTCACTTCTTCTACATCTAATTGGGGTAAGCTATATCCTACGCGTCCTTTTCTACTCATTTCAAAAATAAGTGCTTGGTCTTGGTTCTTCATTGGATAGCCCCCATTTCGTTTACAAGTGTGTCAATTTCTTCTTTTGTACGAAGTTCTGTTACAGCTAGTAGCATATGATTCTCTAATTCTTTATAATCACGGCCTAGGTCGTAACCACCGATAATATTCTTTTGTACTAATGCATCATTTACTTCTTGTACTGGACGCTTGCAATCTACAACAAACTCATTGAAGAATGGTCCGGCAAATATTACAGTAAATCCTTTTTCTTCAAATTGGCGTTTTGCGTATTGTGCCTTCGAAATGTTTTGGCGTGCCATTTCTTTCACACCTTGTCTTCCAAGCGCTGTCATTGCTACAGATGCCGCTAATGCATTTAGTGCTTGGTTTGAACAAATGTTAGATGTCGCTTTATCACGACGAATATGTTGCTCACGAGCTTGTAATGTTAGTACGAAGCCACGTTTGCCATCTGAATCCACAGTTTGTCCTACAAGACGTCCTGGAATTTTACGCATAAATGTTTTCGTTGTTGCAAAATAACCGCAGTGTGGTCCACCAAACTGTGTTGGGATACCAAATGGTTGTGCATCACCGATGACAATATCAGCACCCAATTTCCCTGGTGGTGTTAAAGCACCTAATGATAATGGGTTTGAAGAAACGATAAATAATGATTTTTGCTGATGAACGATTTTTTCAATAGCAGCTAATTTTTCCACTTGTCCGAAGAAGTTTGGATATTGAACAATTACACAAGCTACTGTATCGTCCACTTCACTTTGTAATACGTCTAAATCTGTTACACCGTTTTTATAATCAATTTCAACAACTTCAAGATGTTGACCTTTTGCATATGTTTCAAGTACCGCTCTTGATTCTGGATGAACTGCTTTAGAAACAAGAATTCTCTTTTTACGAGTATGACCTGCAGCTAGCATCGCTGCTTCTGCTAATGCCGTACCTCCGTCATACATAGAGGAGTTTGCTACATCCATTCCTGTTAATTCACAAATCATTGTTTGAAATTCAAAAATTGCTTGTAATTCTCCTTGTGAAATTTCAGGTTGGTATGGCGTATACGCTGTATAAAATTCTGAACGAGAAAGAACATGATCAACAATTACTGGAGCATAATGATCGTATACACCTGCTCCTAAGAAAGATGCATATTCTTTTAAGTTGGCATTTTTACGAGCCATATCAGACAGTTCTTTTAAAAGTTCTGGTTCTGACTTTGCTTGTTTAATGTTTAAATCCCCTTTGAAACGAACACTTTCTGGAATATCAGAAAATAATTCATCGATCGTTTGAACACCGATCGTTTGTAACATTTCTTTTTTGTCTTCTTCTGTCATTGGAAGATAACGATGCAACATGAAATCTACCCCTCTCCCCGTTACTTTGAACGTTTGTAAAATGGTGTTGGAACAACTACTGCTTTAACACGTTTATTACGAATCTCAATTTCTACTTCTGTATCAACTGCTGCGTATTTTACATCAACTAATGCTAAACCAATACTTTTCTTTAACGTTGGAGATTGTGTACCACTTGTAACTTCCCCGATTTTTTCTTCGCCTACATATACAGGATAATGTGTACGAGGAATACCGCGTTCAATTACTTCAATGCCGACTAATTTACGAGGTGCACCGTTTTCTTTGTATTCTTTTAATGTTTCTTTTCCAAAGAAATCTACTTCCTTATTTGTTTTTACTGCAAAGCCAATTCCAGCTTCAATTGGTGTAATATCTTTTGATAGTTCTTGACCATAAAGTGGAAGCGTTGCTTCAAAACGAAGTGTATCACGAGCTCCTAAACCACATGGTTTTAAGCCGTCTTCTTCTCCAACTTCAAGAAGTTTCTCCCAAAGTTTTGCAGCGTCTTCACTCTTGCAGTAAATTTCAAATCCATCTTCACCTGTATAACCAGTGCGAGATACAAGTGCAGGGGTACCGTCTACAAGAACTTCGTTTTTAAATTTAAAGAACTTAATCTCTTTTAAATCTTCTGACACAACTTTTTGTAAAATGCCTTCTGCTTTTGGTCCTTGAATTGCAAGTTGTGCAATTTCACTAGAAACATTGACTACCTTCGTATCGCCAATTACATGACTTGCTAACCATTCGTAATCTTTCTCGATATTCGATGCGTTGATTACTAATAAATAGTCTTCTTCACCACGCTTGTAGATTAATAAATCATCTACAGTGCCACCATTTTCGTAACACATTGCTGTATATTGTGCTCCTCCTACCTTTAAGGTAGAAACATCATTTGTAACAACACGTTGTAAAAATGCTAAACTATCTGTACCTGTGACTTCAACTTCTCCCATGTGAGACACATCAAACAGACCCGCTGCTGTACGAACAGCCTCGTGCTCTTCTTTAATGCTTGAAAATTGAACTGGTAATTCCCAACCACCAAAGTCGATTGTTTTCCCACCATACTTCGCGTAAACATCAAATAGCGGTGTACGTTGTAATGTAATCATGTTCTTTCCCCCTTATGCTGTCTATGACAAATCATTAAAAGTTGGCTTCCCGTATCTAAACATTTTTTATTCAGAAAAGATGGGATATACGGAATCTCAATGTATTTTTTTATGAAAGCGTAAATAAAAAAGTACTTTCTTGGATAAAATACGAAAGATTCCACACATTTCACAACATTATCCTAACATTTTTCGATCTATTTCATCAATATTCTAGCATAAAAAATAATTTGGAATTTTTTAATCTTACACTTACGAAAATGACTTCACCTAAAAACGCTAGAAATTAACGTTCTGGTGAAGGGTATAACAATAACCGTTTTAGTTTACAGAAGGTGGGAGAGTTTTAATGAATGTCGATATTTCCGTAGATCGGACTTGGAAAAATAATTTTTTAAAACGAATTGATGAGGACGGTCCTTGGACAAATTGGGAACTGTATAATTTAGCTTATGAAACAGAAAGATCGTTGCTTGTCCCTACATTTGATGGCTTGCAAGCACCAAAACATTTATCCCACTTCACACCGCTTCCTCATCAGTTGGAAGTCGCACAAACTGTGATTGAACAAATGAATGGAAAGGCAATACTAGCAGATGAGGTTGGACTTGGAAAAACAATTGAAGCGGGTCTGATTTTAAAAGAATATATGGTGCGAGGTCTTGTAAAAAAAGTATTAATACTCGTTCCTGCTTCCCTTGTTTCACAGTGGGCATATGAGTTGAATACAAAATTTTTTATCCCCGCTGTTGCTCAGAGGAAAAGTTATTCATGGGAGCAAGCTGATGTTATTGTTTCATCAATTGATACAGCAAAACGTTCACCTCATCGTGACATCGTTTTAAACTTAGAATATGACCTTATTATTATTGATGAAGCACACAAACTTAAAAATAACAAAACAAAAAACTATGAATTTGCACAACGACTGAAAAAGAAGTTTTGCTTATTACTAACTGCAACACCTGTTCAAAACAAAATTGATGAAATTTTCAATCTCGTTTCCTTATTAAAACCAGGACATTTAGGCAATCAATCTAACTTCGAGGAATATTATGCATCGAAAAATCGCTCAGCAGAGTCAGATGAAGATTTAAAAGCGCTCATTAATAAAGTGATGGTAAGAAATCGGCGAAATGGTACAGGTATCGAATGGCCGAAAAGGCATGTTCGCACAATATTTATTGATTTTAATGAGGAAGAGCAAGCGTTATATAATGCAATTGAAAATTGGAAAGGACAAGACGCTTTTACCTCTGCCTTTTCATCATTAACTTTGAAACGAGAAGTATGTAGTAGCCGTGAAGCAGTTTATTATTCACTCAAAAAACACGTGGAAAAAAGGAAAAAAGAAAATGTGAATTATATATCAGACCCATATATCGATGTTTTAATGGACAAAATCAACCATATTCCTTTTAATTCAAAAGCAAATCAAGCACTAGAGCTTATAAAAGAAATTAATGATAAAGTCGTCATCTTTACAGAATACAGAGCAACGCAAATGTATTTACAATGGTTTTTAAAACAGCATGGTATTTCATCGGTTCCCTTTCGAGGTGGATTCAAACGAGGAAAAAAAGATTGGATGAAAGAACTCTTCCAAAATCATGCGCAAGTGTTAATCGCAACTGAAGCAGGCGGTGAAGGGATTAACCTACAATTTTGTAGCCATATGATTAACTATGACTTGCCTTGGAATCCGATGCGGCTTGAACAGCGCATTGGACGTATTCATAGGCTTGGTCAAAAAAATGATGTTCATATTTATAACTTAGCAACGAAACATACAGTTGAAGAACATATTTTAAAACTTCTATATGAAAAAATTAATTTATTTGAGCGAGTCATCGGTGAACTTGATGAGATTTTAACAAGAATCAATATGAAAAATATCGATGCACATATTCAAGAAATTTTTGCAGGGTCAAAGAGCGAAGGAGAAATTCGAATCAAGATGGAAAATTTAACATCTATCATCGACTTCGCGAAGAGAAACGAAGCTGAGGTGCAAGGTTATGCAGCAACATGAAATTCATAATTACTTATGGGATTTTTTCGAAGCAAACGACTGTGAGATTTCCCAGCGTTCCCCTCATCTACTAGATGTACAATTAACAATTGAGATGGATAAACTATTGATGAATCGACCTTTTTATTGGCATTACCTCGAGAAAACAGGTGGTATCCCAAATCCGATGAAACTTACTCTCATTACAAACCCAGAGAGTGACAGTGAGGAAGGTGAGCTTATTCACTATGGCTCCCCTCGTCTACATCAAATTTTTCAAACAACAAAAGAACTCGGTTCATACATACGCTTATTCGAAGAAGTGAATTTAGGTAGTACAACTCAT
The DNA here is from genome assembly GCF_002560575.1 of Bacillus sp. AFS023182. Taxonomy (NCBI): domain Bacteria; kingdom Bacillati; phylum Bacillota; class Bacilli; order Caryophanales; family Bacillaceae; genus Bacillus; species Bacillus sp. AFS023182. The sequence continues at coordinate 117,995 of NZ_NTRO01000004.1, read as the reverse complement.
ACACCACTTCACCCATGGCTTGGCGTCAATGTAAAAGTATGTTATCAATGCGATCGAAAGAAAGACATGCTTCATTCCATCGGGATTCATCTTATTTCTGGAACGATGATTACAAACTTTCATGAAACATTAGCGAAAATTCGGCTCACACCAAAAATACCGGATTTCAGTTTTACACTCACTCCAATTATTAAACCGCAAAGTGGACTACAGCGAATAGAAGATGCATTAAAAAACTTCATCGCAGCAGATGATCATACATGGGCTGAAGAAGCACGGGTACGTTGGAACCATGATTTATCGCTTCTTAATCGCTTTTATGAGGGAAGTGAAGAGCTTCCCGAAAGCTATGAAATAGAAAAGCAAGCCTTACAAGAACAATACGAACCGCGGATTACAATGCAAATTATAAATGGCGGCCTCTTCTATGTAACCGCTAAACATTTTTTTCATGAGAAAAGCCCCTTCATATGAGAAGGAGCTTTTCTTATATTTTCCCATTATACTTCCGGCCATCATTATGTTCTTGTTGCTGTTTTTCTGTCATTCGCTTTTGATATTCCCTATCTTTTGCACTCACATGGTTTGCATCTGTTGGAAGATTCTTTTTTGAACGTCCTACGCCATTACTCATTTTTTTCACCCCTTATGTTTTTCAAATTCATTCTTATTGTCAGCTAGTGGTGCAATCCTTATACAAAAATAAGAGAAGCTTTTCGCTCCTCTTATTCCTTCACATATTTTTGAAACATATCGTGTAAGCCTTGATTTACAAGATAAGAGATCTGTTCGTCAGATTTATGCGGATAACGATCACGCAACCTGATAGATGCTTTCACCATTAAATTTTCTAATACAGAACGGCCACCTTCACCATAAATAATTTCAGCATATTCTACAAGCCTTCCATCTTCTATTGTTGCTGGATTATGATTGAAGAAAAATTTACTCATTGTCTCCACCTCTCTCTTTGATAACGTTTACATTTATATAGATTATTTATGTTATTTATTTCACAATATTGTATGCATGTATAGATGATTAGTTTCATTATAAAACAACATGACGATAGGAATAACTTAAGTTTTCGTCAATTTTGTGAACAAACCCTTAAAAATGAAAGCGTTTTAATTATTATATACTAAAAAAGATTACCACGCTAGGGGCAATCTTTTTTATTTCTACTAAATTATGACTTTTGCTTCATTTCGTACACGCTCAAAACGTTTCCGAAACATTAACCTACCACTTGTATACAAGTTCTCAAATTAAAATCACCACCGCGAAGAAGGGAAGATGATTTCACGTGTTTGCTTCTTTTTCTGTTTTTACTTGACATGAGGTAGGAATAAACTCTAATTACTTCTATGCATCGCTAAATCCTCTCTTTCAACTAAAAAGAAGTGGGATATCGTTTATTAACTTTAATTATCAACTAATCCTGTACAATATTCAGAAATTATATTGTAAAATATATCTATTACTTAAGGAGGTCTATAATGAATCAAAATAAGAAAGCCATATTCGATATTGTCTTTTACCTCGTCTTCCCTTTTGTCATTTGGAAATTTGCAAAAGCACATATTGATCCTTATTATGCAATGCTTATTTCCTCGGTACCGGGAATTCTTTATACACTGTACTGCTTTAAGAAAGAAAAACAGTTCAACGTTACAGGGTTCTTTATTTTGATTACCCTCATTGCTAACACGACAGTAGACATACTATCTGGCTCTGCTGCGCGAATGCTTTGGAACGACGCATATTATCATATCGTACTCGGCTGCATTGTCATCTGTACAATCTTTATTAAAAAACCGCTCATGTTATATTTCGCTGCTGATATCGCAGTCTTGCAAGGACATGACCGAGATAAAAGTCGCGCTCTTTACCGTGACAAACGTATATATCCGGCCTTGAAATATTTAACACTATTTTTCGGTCTCCAATTCATTTTAAAAAGCTTTTTAAAAATCTATTTCATTTCTGTTTTTGGTGTAGAAGGATATGGTGAAATGCGAGCAATCATGACCGCTGTTGGCTGGGGGATCTCCATATGTATTGGAATAGGATTTGTATGGGTTAATAATAAAATATACGCAGTAACTGAACAAACAGAATCTACACAATAAGTTGGAAACTATCAAAAGAAATAATAAAAATTCCCCAGTGCAATATTGCACTGGGGAATTTTTATTAGGTCTCTCTGTTGAATCAATGACAAGTATACACCCATCGCCAAAATTGCCCTATACCGCCCTAGTATATTTACTAGTGGTAAATCATTCCACTCATTTATTAACTTGATTGCTTTCTTTTCTTCTTTACGTTTTGATAAAACAAAGCAGCACTAAGTGGTATCATACCAAACCATCTGTTTAAAAATGGTGCTTTTTCAGAGCGGCGTTGTTGTTTTTTCTGCTTTCGATCCTCTTTTGGAGCATCCATATATGATACAAATTGTTGCGTTACAAAACGCACATAATCATTAGTAGACATATTATCACCTCTACTTGATTAGTATGTCCATTTTTTTATTCATTAATCTTTTTCTCTAGTTCTTCCATAATCTCTTTCACACTTTTATTTGTTGTATCAATATGTATATCTGCTTCTTCATAATATACTCGGCGTTTTTCAAACTTCTCTACAAACGCCTCTATATTCTCTTTTTGAAATAATGGACGCGTTGTATCCCCGCGAAGACGTTCTGCAATAACATACGGATCACAATATAAATACACAATCGTTCCATTCTCTTTCATCCACTGACGATTCTCAGCTCGCTCAACGATCCCTCCACCACTTGTAATAATTAAGTCACTCGTCGGTAAAGAGCGCAGCGTTTCGCTTTCATATTTGCGGAAAGAGCCCTCCCCTTCTTCCGCAAATATATCGCGAATCACCTTCCCTTGCTTCTCTTCAATTTTTTGATCTGTATCTACAACTGGAATATGCAGTTTCTCACTTAGCATTCTCCCAATTGTTGTTTTTCCGGCCCCCATATAGCCTGTTATATATATGGCCCTCATTTTGTTACCTCTTTTCTACCAAGTTGGTCCTTGTTTAATTATTTGTATTATAACGAAAGATGAGCTGATGTGGTTTATTTTATATACTACTTGCACAAATTACTAAAAAAACGTTTTGTCCTCAATCTTGTATCAAGAACAAAACGTACTTGTAATTCAACTTCCATTTCCTCGCTCTTCCGTCCAATTCATAACCTTTTTATTTGTTTTATCGTACTGAAAGTTCACCTTATAAGAACGGCGCTCTTTCGTCATACACTGCAAGGTAACAAAGATAATGTCATTCTCAAATACATATCTCCCACTCACTTCACCATTTTCATATTGAAAGGCAAACACATCATTTTGTTCTTTCTCCTGCAAATCTGCCTTTATCGAGATGATCGCTTGATCTGTAATCTCTTCTAACAAAAATTTCTGCTGCGCCTCTTTATAAAATCTTTGATCAGATTGCAACATATTTATCTCATATATAAAGAATGAAAACAGTAAGAAAAGGAGAATTAATGTACTGGGCAAAGCAAAACCATCTTGATTTCTCATGACTTCATCTCAGGGAGTGTGTATCGCGTTACTACCCCATGATACTTTTTTCCACTTATATCTTGCACATGTATGGATAGCATATATGGTGTTAAGTTATAAGAAACTGAACTTACCTTTTGTAATATAATTTCCCTTCCTAGTGTATTTACTTTTCTCACAATATTATTTCCTAACATTTCATATGTGATATTATCACCATTACTCATTTGAAAAAGTATTATATTTCCTTCGTCCCCTAACTGAACATTACTCCTCAGTTGAAATTCTCGAAACTCTAATTGTACTTGCTCCATGAACACATCCCATTCCCAACTGTTTATCTGCTTCGAATATGGTTTCTCAATAAATAAACTATGAAGGCGCGGCACAAGAAGAAAGAAAATAGATAAAAACAATAAACATAACATCATTTCTAATAAAGTAAACCCTGCTTCTATCTTTTTATTTTTTAACATGGCGACATTGTTCTATTCTCCTTTGTTTCGTATCTCTCCAAATTGTACAAGCCTCTTCTCCTCGCAAATAGGTCACATACATAACGCCATCTATCATCTCCTCTTTTTGCTGCTTCAACTGATTTTGATGCATATATAATGCCGCTTCCCTTTTCAGCAATACATATGCTTTATATCGAAGTTGAATATTTTTTCTTTCTTGCATGATGAGAAGTGTTTGGGGAAGCACTAACGACACAGCCAACATCAATAAACTTAACGATACGATCATTTCGATCATAACTGACCCTTTTTGGCACTTCACGATAGGTAAATCTCCCTCTTCCAAGTTGAAATACAATTTCATAAGTGCGTGCACGATAAAAAAGTAGAATTGTACCACCTTGGTTTATATTTCCGTTTGCATTATAAGTCATTGGGTTCGGAAAAGTATTTAAATCAACCTTTATATCACGTTCATATTCCCGGAGCATAAGGGCACGTGCATCTCCTGATTCCCAAATACTGTACATATGTTTCTCAGGGACCCACCGCAACATATACAGATTCCGGTGGTTTATAGCTAACTGCTGCATATACAAAATATCTTGTGAGAATTGTCTAAAAAAACGTTCGACCTTTTGCCTCTCATATAACGGAGCAACGTTAAAATAAGTAACAATGCTTAATATAGAAATGATAGATAAGACGAGAAGCATCTCTAAAAATGTAAAGCCCTTTTGTTTCACGATTTACCAACCGATACTGTACCGTCCTCACTGGAAATACTAATTGGCTCCCCTTTTGGACACGTTGTAGAAGTAATGTATTTTTCGTTTATTAAATCATCTATTGTTGGTATCTTATTCTTTTCTAACTGGTACGCTTGTACTTGCGCTTCAACAGACTTCACATAAGCGTCACAACCTTTTCCTTGTACAGAAGAACGTTGTTTAATGACATTTGGAATAATTAATAACAGCAATACCGAGATAACAACCATCACTAATAACATTTCTAAAAGAGTAAATCCTTTTTCATTCTTCATGTAAACTACCTCCTAAATAGAATTCATCATTTGAAACATCGGCATAATCATCGCTAAATACATAAGAAGAACAATTATGCCAATACATGTAAACAAAAGCGGCTGAATAATAACTAAAATACGTTGAATCTTTTCTTCCATTTTTTCAATCGTTAATTCACTATAATCACCTAATTCTGTCGCTAAGTTTCCGTTTGCTTGTCCATGCGCAATAACGTAAGACAGTTCACGCTCATAATAACTGCTCTTCATAATAATAGAATCCAACTGTTCTCCCGCAATTAACAACTCTTCAATCCGAGTGGCTTCACATTGAAAAAACGAATGATGTTTTTGTTCCATCATTAATGTTAGAGCTTCAAGTACCGATAATCCTCCTTGTAGTAAGCCGCTTAATTGAACAGAGAAATAATGAGAATTTGTTAAAATAAGAAATGTATTTATAAGGGGAATACGCACCATAATATTTACCCTTTGAATCGGAGGAAGCTTTCGTAGATAAAACACGTATACACATACTCCAAGTGCAATAACAAGAAAAAATCCGCTCATTATACATGGAAGTATTTGGATAAAATTAATAATCTGATCAGTAAAAGAAGCAGAGGTTGCACGTAAAGAACTGTACAATGTCTCAAATTGAGGAAGCAAAACAAGGTTAAATACAGCAAGAATTCCTAGTAAAAAAAGAGATAAAAAAATCGGATAACGGAGAACTTTCATCATATCCTTTTGATGCTTCTCCTTTCTATGAAGGAGTACACTTCCTTGCTTTAAAGCAAAAGAAACATCACCGTGTTGCTGCGCATAAAATAAATAACTTAATATGTCTGGATGAAACATCATTTGATGAAAAGCATCGTGTAAACTTTGTCCATTTTTTAATTCTTCGATAATATGCTGCAGTTGTAGCCGTTTTGTAGAGGACAATTGAAACTGTAAAAATTCTAGCGCTTGTAAGAGAGGATAGCCTTTTTCTAACAATTCTCCAAGTCTTCTTAATAACAAGACTTGTTCATGTAATCGCCATCCTTTTCGCTCAAACATAAACATCCTCTTCTAAAAAACCTAGGGCATATCCTTTTCTTATACATGATTGCAATGTTTCATAATGATAAGTTACACGCTCTCCATTTGCTTCACGAATAGCCTGTTTCAATTCATGGCCATATAACAACTCGTAAATACTAGCTTGCCGTACCTGCCTCATCGCTTTACATAATGGCGAACATTTTCCTTTGCAAAATGGACACTTCAATTCCACAAGACGCTGCGCTGCCACTGCAAGCAATGATTGTTCAATTTCTTGCCGCGTAATCCCATAATCCATCAAACGTAGCACAGCCCCTTTTGCATCGTTTGTATGCAACGTTGTCATTACTAAATGACCTGTTAAACTCGCACGCACAGCTACTTTTGCTGTTTCTTCATCACGAATTTCACCGACTAAAATAATATCAGGATCATGGCGCAGAATCGCTTTTAAACCTGTTGTATATGTGATACCGGCCTTTTCATTAATTTGAATTTGTAATAAACCATCCTTTCGCTTTTCGATTGGATCCTCAAGTGTAACAATACGCCGCGTTTGTCCCTTTTTCGCTACCTCTAGCAAAGCATACATTGTCGTTGTTTTCCCAGATCCTGTCGGACCAGTAAACACGAGTAATCCATGAGAATGATGTAAAAAAGAGAGAAGTGTTTTTGCCGAACTTGGAAATAAAGAGAGATGGGAAAGTGGTTGAATCGATGCTTGCAAATGCAAACGAATAACGAGACTTTCTAAATTCATAGTTGGCAGTGTAGAGAGACGCAGGTGAACTTCTTGTCCATCAATTTGTAAATACAATGATCCATTTTGTGGCTTACGTCTTTCCCCTATATCCATAGACGCTAAAAATTTAAAATGTGAAACAAGTCTTTCCCCAAATTCTTTTCTAATACAATGCTTCGTTACCAAATCTTTTCCAATACGCAATTGTATGACTGCATCTTCTTGCCGCGGCACAATATGTAAATCAGATGCCTGTAATGTACATGCTTCCTTCATAATTGTATTGGCAAAATGTTCAACACCATTCATCGTTATCCCTCCTCACAATGTATATATCACAAAGGAAAATATAAGAAAAATCGTAACTTTACCTTTTTCTCTACTAGAAAAAGGTAAAATATGTTTGTGAAATTATGAACAATTTCTGAATTATTGACTAAAATCACCTATATGCAACTTTATCTGTATTATAATGTTAATATCTTGGATAAAGTGATAAAGGTGGAGATCCTCATGGAACAAGCTTTAAAAATTACAGGTGTACTATCTGATCCAACTCGTTATTATATTTATAAATACATTTCTCAAAAGCATAGTTACGTAACCGTACAAGAAATTGCAGATGAATTTAATATCCATCCAAACGTAGCACGTCTACATTTATCAAAATTAGAAGATGTTAATATGTTGAAATCTGAAACGAAGAAAACAGGAAAAGGCGGAAGACCAAGCAGATTATATGTATTGTCTGAAGACTTAATTCAATTGCAATTCCCATTTCGCGATTATCAATTATTAGCGAAAATCACTTTTAATTCATTACTAAGCCTCGGTGCAGCCGGTGAAAAGGCACTATATGAAACGGGCAAACAATTTGGTAAAGAATTGATGGAACAACACATGCAGCGTTTAAATGTTAATAAAGATTCATTAACATTAGAACACAAAGTTCAAATTGCAAAAGAAGCGTTATCAACTGCTGGCTTATCCCCTTCCTTTGAATTAAGCACAGATGGCACACAAATTTTCTATGACGTGTACAATTGTCCATTTAAGGAAATTGCCGTTCATCACCCTGAAGAAGTTTGCCATATGCATAGCGATATGATGAAGGGGATTTTTGGAACTTTATTTCCGGACATGGAATTAACACGACATGAGAACTTATTAGATGGATGCAAGTCTTGTAACTACAAAGTCCAACTATAATTGTTTTTATATGAAATTATGTCAAAAAGAAGTCAATTTGATTTGGCTTCTTTTCTTTTTTTCGCAAATATTTACAATAATGAGAAAAATAAATTATAATGAGGAGAGGTTTACTTTTTTAGAAAAGGAGGGAGATTGCATGGAGCGCATGTTTCGCGTTCTCGGCTTTTGGACTGGAATTTTCTCGGTTATGTTTTACTTAGGGGATATGCATACAACTGCACTATTATTTTTAGGACAAACAGGATTTTTCGTACTTTTAAGTTATTTGAAATTAACAGAGCGTATGTATATATACGTATTCGGGGCCTATTTAACGGTTTTCTTCATTGGATTTACATACTACACAACATTTCTACTTGTCCCTGGCGCTGGGCATTAAAAGGATGGCAATTTGCCATCCTTTTTTTATTTTCCTCAATTACCTAGTTGACTTATAGGTTTTGTTGAAATATATTTTATATAACAGATGGAATTAGGGGGAATTATTATGAATACACTGCTAGTCGGAATTAACATAGTGGTCATGCTTATATTAGTTGGCATTTTATATTATATGCAACGTAAGCATGTATCTTTTAATAAACGCGTATTTACTGCTTTAGGGGTCGGAATTGCATTTGGTCTTATTTTACAATTCATTTATGAACCTACTTCTAAAGTTATCGTGGATTCAAATAACTGGTTTAGCTTAATTGGTAGTGGTTATGTGAAATTACTACAAATGATTGTTATGCCACTTGTTTTAGTTTCTATTATCTCAGCATTTACAAAATTAAAATTAACAAGTAACCTTGGTAAAATTAGCGGACTTATTATTGGCATTTTAATCCTTACAACTGGAATCGCTGCCGCTGTTGGTATCGCCGCAAGCGCAGGTTTTGACGTTCAAGCTACTGGTTTACAACAAGGTGATGCAGAAACAGCTCGTTTGAAATTAGTGGAAGAAAAATTTAGTTCAATTGAACAAACACCAATTCCACAAAAATTATTAGAATTATTACCTACAAATCCATTTCTTGATTTAACAGGTGCACGTCCAACATCAACAATTTCTGTCGTAATCTTTGCAGCGTTTATTGGAATCGCCTTTATTGGTGTAAAAAGAAAATATCCAGAACAAGCTGAACTATTTAAAAAGATGCTCGATGCTGTATATGCTATTGTAATGCGTATGGTAACGTTAATTTTACGCCTGACTCCATACGGTGTATTAGCTCTTATGACAAAAACAGTCGCTGGTAGTGATGTGAATGCCATTTTAAAACTCGGTAATTTTGTTTTAGCATCTTACGTAGCACTTATCGTTATGTTTATTATTCACTTATTATTAATCGCTCTATCCGGTTTAAACCCAGTTCAATATTTAAAAAAGGTATTTCCAGTATTAACATTTGCCTTTACTTCTCGTTCTAGCGCAGGTACAATGCCATTAAATATTGAAGCACAAAAAGAAAAACTTGGTGTATCCGAAGGAATTGCAAACTTTGCCGCTTCCTTCGGTGTATCTATCGGTCAAAATGGTTGTGCAGGTATTTATCCAGCTATGCTCGCAATGATGGTCGCTCCAACAGTAGGTATCGATCCATTACAACCACAATTCATTTTAACTTTAATCGCTGTTGTCGCTATTAGCTCTTTCGGAGTTGCCGGTGTAGGTGGTGGCGCAACATTCGCAGCATTAATCGTACTTTCAACAATGAACTTACCAATCGGAATTGTTGCTCTTCTTATTTCTGTTGAACCATTAATCGATATGGGCCGTACAGCTCTTAATGTAAGCGGATCAATGACAGCAGGTCTTATTTCTAGTAAATGGCTTGGTGAATTAGATCATGAGACATATAATCAAGAGGATGTAAAAAGTAAGGAAGTCGCTTCATAAGAAAGAGGGAACTTTCATGAAAAGGAATGCTAATTCATTTGCATTCCTTTTTTATTCCCTATAATCACTATTTTACATAACTAATCTGCTTCTTTTGCCCCAAAAGATCCAATTCCTTCACATTGTTTTCTGGATTTCCCATTAAAATATTTCGTTTCAATATTGCTACAATATTTCATTTCTTCTTTACTAAATAAACGTAAAAAAAGAGGATATACGCTCTTTTTTGAACATAATCCTTCTCAATATTGCCTATTGATGGATGTCAAAACTTCTTTCTATTATTCAAAGCGAACCTTTTCTCTTACAAAATAAAAATTAACGTTTCACTTCACAACCCGTCCTTTTTACAAATAGCCATTTTGCTCGCACCACTCATGAAATTGCCGCACATCTACCCCCACTAAAACAATATCTTTTAGTTCCACATCAACGATTTGTTCGTCAATAACAAGGAAAAAATTCGATCCCTCCTGCTTTCCTTTTTGCTTTACAATTCCAATTCGATTCCGGTACGGTCCGTCTTTTATATATGCTTTTTGCCCTATAATATCAAAATTCAAAATTTTCACCTCTTTTACTACGCTCAACTTCGGAATACTACCTTCTTTTCAGAAATTCCCTTTCATTGCACTATTTCTGTATATATATGATAAAAAAGTAAAAGAGTCCTTCCTTTATTACAATTATTTTTTCTTTGTTTCATTTTGATAAATTATATGTAAAAAATATGCAAACAAGCAATTGAAAACGCTTTCTTTTGCCATTTTCATGTTATAATAGAAAAGCAGAACTTCGCAAAGAGGGAGAAAAATGGATATAACAATTATTACAAAAGTAATCGAAGCATTAAAATCATATGGATTTCAAGATGTAACATACTGTGAAGAAGCAAAACAATTTCTATTTCATAATCAAACAGATATCATGAGCGGCTATGCAGAAATCACATATAGTAGTCAATTTGAAAAGTTTAACGTGCAAATTCATCCGATTGAAACGCACCACCAAGCAGAGTTACAAGAAGTTGAAAAACACATTCAATCTTGTATACGAAAAGTCGAGTATTTGAATGCACTTCTTACAGGACAAAAAAAATTAACTGACAAAGTAATTATTATGTAAAAAAGAACGTGATCATCTCACGTTCTTTTTTATTTTCATTATTGTATATTCATCTTCTCTTTCAATTGTAAACTCGTCACAGACTCTAATGCATTCATTGCTTCTCCAATTGTCATATCAAAAATTGTCTTATCTTCTATATATGGGAACTGTCTAAAACGCTTTTCGATCATTTTTACTGCATCAGATGTAAATATTGCACTATCTATACCAAATTCTGTTTCAAGGAGAACGATCCAATCTAGAATATGAAATCCTAATCCATTTACAAATGAAATGAGCTTTTCCTCAGGTTGCGAAGATAAGAATACGTGACGTTCCATTTCACTAAAAAGTTCTTCTCCTAAAATCTCTGCAAGCTCTTCATCATGTTCACGATTTACAATTTCGTCATACCCGTAATCGTCTGCAAGTTCTTCTACTTCTTCCCCATCCACACAAAGTAACTGGCTACGCAGCGCACCTTTTTTGAATGCACTTGTTTGTACAACTTCTAAGAAGTTTGTTTCCCATCCTCGTTCTAGTTTCATATTCATAACTCCTTTATTTTTAAATATATCCTTTAATTACTTTTCTCTTTCGCTGTTTAATTACATCTTCTCAAATTCTTGGATAGAAGAGAAGCCTTACACATTAATGGCTATTCCAACAGCTTTCATTGTTCCCAGTTTTGAAATATTTTAAAATTATCGTATATCGTATTCGAAATCTGCGTTATACATCACCTTGATTCATAACGTAGGATACAAATCCCGCCACATCCCCCTCAAAAATCTTTACTTCTGGTAAATGGTAAAACGTTGTTTGTAGCAGATTATTTTTATGATACAGATAGACTTTCTTTTCTAAAGCAATTGCCATACCAAGTTCTATATGGCTACCATTTCCTCCATCTAGTAAAAGCAGAAAAACATCCGCAGCTTGAATTGCCTGTCTTTCTGCTTGACCAATCTTCTGTAATTGTTTCCTATTCGTTGCTCTTTCATTTTGAGTCCAATCATATGTAGGGTGCCATCCTATTTCTTTCAGTTTACTCGCTACAAATTGAACAAGATGTTTATTTTGAAAACTCGATGCTATATAGAAATTCACCTTAATTAACCCCTTACCTTTATAAACCTAAAGGGAAACTCTTTTTTAGCGTTCATAATAATAAATATAGAAGGATTTCGCCAAAAGAAATCCCCACCTTTAAAACTTATTTTACGTTTAAGTGGTGGGGCACCTCATGATTTTCTCTTATTTTTTGTTTTTTATCACTTTCATCAGCTAACATTTCTAACTCAGCTGTTATTTCTGATTTCTCTAAGTTTCGTTCTTGTGAAAATTTTCTTGAAATGTAAACAATAACACTACCAACATACAAAACAAAACATATAATCAGAGCAGCATTTTCATAGAGACTCAGCTCCAACACAGTCACTCCTAATCCATTCGTATTTTCACGCTCAAAGAACTGAAATTCCCCTATTAAATCTCTGTTATTGTACCATAAATACAATAATTCTTCGAACCTTTCATTCTATTTAAAAAGGCATGATTTTTTTAAAATCATGCCTCCTCAATATATTTCACAATAGTCTGCACTGCTTCTTTTCCACTATATTTTTTTAATTCTTTTTTATACTTCTCATAATTACGATTTAAACTTTCTATCTGTTTTATAAGAGATGTCACTGTTACATTTTCTTCATATAAAACGGATGCATACCCTTGTCTTTCAAACGATTGTGCATTCAAAATTTGATCACCGCGACTTGCAGTTTTCGGTAGTGGAATTAAAATCATTGGCTTTTGCAATGTTAAAAATTCAAAAATCGCATTTGATCCAGCACGTGAGATGACAAAATCCGTTGCCCCTAATACATCTGGTAATTCATCCTGCACATATTCAAATTGCCTATACCCTTCTATACCTTGTAACTTCCCATCTAAATTTCCTTTTCCACATAGGTGAACAACTTGATAAATTTTAAGGAGCTGTGGCAATGCTTCTCGTACTGCCTCATTGATTTTCTTTGCCCCTAGACTTCCTCCCATAACCATGATGACCGGTTTTCTAGTATGGAATCCAAGAAAGTTCAATCCTTTTTCACGATTTCCACGTAGCACTTCTTCTCTCACGGGTGAACCTGTATAAACAACCTTTTCTTTCGGCAAATGCTTCGCAGCTTCCTCAAATGTAACAAATATTTTCGAAGCAAAGCGGAGTACAATTTTATTCGCTAACCCTGGTGTCATATCAGACTCGTGTAGCAAAACTGGTACACGATTTAACCACCCACCAATCACTACTGGTACAGATACAAAACCACCCTTTGAAAAAATAACATCCGGTTTTAATTTTCGTATTCGTATATAAGAATCCATGACACCCTTCATAACAAGAAAAGGATCTTTTATATTTTTCAAATCAAAATAACGGCGCAACTTTCCGCTTGCTATCCCATAGTATGGGATTCCTTCGTTCTCTATAATCGCTTTTTCAATTCCTTGATGAGAACCAATATAAGAAATATCCCAATTCTTTTCTTGCAAATGTGGAATAATTGCTAAATTGGGCGTCACATGTCCAGCTGAACCACCGCCTGTAAAGACTATTCTTTTCATACCTCTCCCCCTTCTACACTATAGTACACTAAAATATCGTGCTTCGGGGTGAGCAAATACCATTGCCGTTACAGATGCTTCAGGTTCCATCATAAATCCTTCTGTTAGTGAGATTCCGATTTCCTCTGGCTGAATTAAACGAAATAGTTTTTCTTGATCAGCAAGTTCTGGACAAGCTGGATAACCAAAAGAAACGCGAATCCCTTGATATTTCGTACGAAATCGTTCTTCCATCGTCATCTCCGGTGAATCCGGAATTCCAAAGCGGTCACGAATCAACATATGTGTTTTTTCAGCAAGTCCCTCTGCTAGTTCCAGCGCTAATGATTGAATAGCGTGACTGCGTAAATAATCCCCCTTCTCTTTCCACTCCTCCGCGATTTCTCGAACACCTTGTCCAACTGTAACAGATAAAAAGGCGACATAATCCATTTCATCACCAATAGGACGTAAATAATCTCCTAATGTACGGTACGGTGCTTTTCCTTGTCTTGGGAATGAAAAACGCTCTAGTACACGTGTATGGTCTTCTGGATCATAAATAATAATAGTTTGTCTGTCACTTTGAGCAGGGAAGAATTGATACACAACTTTTGGCTTTAGCCAGGACTGTCCTTCTTGCAATAACTCATCAATTAAATCGTTTAATTCATGTGCCCTCTTATCACCTTCTTTTAATAACTTTTTCACATTTCCTTTTAAACCAAGATGATGACCAATTAACATTTGTCTATTTAAAAATGGTGCAAGGTGTGAAACTGGAATATCACGAAGTACGACCCGCTTTGTTGAGTCTGGCACCCTGACTTTCGCTCGTGGCAACGGTTCAATACCAACTGGTATCTCCACTTTTTTCTCCTCTTGTTTCACAACATGAATACGGCGATTTTTTTTATCCTGCTTCATTTTTTCTCGTTCTTCTTCTTTTTGTAATCGATTGATAAGGTCAAGCCCTATCATTGCATCGCTTGCATATAACACAAGTCCATTATAAGAAGGTGAAATACGATTATCTGTAAACTTTCTCGTCAATGCTGCACCACCTACAACAATTGGAATATCAATATTTGCCGCTTGTAAATCTTCGGCAGTTGCTACCATTTGTTGTGCCGATTTTACTAATAATCCCGAAAGTCCGATAATATCTGGCTTCTTTTCTTTCACTTCTTGAACAATGCGATCGGAGCGTACATTGATTCCTAAATTAACAATTTCATAGCCGTTATTCGATAAAATAATTTCTACAAGGTTTTTGCCAATATCATGTACGTCTCCTTTTACAGTTGCTAACAATACTTTTCCTTTTTTCGCACTATCACTAGATTCCATATAAGTCTCTAAATATGCAACAGCGGCTTTCATACTTTCAGCACTTTGTAATACTTCAGCAACGATAAGCTCATTGTTATTAAATAAACGACCTACTTCATCCATCCCGGTCATAAGTGGACCGTTAATAAGATCAAGTGGTTTTCTTCCTTCTGTTAGCGCAAGACTTAAATCTTCATGTAAGCCCTGCTTCGTTCCTTCTACAATGTAATTTGCTAATCTTTCATCAAGCGTTAATGTTTCTTGTATAATCACTTCTTTTTTCTTGGCAACTCGGTAAAAATTCGTAAATTCTTCTAGAGTTTCTTTCGTTGTTTCGAATAATAGTGCATCTGCTATTTCCTTTTCCTCATCTGGAATTGATGCATAGCGCTCTAGCTTTTCAGTATTCACGATAGCATAATCAAGCCCAGCCTTTGTTGCATGATATAAAAAGACCGAGTTTAACACCTCACGACCCGCTGGCGGTAAACCAAACGATATATTACTTACTCCTAAAATCGTTAAACATTCTGGCAGCGCTTCTTTAATAAGACGAATTCCTTCTATCGTCGCTGCTGCCGATCCAATATATTCTTCATCACCAGTTCCAACTGGAAAAACGAGTGCATCGAAAATAATATCCGAGGGACGTATACCGTATTTCTTCGTTAATAATTCATAACTTCTTTTTGCGATTTCTAACTTTCTTTCTGCACTAACTGCCATGCCCTCTTCATCAATCGTCCCAACTACAATTGCTGCACCATATTTCCGGAGAAGCGGCGTCACTTTCTCAAAACGCTCCTCTCCGTTTTCTAAATTAATAGAGTTAATAACACCCTTGCCTTGTATATACGTAAGAGCTTTTTCCATAACATTCTCATCCGTTGAATCTACCATAATCGGAACTTTTAATACTTTCGTTGCTTCTGCCAAAAAATTCTCCATATCTTCCACTTCATCACGATCTGGATCTGCCATGCAGATATCAATAATATGAGCATTTTTCTTCACTTGCGCCCTCGCAATTTCAGCAGCCTCTTCAAAACTCCCTTCAGCTACTAATCGTTTAAACTTTCTTGATCCAATAACATTTGTTCTCTCTCCAACAAATAACGGCCTCATAGAATCATCATATTGCAATGCTTCTAAACCACTAATCCCATGCCCCTCCCGCTCATGGTTCTCGCGTGGTTTAAGAGACTCGAGTGAAGATTTAATTGCTCTTATATGATTAGGTGTTGTCCCGCAACAACCGCCAATAATATTAATCCACCCTTCTTCAACAAACTGTTTCACCTTTTCTGCAAGTGAAGTCGGTGACTCATGATAATGTCCATCCTCGTCTGGAAGACCAGCATTTGGATAGCAAGAAATATAACACTCCGAAAGATCCGACAAAGAACGGATATGTTCTCGCATAAATTCCGGGCCTGTAGCACAGTTTAATCCGACAGACAATGGTTTCATATGCTCAACTGATAAATAGAATGCCTCTATCGTTTGTCCCGCTAATGTTGTTCCCATCGGTTCAATGGTTCCTGAAATCATAAGAGGAACAGTATAATTCACTTCTGTAAATGCTTGCTGGATCCCTAAATACGCCGCTTTTACATTACGCATATCTTGACTCGTCTCAACAAGCAACACATCAACGCCGCCCCGCAATAATCCTCGTGCTTGTCTCGTATATGCTTCAATTAATTCATTAAATGTTACACCACCCGTTACACTAATTGCTTTTGTCGTTGGTCCCATCGCACCGGCTACATATACTTCTTTACCACTCTCACTTACAGCTTGCTTTGCTAGCTGGGCTGCTCTTTCATTCAACTCTTCATCTAAATGAGATAACTCGTAATCATGTAATACAATATTTGTAGCACCAAACGTATTTGTTTCAATAATATCCGCACCAGCTTCAATATAAGCTTTATGGATACCTAAAATCACATCTGGCCTTGTTTTTACTAAGTATTCATTACACCCTTCATATTCTTCTCCGCCAAAATCTTCAGCAGTTAAATCCGCCTGCTGAATCATCGTTCCCATCGCACCATCTAATATTAAAATATCATGTTGTAATCTCTCTTCTATCAGTCTCATCAATAGATTCCCTCTTTCATTTCTTGCTTTTCTTTCACATACTTCACAAGATTTTCTGTAATTTCATATTTCAAAAATGGTGTAATGAGATAAATGCCGTTAAAGTATTTCATCGCAGCATCAATTAATTCTTGTGAAATGCGAATTCCTTCTTCAACTGCAGCTCCTTGTGTTTCATGCCCATCCATTCGCTGCCTTACTTCCTCAGGTAGAGTAATACCCGGTACTTCAAAATGAAGAAAATCAGCATTTCGTTTGCTCACTAAAGGCATAATTCCAATAAAAATCGGTTGTTCTAAATGTTTTGTTGCCTCATACACCTCTTCAATTAAAGCTACATCGTAAATAGGCTGTGTTAAAAAATATTCTGCACCCGCTGCGATTTTTCTCTCCATCCGCTTCACCGCTGCTTTTAAATGCCTTACATGTGGATTAAAAGCTCCTCCAACAGAAAATCTTGTCGCAGGACCAATAGATTTCCCTAATATGGATCGGCCATCATTCATTTCTTTAATCATTTTTATTAATTCAATAGAAGACAAATCATATACAGAAGTCGCTCCTGGAAAATCCCCAACTCGCGCCGGATCACCCGTTAAGGCTAGCACTTCTTCCATTCCTAAAGCTGATAAACCAAGTAAATGTGATTGTAAACCAATGACATTATGATCACGACACGTTAAATGCATTAGCACCGGAATATCATGCTTCGTTAATAATGCTCCCATTGCCATATTTGAAATACGCGGAGATGCTAACGAATTATCTGCTAACGTAATCACATCTGCTCCTGCTCTTTTCAATGCCCTTGCTCCCTCAAAAAAACGCTGTGTATCCAATGTTTTTGGAGGGTCCAATTCAACAACCACTGTTGTTTGCTTCTTCGCTTTTTCTGCAAGAGTAACATGAGTGCTAGCACGTTTTGTTTGCATATGAACCACTTGTTGTTTTTGAACAATTTGTTTTTCTGTAACAGGCGTTACATTCGCAATCGCACGCTTCATCCTTTCGATATGTGCTGGTGTTGTGCCACAACACCCTCCGAGCAAACGAATACCTTGTTCAATAAATTTCGGTGTCATCTCTTCAAAATAAGCAGGGCTTCCTTCATATACGTATCGTCCTTCTACATAGTTTGGAAGGCCCGCATTTGGATAAGCTGATAAATAACCATTTTTCGGAATCGATATCATTTTAAAAGCTTCCGTCATATGAAGCGGGCCTAACTGACAATTTAATCCGACTACATTCGCACCGTAATCTAAAAGCTGTTTTAATACTTCATTTACATCATTTCCATTTTGTGTTGTTCCTGCTTCATGAAGCGCCAGCTGTGCAATAATTGGAATATCTGTTTGTTTTCGTAGTACTTTTACGGCATGTAACAATTCAAATTCATCATAAAAGGTTTCTAATAATAATCCATCAACCTTTTCTTCTAATAATGCCCCGGCCTGTTCAAGTAGCATAAACTCTCGTTCCATATCAGTCGTTGTGACGGCTCCGATATGCTTCATACCACCAATCGTCCCTAAAATTGCATTCTTGTCTGTCACAGCCGCTTTTGCAAGTTTGACTGCGGCTTTATTAATTTGGGCGACCCGGTTTTCTAAACCATACATACGCAATTTCGCCTCATTTGCACCATATGTATTTGTTTGAATAAGATCTGCTCCAGCAGCTACATATTGTTTATGAATAGATATAATAAGATCTGGATCAGATAAGTTTAGTTCCTCAAAACTACTTTGCAAACCATGAGAATGTAATAATGTGCCAATTGCACCATCACCAATAACAATTCCTTTCGATAATAAATCTAGAATTTTCACCTATCTCCCTCTTTTCTATCAATATAAAAACCCCTCTTCACCTTGAAGAGGGGGACATCATGAATCCTCCTCTTATCATGCAAAACGAATTGTTTTGCAGGTATTAGCACCGTTTCAAACATTTCGTTTGAAGGTTGCCGGGTTTCACAGGGCCAGTCCCTCCACCGCTCTCAATAAGAGTTTTTCTTTATTATTAATCTATTTTTAAAGGAAATACGTGTACCTTTTAACAATCTTTGTTAATTTTCTAATAAACTTAGCATGGGATAAACTGAAAGTCAATGTAATTAATTAAAAAATAAAAAATATTTAAAATTAAGTTGCAATTCAATTATCTTTTGTTGTAAAGTAAAAAGCATAATAAAATTTCATACAAACTATTCTTATCTAGAGAGGTAGAGGGACTGGCCCTACGACACCTCAGCAACCATTAACACGTTCGTTAATAAGGTGCTAATTCCAGCAAATTGTAAACAAATTTGAAAGATAAGAAGAAGACTATATTCGCATGAAAGCCTTCTTCTTAGAAGGCTTTTTTATTTTTATCCCGCTGATTAATTTTTCACTTTATAAAGGAGGCATTTCACATGTCAACAATCGAAACAAAACTAGCCCAAATTGGAAATCGAAGCGAAACTACAACAGGAACAGTTAACCCACCCGTTTACTTTTCCACCGCTTATCGCCATGAAGGAATTGGAAAATCAACAGGTTTTGATTATTCACGAACAGGAAATCCAACGCGCGGTCTTTTAGAACGCGCAATTGCTGATTTAGAAGAAGGTCAACAAGGCTATGCCTGTAGCTCTGGAATGGCAGCTGTTCTTCTTATTCTTTCCTTATTCCGCTCTGGAGATGAACTTATCATATCAGAAGATTTATATGGAGGAACCTATCGTTTATTTTCGGAACATGAAGAAAAATGGAATATTCGATGTAGATACGTAGATACACAATCTATAAAACAGATAGAAAAAGCTATCTCTTCTCAAACAAAAGCTATTTTCATAGAAACACCAACCAATCCATTAATGCAAGTAACCGACATTGCAGCTGTCGCAGCCGTTGCAAAACAACATGGGGTCCTTTTGATTGTTGATAATACTTTTTATACACCCTACATACAACAACCATTGACGAAAGGCGCAGACATCGTACTTCACAGTGCGACAAAGTATTTAGGTGGTCATAATGATGTACTAAGTGGCCTTGTTGTTGCAAAAGGTCAGGCACTTTGCGAAGAACTTGCCCACTATCATAACGCCTCTGGTGCTGTATTAAGCCCATTTGATTCGTGGTTATTAATTCGTGGTATGAAAACGTTGGCTCTTCGTATGAAACAACATGAAGAAAACGCAAAGAAAATCGTTTCTTATTTAAACGACGAAGAGGGTGTAACCGATGTTTTTTATCCAGGAAGAGGCGGCATGATTTCGTTTCGTCTTCTTGATGAGAAATGGATAAATTCTTTCTTACAATCTTTATCATTAATTACATTTGCAGAAAGTCTTGGCGGGGTTGAAAGTTTAATGACATATCCAGCAACACAAACACATGCAGATATCCCAGAGGAAGTACGTACAGCACGTGGTGTATGTAATCGTCTCCTCCGTTTCTCCGTCGGCATCGAAAACGGAGATGATTTAATTCAAGACTTGAAACAAGCTATTAAACATGTAAAAGAAGGTGTGAGAATATGAGTTATTCATTAGATACACTCTTACTTCATAACCAATATAAACATGATTCACAAACAGGAGCTGTTAACGTTCCTATTTATAATACATCAACATTTCATCAATTTGATGTAGATACCTTTGGAAAATACGACTACAGTCGCTCTGGGAATCCAACTCGTGATGCACTTGAAGACATCATTGCTTTATTAGAAGGGGGAACAAAAGGATTTGCCTTCGCATCTGGAATTGCAGCGATTTCTACTGCTTTTCTACTTCTCTCACAAGGCGATCATGTTCTCATTTCAGAAGATGTATATGGAGGAACGTATCGTATTGTAACAGAGGTCCTCTCTCGTTACGGTGTTTCACATACATTCGTTGACATGACAAATTTAGAGGCAGTCAAACAAAATATTAAACCGAATACAAAAGTATTTTACATTGAAACACCATCCAATCCTTTATTAAAAGTAACTAACATTCGTGCGGTTTGTGAATTAGCGAAATCTGCTGGGGCTCTTACTTTTGTTGATAACACATTTTTAACACCACTATTTCAAAAACCACTTGAACTCGGAGCGGATATTGTACTCCACAGCGCGACAAAGTTTATTGCTGGGCATAGTGATGTTACAGCTGGGTTAGCAGTTGTTAAAGATGAAGAACTCGCTAAAAAACTGGGCTTCTTGCAAAATGCATTTGGTGCTATATTAGGACCACAAGATTGCTCTCTCGTTCTTCGTGGTTTGAAAACATTACACGTACGTCTTGAACACTCAGCAACAAATGCCAATAAAATTGCTCATTACTTACAAAAGCACTCAAAAATTCAGAATGTGTATTATCCTGGATTAGAATCACACCTAGGCTATGACATACAACAGTCACAAGCACAATCTGCCGGTGCTGTTTTATCTTTCACGCTGCAATCTGAAGATGCTTTGCGACAATTCTTATCCCAAGTCAAACTGCCTGTATTTGCAGTAAGTTTAGGAGCTGTAGAATCCATCCTCTCCTATCCCGCAAAAATGTCACATGCCGCATTATCACAAAAAGCACGTGATGAAAGAGGTATTTCTAATTCATTGCTCCGTTTATCAGTTGGCCTTGAAAATATAGATGATTTAATTGCCGATTTTGACAACGCTCTTTCTTATGTAGAAGAACCTGTGAATGCATAAGAAATTTTTATTCAAACAGTTTTCATTCAACATTGAAATAAAGAAAAGGATAGATCAAGCATATCACAGCCACTTGGTCTATCCTTTTATATTTATTATTATGATACCAATGATTTACAAATTAAGATAATACACCATTCATATATCATCACCACTTATCGTTTTAAGTAAACCTCTAGGGAAATGAAAATGTTTTTTTAAACTATGTTATTCTATACCTTCATTTCATCCAGAATTACATTCTATAAAAACATACAAAATCCTTTTTCTTATTATTTTAAAAATTTTGTATATTCATTTGAAAGAACAAAAAATTCATGATAAAATCGTGTTATAAATGTATCTGTATCTTCAAACATATTGTGATTTTCAACAAAAAACATCGTGTTACAAAACGTACAAATTTAGCAAAGTTATTTACACCCTGGTCTCTTTTCTTACAATTTCTTTACTGTAGAACATTTTTTTTGCAACAACTATTTTCTTTTCTTTAGATTTTTGGTATGTATAGTATGGGTATAACAGCTCGCATGGAGGTGGAAAAAACATGTTAGAAACCTTTCAAAAGGAATTGGAACTATACGAAAATAATGCAGAATTATTGAAGGTTCTTGCTCATCCTGTTCGTTTATGTATTGTAAAAGGATTAATCGAACGCGGTCCGAGCAATGTTTCGACAATGTACACAGGCTTAAATATGCCACAATCCACAATTTCACAGCATTTAGCAAAATTAAAAAGTGCTAAAATTGTTTCTAGTGAAAGAAAAGGATTGGAAATTTACTACAAAGTAGAGAATGAAACAATCATTCAACTTGTTCGTGTATTACTAGGTTAGAGGTAACCAAACAAAAAGGGCGTATTCTATATTTTCTATCTCATATCTTTAATATAAATATATATCATGAGAGAAAATATACAATACTACATATCCTAAAGTCGTATCAAAAAACAAGACGCAGAATAATTCTGTGTCTTGTTTTTTCTATATATGTAAGTACTGCTTTAAATCAAAATGTGACATTCCTTTTTTTTGTATAACAACATCAAAAGCATCACTCATCCCTCCATGTAAAATCATTGAACGAATCGCCCGATTTTGCTTCTGTTTCTCAGAAAAAGGGTCGGAATCTTGATGAATAGCAAGTTGTTCTAATATACCTGCCGCAAGTAAAAACTCCCTTTGTTTCGTATGCCACACTGTATGCAGAGCACTCTCTTCTCCTATTTCTTTCAATTCATCCCAATGAATATGTGCTGTTATATCCATTTCTCCTGGATACTTCAAAGGATTTCGAATGAGCCTATGGTTATAATACCCCCTTATACTCCCTTCATGGTGAGCAGGATGCATCCACTCCGCCTTCGTATATCCATAATCAACTGTGATAAATAAGCCTTCCTCGAACCATTTTGCAACTTCTTGCAAATAAGTTTCCATTGCTATTGGTACCTCAAATCGCTGCCTATCAGAAAGTTGAATATGACGCCTTTGAAGGTAACTACTTACTCTTTCTTCTATCGGCCTTAATACTTCTGTAAGTTTTCCTTCATCTGTATACGTTATTCGTACTTCATACAAAATACTATCTCGCTTCTCAACTACTTCAACAGGAAATGCATCAAACAATTCATTTGAAAAAACAACTCCTGTAAAAGACTCACCTAACTCCTCATAGGATTTGTACTGCGAAACATTTGAAAATGAATCAAGTTGATGTTTTTGTACTTTTCTATGGAAAGAACTTACTTCAACGATAGAATACCGTAACTCTATAAAAGTCTCTGGAGAGAGGTGTTTCCATTCTTGTAAAACAGCATAAGCAAATCTTCCTGTTCCTCCACCAATTTCACAAATATTTGGAGGGATTTCTCCATTTTCAACAAGACGGATAAAAAAACGTGCAAATGTCTTTGCAAATACAGAAGAAATATTACTACTTGTAAAAAAGTCACCATTCCTTCCGATTTTCTCACGTTCTTTCATATAATATCCGCAATCTTCATCATATAGTGCAAGGTTCATATATGTACTATATGAAATCGAATAATCCTTTTCTTTTTCCATCCATTTTCTTAAAACGAACTCCATCCCCGTATAGCTCCTTATTGTAAAAATGGATTATTTTCTTTTTCGAAACCGATATTTGTTTCTGGTCCATGTCCACATAATACCGCTGTATCATCTGGCAGTACAAATAATTTTTCTTCAATGCTCCCAATTAATTCTGCAAAACTTCCACCTGGTAAATCTGTTCGACCAATACTCATTTGGAATAGTACATCTCCTGAAAATATAGCATTTGCCTCTTTACAATAATATGAAATACTACCCGGAGAATGCCCTGGCGTCTCAAACATTTCAAATGTAAAAGATCCAATTGTTAAAGTTCCTTCTCCTTTAATGATTTGATCAGCAGGTTTTGCTGTAATGCTTCGATTCATCATAAAAATTTGTGAACCATTGACAGTCGCATCTCCTAACCAATCTGCTTCCTCTTTATGTACATATACCGGGATATGAAAAGCCTCCCTCACTTCATCGACTGCACCAATATGATCAAAATGAGCATGCGTTAATAAAACTGCAAGCGGCTTTAATTGTTCTTCTTGTAAATACGTTACAAGCTTCTCTCCTTCACTACCTGGATCAAAAATAATACACTCTTTTTGATCATTGATTAAAATATAGGCATTTGTTTGTAATGGTCCTAACGGCATTTGTATCCATTTCATTTTTAAATCTCCTCCAGTTGTTAAACTTACTTTTATGATACAACATTTCTTCCCCTCAGGAAAAGAAACGGTGCTATCTCGACAATCATTTCTAAAACATGTACAATAAAAAAGAACAAATATTTCAAAAACTCAAACGAAAGAATGAGAGAGCAGAGGGGGATCATATATGGGTCTTGTTATTATTTTTGCGCTAGTCACTCTGTTAGCTGTATTCGCCACCCTTAGAACGTTACGTGAAAAAAATCTACTTGCAGGCGGCTTCGCTGTTGCAACTGTACTTGTTTTCGGATGGTTTACGTTTATGACTGTCCTTAATAGCGGATACCCACCAGCTCATTAATTCACTTACAGTTCTATTCTCCATCAAGATTTTGCATAAAAAGAGGAAGGGACTCCCCCTTCCTCTTCTCATTATCATATAAACATCAGTAGCCTCATCTTAATTTTCATTCAGCCTCACTGATTCTATTCTTTATTTCATAACTTCATATTTATACTTCTTCACAAGCCAAGCTCCGCCGATTACACCAGCATCATTACCAAGCCTTGCGATCGCTAACTTCGTGCTCTTAGCAGCACGTGAAAATGCATACTGTTTAAAATAGCGCTGAATTGGTTGTAACAATGCATCACCAGCTTTAGATACACCGCCGCCAATTACAATCTTTTCTGGATTTAGCGTACTAGAAAGATTCGCTACAGCTAATCCTAAATAAGAAGCTACTTTTTCTACAACTTGTTCCGCTAAAGCATCACCTTTTCCAAGTGCTTCAAATACATCTTTAGATGTAATACGTCCCTCTTCTTCTAACATTGAACGAAGTACACTTGGTTCATCTGTATTTTGTAATTTTTGCATAGCAACACGTACGATACCTGTTGCTGAAGCCACTGTTTCTAAACATCCAGATTTTCCACAGTTACAAGGAAATGCATTTTCTGTTACGACTGTAATATGTCCGATCTCACCAGCAGCACCACTTACACCGTGCACAATTTCACCGTTTGCAATTACACCGCCGCCAACGCCAGTTCCAAGTGTCATACAAACAAGATCTTTCGCTCCCTCACCGGCACCTTTCCACATTTCACCAAGCGCTGCTAAATTTGCATCATTATCAACTACAACAGGTAAGCCTGTTTCTACTTCTAATAAATCTTTTAATGGATAGTTTTTCCAACCTAAATTAACTGCTTCATAAATCATACCAGAAGCGACATGCACTGGCCCAGGCGCACCCATACCAATACCAATTAACTTGCTCTTTAATTCTTCTAATTCTTCTAACTTTTTATCAATTGCTTTCGCTACATCTAATGTAATATGTTTGCCTTGCTCACTTGTATTCGTTGGGATTTCCCACTTATGTAAAATTTCACCGTACACATTAATAAATGCTAATTTAATCGTTGTCCCACCAAGGTCAACACCAACTAACCACTTTTCTTCCATATTTGCTAACCTACCTTTATCTAATTCTTGCTCATTTCTTTTTGAATCTCTTGCTTCAATAAAAATAAAGCTGTTTGATAGTCTTTTGGCTCAATCAGCTGTGATTGATTTAATTCCCGCAACTCATCTTGCATTAATTGTAAATCAGCGATTCGATCACCTGTGTAAATGATTGTTCCAAATTTTTTTAGCAATTGCTGAATATCATAAATTGATATCATTTTATCACCCTCTATGCCCACTTATTATGGAAATATAATAAGAAAACGTTCACATATTTTATTATAATCAACAAGAAAAAGCCTCGTCAATTTTTATTTGTCTATACAAGTTCATTTTGAACAATTGTTTCTTTTTCTGTAATAATTTTTTGTACATTTTGATCAAATGGCTCTGTTGGAATATAACTTACAAGTTGAAAATCAAAAGCTAATGATAGCGTTTTCCCTTCATACTGCAACAAATAGCGATCATAATAACCACCGCCGTATCCAATACGTTCTCCTCGTCTTGTATATGCAACTCCAGGTACAAAAAGAAGATCAATTTCATTTGCTTCTGATTCTACTGTTAGCGCAGGAATGGGTTCACGCAAGTTCATATACACTGTTTCTAATTGATCAAAATTTGTTATTTGACGAAAGATCATTGTTCTTGTCTCTCGATTACACTTTGGAACAACGACTTTTTTTCCTTCTCGCCATGCTTGTTCGATAATTACATATGTATTAACCTCATGTTCCATCGAAAGAGTAATTCCGATTGTTTTCGCTTCTCTCCACTCTTTTTGTTTATATAAAGAAAATACGATTTGTTCTGATAAAGTTTTGTGCTGTTCTTTCGATAAAGAATTCATTTTTTCTACTATTTTCTTACGTAAACGTACCTTCTCCTCTTTCACACGCTCTTCCCCCTATAAAGTAATCCTTACTCGTTTTTAAATTATCGCAAAATGAATTACGTTCTTGTGAACAGTTTATCATTTTTTTCGTGTATCATCACTTTTCTATAAGAGCTGCCAAAAAAAAGAAACAGTAGGAAATATTCCTACTGCTTACTTTGTTTCACGGTGTAACGTAGACTTCTTGTCACGCTTGCAATACTTTTTAAGCTCAAGGCGCTCCGTGTTGTTACGTTTATTTTTCTTTGAGATATAGTTACGATCTCCGCATTCTGTACATGCTAGAGTAATATTCACACGCATTCTTATTTCCCTCCAGTCACTAATAACTTAAATCAGACTATACTATAATACCACTTTTAAAACAAAAATTCTACACCTTTTGATATTGTCTAATCTTTTCTATAAGAGTTTTCATATTTTCCTTTGCTATTACTGGATTTCTCGCATGTGAATATACAAGAAATTTGGGATGTTTTGCATCAGAAACAATATAAGACCACTCTTTTTCCGTATATTTAAATTGAATTCCCTCTAATACTTCGACCTCCCTTTTTTCCATATCTTGCAATAACATTCCCATTACTTTCCCTTTTTCTTTCCACGAACAAACAACTTCATCACATAATAAGTAAAGGGGTGGCGATTGCTCTAACATCGTCAACAATGTATTTCCTTGACGAGCAATTAGTTCAAATAATTTTCCAATTCGATATAAACTATCTTGCTGCCATCTCATCTGAGATTCACTTTGTTCACCATACATATAAAAAAGAAGATAGCACTCTCCTAATTTTAATGATAATGGATAAACACTTTCTGTTGTCTCAAGTAATAAATCAGGTACGTCGATTTCTTCACAATTCACACTTTGGTAAATCCCACCATGATTGTCGTATAATTCAAAATTATTCCCTTGTTCATAAAACATAAGAGCCATATGAGCCCTACTTGATTTCATTAACAATTTAACATGTTCTTTTTTTTCACTAGCATGAACCCATGTAATTGTACAACCTAGCTTTTGCAAGAAGGATATAAGTAGGGACTGAAACATTTCATCTCTTTTATTAATAAGAAGGTGAAATGTTTGCTTCTGTATCGTTTCGATATCTAAAGACGCTAAAACAGATTCAACATATTTTTCTAAACAAATATGTACCGTTTCATTTCGTCCTATTTCTTTATCATACACGTAATGAAATGCTTCTGACGTATACAAGTGTTCCAATTCTTTTTGTTGTTTATACGATAGCCGTATACCTTCTTTACCATAGAGTTGAATGACAATTCCTTCTTCTTGTTCAAAGTGAATAAAAACGCCTCCGGTACACCCGAACTCATGAATTGCATATCGAAAAGCCGAATCGTTCATCTCTTGACATTCCATCGTATACAAGCCAACCCCATGAATTGCATGTAGAAATAACTTTTTAAAAATATCAATTTCTACATCCCTATATCCTCCAACTAATATGCGCTCCCCTTTCGAAAAAAGAGAACCATATGCCATTGCTACTTTTACAACAAATTGAGGTGTCATTTCTATATTCCCTCTGCCGACCACCCTACTTTTTTGTAACCAACCTGATGTTTTTTCATTTTCAGTGATTCCTGACGAAGCAATAATCGAGTGACTATCAATAACTTTACCCGGCCATAGTTTTCCATTTTGTTGTATCACTGTATTTTTTCCAATCTGACAATGATCTGCTACCACACTTTTCTCAAATAAAGTAACATCATCTTTGATCATTGTGTTTTCTCCAACGGTAGCCTCTAATAGCTCACAACGTTTTCCTACATGTGTATGAGCAAGAATAATACTTTTTTGAAGATTCGCGCGGTCCGATATAGTGCATTGCTTACCGATAATTGAATAAGGATCAATGATCACCCCTGCCCCAATAGTTGCCCCTTCTCCGATAAAAGACGGTCCTTGTATTTTTGTTCCCTTTTCAATCGTTACTCCTTCTCCCATCCAAACCATCGGTAGTACTTCCGTATAAGAAATCGGTACCCGTACTTTCTTTGTAAGTAAGTCAAACTGAGCCTGCCGATATTGATCTAACGTACCAATATCTAACCAATAACCTTCCGCTTCATATCCAAAAAGCACTTTTTTATTTTCTAACTGTGGAAATACATGCTGACTAAAGTCAAAAAATTGTGCTGATGAAATATAAGAAAAAATTCCGGGGTCCATAATATAAATTCCTGTATTTACAATATTGGAAATCACTTCATTCCAACTTGGCTTTTCCATGTAACGCATAATTTCATGCTCTCTATTCATAACAACTGAACCAAATGACAGTGGGTTTTCCACTTCCTTCACGAACATCGTAACTAGTCTACCCCTACACTTATGAAATTCAATTCCTTTCGACAAGTTAAAATCTGTCAATGCATCTCCACTAATTACAACAAATGGCTCATCTAAAAACGATTCTGCTTGCTTAATACTCCCTGCTGTACCAAGTGGTGGTGAATCTTCGAAGTAGTGTAACTTTACTCCCCATTTACTCCCATCACCAAAATATCTCTTAATAGCCGCACCCATATATTGAACTGTAATTGCAATCTCATGAATACCATGCCGCCTTAGTAACTCAATATTATATTCCATAACTGGTTTTTCAAGTAATGGTAACATCGGCTTTGGAAGATTGCATGTTAACGGCCTAAGACGCTTTCCTTTCCCTCCAGCTAAAATAACCCCCTTCATATACATTCATCCTCCACTTTTATAATGTTGAACGATCTTGTATACCATATGTATGTCACTTATGTAGAAATTAACCTTTTCTCTTATCAAATTAATAGTAAGCGCTTACTTATTAATTTAATAAGAGAAAATCATAAAGCGAAACTTCAATCAATTCTCCTCCTTCACTAATTATTCATCTTCACAAATCGGGCTTTACTAAGTAGTAAGAATTTTACTCTCCTATAACAGCCAAATAAACAAATACCACCTATATTGTTTCATTTTTCCATATCGCATTATGATACATCTTATCATCATAAATAAAACAAGACAACGAGCCTTTTTTGTCATGTTTTGACTAAAAAAGCAAGCGATATCTCATCACTTGCTGATATTTTCTTCCTATTCATTTAACAAATAATGTTTCCCTTTCACCAAATAAAAAACATTCTCGGCAATATTTGTAATGTGATCTGCTACACGCTCAATGTAACGTGCAATAAAAGATAATTGTGTAATTTGCGTAATCGCCTCAGGATGTTCAGGGATAGAGGAAATAAATTCTCGAATCGCTCTCCCGTATATTTCATCAACAGAATCGTCCAATTCCGCAATTTGTTTTGCAAAGGTTAAATTTTCTTCTTGATATGCTTCTAACGATAAATTTAACATATCCGTAGCAATCGTAAACATCTGTTCTAGATTGTGCAAACTGACAGATACATCTTTTTCTCCGAGCCGAATTGTTGATTTAGCAATATTTACGGCATGATCTGCAATACGCTCTAAATCCGTCGCTGTTTTAATCGAAACAAAAATTCTTCGCAAATCGCTTGCAACAGGTTGCTGCTTTGTAATTAACATAAGTGCTAGGTCATTAATTTCTTCTTCTAAATTATCCATGCGATAATCACCATCAATGACTTCCAACGCCGTTTCTACATCTCTCTTCTGAAGCCCTTCCATAGAACGAGAAAGAGCTTCTCCTGCCAATTCTCCAAGTTCAATTACCTTTTGCTGCAATGTTTGTAGATCATAATGAAATTGCTCCCTTACCATGTTTCTTCCCCCTTTATTTATTACATACATAAAAAATGATAAATGCCCCTTTTAAGAGGGGCATTTACTCTTATATAAGCTGCTCTGATCATATTAACCAAATCGTCCTGTAATATAATCTTCTGTTCGTTTATCTGTAGGTGTCGTAAATAATTTGTTTGTATCTGTATATTCAACAACCTCACCACTTAAGAAGAAAGCTGTCTTATCAGAGATACGTGCTGCTTGTTGCATATTATGCGTTACAATGACAATACTAAAATCTTTCTTTAACTCTTGAATTAATTCTTCAACTTTTAGTGTAGAAATCGGATCCAATGCTGATGTCGGTTCATCCATTAAAATTACATCCGGTTCAATTGCTAAACAACGTGCGATACATAAACGCTGTTGTTGTCCACCAGATAAACCGTATGCGTTATCATGTAATCGATCTTTTAATTCATCCCAAATCGCGGCACCACGTAAACTTTTTTCAACAATTTCATCAAGTGTTTTCTTATCACGAATACCATGAATCTTTGGACCATAAGCAATATTTTCATAGATAGATTTCGGAAATGGGTTCGGCTTTTGGAATACCATTCCAACATGCGTACGTAGTTCTTCAACGGGATATGACTTATCAAAAATATTTCGATCTCGATATTCAATGACTCCCGTCGTGCGAACGATAGGTACGAGTTCTACCATGCGATTTAATGTTTTTAAATATGTTGATTTTCCACAACCACTCGGCCCAATAATTGCCGTTACTTCATTCTCATGAATACTTAAATTAACATCTTTTAACGCATGATCTTCTCCATACCATAAGTTTAAGTTTTTTGTATCGAATACAATCTTCTTCGCCGCTGATTCAACTTTCGTTTCATTTTTCACCTGTACGTTTACTACTGTTGCTACCATTTTGAATTCCCCTTTCATCCACTACTTACGATTTCGTAACCATAAGACAACCGCATTCATAATAAGCAACAATCCTAATAAAACAATCATACCGGCTGCTGCTACATGCTGAAATTCCTCTTGCGGTCTACTCATCCAATTAAAAATTTGAATCGGTAAAACTGTAAATCTATCAAACATGTTAAGTGGGATATAATTAGCGAAAGCAAGCGCTCCAATGACTAATAGTGGTGCTGCTTCTCCAATTGCTCTCGATAAGGCCAAAACACATCCCGTTAAAATTCCTGGCAAGGCAGTTGGCAATACAATCTTATACATTGTTTGCCATTTTGTAGCACCAATGCCATACGAAGCTTCTAACAGAGAACGCGGCACCATACGAATCGCTTCTTGACTCGATACAACGACAGTTGGTAATACAAGAAGACTCATCGTAAACGCTGCGGTTATTATACTCTCCCCTAACTGAAGACCGTATACAAAAATTGTTAAACCAAGCAATCCAAACACAACCGATGGCACACCTGCTAATGTTTGAATATTTAATTCTACAATTCTTGTGAATACAGATTGCCTTGCATAATGTTCTAAATAAAGAGCTGTACCTACTCCAAATACAAAGGAAACCGGCACTACTATACTCATAAATAAAATTGTTCCTGACAATGCAGCGGCAATACCAGCTTGCTTTGGATTACGTGAAGCAAAGTTCATAAGAAAATCTATCGAAAGGTAACTTACACCTTTTTCAAAGATTTGATACAGTAATAAAATTAGTATGCAAATAGAGAATAGCATTGTCATATAAGAAATTGCCTTATATATTTGATCCTTCCAAAAACGTATTACCATATTTTCTTTTATTTTCTCATGATTCAGCATTCGCATCTTATATCACCTTTCTAAAACGGCGCATAACCTGCTGCGAAATTATATTCATCATGAATGTAAACATGAGTAACGTCGCTCCTACAGCGTACATGCTGTAGTACGTGGTCGTTCCATGGGGAGCATCACCTAAGCTTACTTGCACAATATAAGCCGTTAACGTTTGAATCGAATGCGTCGGATCTATCGATACATTTGGAGTTGAACCTCCAGCAACGACAACAATCATCGTTTCACCAATCGCACGTGAAGCCGCTAATAGGATTGCAGCCATAATACCGGTAAACGCCGCTGGAAACACAACCTTTCGCACAGTTTCAAAACGCGTTGCCCCTAGCCCAAGCGAAGCCTCTTTTATTCCTGTAGATACAGCCCTCATCGCATCTTCAGAAAGCGAAGCGATTGTCGGGACCATCATAATCCCTATAACTATGCCTGGACTAATTGCATTAAAGAACTGTAAATCTGGAATGACACGCTGTAAGGCCGGTGTGACGATTGTTAAAGCAAAAAATCCATATACTATTGTAGGAACACCTGCTAATAGCTCTAAAATAGGCTTTAGTATTTTTCTAACAAAGGGTGAAGCATATTCATTTAAAAATACGGCACATCCTAATCCAATTGGAATAGCTACTATCATCGCAATTGTTGTTACAAGTACGGTCCCACATATAAGGGGAAGTATCCCAAACTTAGGTTCTTCAAAAAATGGTAACCATTCTTTTTCAGTGAAAAAAGAATACATTGGTATTTCACGAAAAAACATAATCGTTTCATTCGCTAGTGTAACGATAATGCCGATCGTTGTTATAATAGATACACTAGCAATTGCCTTTAATAGTAATGGAACTATTTGATTGATTCGCTGCGTTTTCTTTCTTTTGATTGTATTTCTTTCAATCAAATGTTGCACAGAAAATGTAATTTGACTTTTGTCATTTCGAGCCAAAGATGAAAACCCCTTTCCACCCTGACATTATCTTTTTATTTCTGTTAACATTCGCAGCTGTTCACTATATTTCTTTTGCGGTAACTTAACATATCCGACTTCTTCAGCAAGACTACCCGCATGTTGCATCATAAATGTCATATACTCTGCCACACTACTTTTATTTCGAATCGAAGCATGATTTACATAAGCAAACAGTGACCTAGACAATGGTTTATAAACACCAGATTGAATGGTTTCTTTCGTTGGTAGTACACCGTTTACCTTTATAGCTTTTACCTTATCTCGATTTGCCATATAATACGCGTATCCCACAAATGCAATTGCATTTTTATCATTCATTACCCCTTGCATAATGACTTGATCGTCTTCAGATAAAGAAGTTGTTTTTGCAAGGCGGTTGTCTTGCAGGACAACACTTTGAAAATAATCATAAGTACCCGAATCAACACCCGGTGCATAAAATTGTACCTCTTCATGCGGCCATTTCGGATGAATATGTGACCATCGTTTCGTTTTCCCATTTTCACTCCATAATAGACGTAATTCTTCTATTGTCATATTATCTACCCATGTATTTTGACGATTCACAATGATTGTGAGGCCATCATAAGCAATTTCAAATGGTGTAAACTGGATGGAGTTTTTTCTCATAAAATCTTCTTCTACTTGTTTCATCTTACGTGAAGCATTATTTATATCCACTTCACCTTTTCCAAAACGATGGAATCCTCCTCCTGTCCCAGATATACTAATAGAAATTTTTACACGTGGTTCTTTTTTTGAGTATTCTTCCGCTATCGCTTCCATAATAGGAAAGACGGTTGAGGATCCATCAACTCTCACTTCCCTCACATCATTAGCAGCGGATGAAGTAGACACATCAGAAAACATAAAACATGTCGATATTGATAAAATCTTGATACATTTTCTTGTCCACTTCACGTGTAGTCCTCCTAGAAGTATCCCGAAGTAACAGGATTACAGATATAAGAATACTGCCTAACTATTAATTCGGTTTTAATAATTTGTAAAAGTTTTGTAAAGTTCAACTTAATGTGAAGGATACGATGCTCCTTTCTCTTATTTACTTCTTTTCTCAAAAGTAAATATATGACCGGTCATACTATGAGAAAGTTCATTTTTCAGCACCGAATTTTG
The DNA here is from genome assembly GCF_002560575.1 of Bacillus sp. AFS023182. Lineage (NCBI taxonomy): Bacteria > Bacillati > Bacillota > Bacilli > Caryophanales > Bacillaceae > Bacillus > Bacillus sp. AFS023182. Next base: position 83,451 of record NZ_NTRO01000004.1, on the reverse strand, counting down.
TATATATGATATGCTCGTCCACAATTACTAAACTCTATGCACAAAATACAAAAAAAAGCACACTATCTTTTGAGATAGTGTGCCAAATTCACATATTTTTATTCTTCTTCTTTATTCTTCGGTGCTTCCCCTGTAACTTCTTGTTTTTTCAATTCAAAGTAAGCATCCATAATTTCACGACCAATGTATCCATTAATACCAGTTTTATCATCATGTACCCATGGAACAACAACAGAGAACGCCACTTCTGGATTATCCAGCGGTGCATAACCTACTAACGTTAAGTTATAAATGATTTTGCGCTGACCATTTGCATCTCTTCCAATTGCTTTATCACCGCCGTAAGGTATCTGAGCTGTTCCAGTTTTTCCAGCAGCTTTATATGGTGCACCAGTAAAGTATCTTGTCCCAGTGCCCCCCTGTTCATTGAACACTTGTCTAAATCCTTCTTGCACACGCTTAATTTGTTCTTCAGGCATATCAACACGATTTAATACTTTCGGTTCCATCGATTCAATTACTTTTCCAACTTCATCTGGTTTCGAGGTTGGTTGACGAATTTCTTTTACAACTTGTGGTTGCATACGATAACCACCGTTTGCAATTGTAGATACATATTGTGCAAGCTGAAGTGGTGTATAGTTATCATACTGTCCAATTGCTAAGTCTAATAAGAAACCAGGCGTATATTCTGGACCTTTAAGTCCTGCTGTTTCATTCGGTAAGTCAATACCTGTTTTTACTCCAAGACCAAACTGACTGAAATAATAACGCATATCCTCAAATGCTTTTTTCTTAATATCTAATGTACCACCTCTAACATATGGTACTCCAGCAATATTCATGGCTGTTTTAAACATGTATACGTTAGATGACATTTTCAAAGCGGTAAGGTCATCAATAGAGCCCATCGTTTTCCAAGAAGATTTTATTGGTGTACCTTTTAATTTAATTGGTTCATCTAGTAATACTGTTCCAGGTTGAATTGCTCCTGTTTGATATCCGGTAAGCACTGTTGCACCTTTTACAGTTGAACCCATCGGATAGGAACTTGTCATTGTTCCTAATGCATAGTCTTTCACTTCTTTTTTTCCATCTTCTTCTACGAGCTGTTTTCCAGCCATAGATAACACTTCGCCATTTTTCGGATTCATCATCACAACAAATGCACGATCTAAGAGAGGTTCTGCACCTTGATATTTCATTAAGTTCTTTTCAAGAATTTCTTCTACACGTTTTTGCAATTCCATATCAATTGTTAAATTTAGGTCATTTCCTCGTTGCCCTTTAGATACATTTATCGTTTCTAAAATATTTCCGTCTTTATCTGTAATATTTCGCACTTCTGCTTTTGTACCGTGAAGCGTATCCTCATATTGCTGTTCAATGTAACTTTTACCGACGCGGTCATTACGGTTATAGTCCCTAACAAGGAAATAATCTAGTCTTTCCCTTGGCAATCCTTCATCTGAGCTTGTTACACCACCAAGTACACTGCGGAACATGTCATCATAAGTGTATTTACGGTCCCAATCAACTGTCGTATCTATACCTGGTAACAACGCTAAATTTTCACTGATAATTGCATATTCTTGTGGTGTTACATCTTTTTTTATAATTTGCGGCGTCATTGCATATCCGCCGTCCATTTTACTCTTAATCGCAAGTATTTCTAAATCTTCCGCTGTTAACTGATTTATTTCTTCCTCTGTCACGCGATTACGCTGACGCTCTGCCATTTCTTTATCATCAATTTTCTTTGCTTTAAATTCCGCTTGGTCTTTCTTTGTAATCTTTTCTTTTGCTTCTTTTTCGTGTAAAGAAAGCCAATAATCTTTTTTATCACGTTCTGTTAATTTATCCGGCGATACTTCTATTAGCTTAGCAAGTTTTTTCGCTGTCTCTAAACGTTCTTCCGAAGTGGATCCTTTCATTCTTGTAAACGTAATTGTACGAACTGGATTATTGTCCACAACCGGTCGACCATATCTGTCAAAGATTTTCCCGCGTGGAACCGGATTACTTACTGTTGAATTTTCTTTTTTTTCAACCTCATTTTTATAATCTTCACCATGTACAATTTGTACTATTCCAAGCTTTACAATAATCGCTGAAAACATTAAAAACACACAAAAAAACAACACGTTAAGCCGGAACGGAACGTGGGTCTTCTTTTTTTTCTTCTTTTTACTCATACGAACCCCCTCTACCAACAGCTATGTAATAGGAAAGGGACACCTTGTTATAGGTGTCCTCACTGCTGTTTTACATGTCTTTTTATTCTAGCATAAAACTCAGAAGAAGTTAACCTTCTCGTTCGGTATGATTTTGTGTTGTTTCAGATGCTGGAACCCTTGTCTTATTTAGATTTCCTTCCCCATATTTGACATTTTTAACAGCAAAATAAATAAGTAAATGTCCAGCGCCGAGAATACATAATAAAACAGGTAAGCTTTTTTCTGGCGCAAAAAATGATACTGCACATAAGAAGCTTAAAATGGAACATATTCTCCCGCCGTTCAGCCATAGTTCTCGTACAACAATATACTCAACACGCCACTCTCTCGCCTGCTTTGCTCTTCCAATTACATCATATGTCATAGAACCGTATGGAACGAGCAAAATTGGATACGCAATAGCGATACATGCTGCATAAATGAGTAATTTTACATATGTAACATGAAAAACAACCAAAAATACAACGGCATACAAAATAATTCCACCAAGTAAAATCGATTTTTTTCTCCATTCCTTTTTTAGCATACGTGCAACTAAGTAATAACATACAAATGAAACAGCGGAATTGACTAAACTATACTTCCCTAATGCAAATTCACTTCCTGATGCTAAATAGACATATACAGAAATAACAAAAATAAACGTTCCTTCCCTTAATCCTTGAAAGAAATGTGCGCGTGTAATCCTTCCCCAGTTTTTATCAATCTTCCGCTCTTTCAAAACTTGAACAATTTCATAACGCCCTTCGCATTCTCTTTTCGATAAAAAGAAGCTTATAACAACAGCAATCGCAAATAAAGTTAATGAAAGAAAAAAGATGACTGTATAGCCGCTCCACTTTTCCATACGTGAAATTGTATATCCTGCTGTTATTGGTCCAATCATTCCTGCGAAAGATGTTAGAAGACCAAGAAAACCGTTAAAAAAATCACGCGTTTCCGGTTCCGTAATCTCAAACGTCAACAAATTGAATGCAAGCCAATAAAAACCATATCCAATTCCAAGAAGACCACCAAGTAATAAAATGTAATGTGAGGCATGCGTTCCTGCAAGCAAAACAACAATAAAAAAAGTCGCTAATGTTCCAACTCCTACTCGCAGTAAAATAGCACGATCTATCCGCTTTGCCAATTTCCCTGCAAAAAGGAATGTTAATGGCTGCAAAACAACGCTTGCTAAATTATACAAACCAAGGTTCACATAGTTTTGTGTCTGCTTCCATAAATAAATGTTAACAAACGTGTTGGATAAAGATATCGCGAGCGTGTATAATCCCCCCATTACAAGTAACAATATTAAATCACGGTTCACCTCGACATCGCCAATTACATGTTTCCACTTCATATATAACTCTCCTTTACTTCATGTTCTAGTCTTCCAAAGACCGACGCAATTATGTAAAAGAAAGCATACAAAAAAGCTAGGAGAATATTCCCCTAGCTTCTTCAATATCGACTTATATGAAACGGAATACGCGATATTATTTAGCTTCTTGGTAACGTTTTTCAGCTGCGTTCCAGTCTACAACGTTCCAGAATGCACCGATGTAGTCAGGACGACGGTTTTGGTAATGTAAGTAATAAGCATGTTCCCAAACGTCTAAACCAATAACTGGAGTTTTACCTTCTGTTAAAGGAGAATCTTGGTTTGGAGTGCTTGTTACTTCTAGCTCACCATTATTTACTACTAACCAAGCCCAACCAGAACCGAAGCGAGTTGCACCAGCTTTTGCGAATTCTTCTTTGAATGCATCGAAGCTACCGAATTTCGCTTCAATTGCTGCTGCAAGTTCACCTACAGGCTGTCCACCACCGTTTGGAGATAGAATTGTCCAGAAGAAAGTGTGGTTCGCATGTCCGCCACCATTGTTACGTACTGCAGTACGAATTGCTTCTGGTACTTCGTTTAAGTTTGCAACTAATTCTTCAACACTTTTGTCAGCTAGTTCTGCATGACCCTCTAATGCAGCGTTTAAGTTTGTTACGTAAGTATTGTGATGTTTTGTATGATGGATGTTCATTGTTTCTTTATCAAAGTGAGGTTCTAAAGCATCATACGCATAAGGTAAATTTGGTAATTCATGTTTCGCCATTGTTACATTCCTCCCATTTTATGTATTGCCTAAAATCACTTGGCATACAACTTCATTTTACCCTATTTACAATAGGGTGAAAACAAATTAAATCACATTGTCTTGCTATCAATAACGTAGCAAAATTCCCATTTCTTTTCAAACAAAATGCTCATATATTTCGTCAAAAAAGCTTCCTTCTATTAAGGAAGCTTCTTGTCTACATGATAAACATGTGAAATGGATATGGACCCTGTAGGACTCGAACCTACGACCGGACGGTTATGAGCCGTCTGCTCTAACCAGCTGAGCTAAGGGTCCAGAATTATGTATACAGCGGTGGCTAAATTTGAGATTGTACCACCAAATCTCCACTGAACATTCATAAAAGCTAAAAATCGTAAGATATATCGATTAAGAAATGTAAGATAAATTTACCATATAAAAAAGAAAAGTGTCAATTGTATTTTTACCTTTTCGAATCTTAAAGAGCTATCTTACTGCAAGCGAATAATTATATGAATCCATTTTGATTTTTCGACATCCCCCCTGCTACGAGATACAAAAAGTAACCTACACTCGTTTTCTCCCTTCGTACAAGGCAAGAAAAGAATGCGATCACCTCTATGCATAGCCGGATGATTTCTCCCATATAAAGAAAAATTTTATTAGTAGTAATTCCTCTCTATATAGCCAAATTACTGAAGTATTAACCTTATTTCGTGTGATATAGCTTGTGATTCTCCAGATTCGTACGTTACAATGATTTTATGCATCAATCTTTCATACATATAGCAAAGGAAGTGGATACATGTCCATATTTACGCAGCTAGTAAAAAGTTTATATTCGCCAAAAGACATGGCACTTTTTCGTTTTCAAAAAATCGGGAAAACAATTCTGTTTATCATGTTATTATGTTTAATTGCAACGATTCCAAAAACTTTTATATTTGGAAATTTCGTACAAGATGTCGTTTCTACTGTACACCAATCAATTGAAAAGGACCTTCCGGATTTTAAAATTGAAAACGGTGAACTTCATGCCGACATCAAAGAACCCATTATAAAAGAAGATGGGAATTTTGTTTTCGTATTTGACCCTAATGCGACAGATACAAATGCATATGCAAATAAACAAGGTGTATTCGTTTTAAAAGATAAAGTTGTATCTACTAATAACAACCAAACACAAATTCAGTCTTATAGCGATTTCGGTAATGGTACATTTGAGAAAAAAGATATACAGAATATTGTATCAGCCATTGATAATATTTATCCGTTTCTCATGTTCGGCGTTGGAATAGCCATTTACTTGATCCAATTATTTATTTCGTTCCTAGGCACAACAATTTTAGCCTTCATTGGTTCAGCCATGGTTGGTCAACGAAAATTATCTTACAAACAAGTTTGGACATTAACAGCTTACAGCTATACAATCCCGACAATTTTCTTTATGATTATGGATTTACTAAAGGTAAATGTACCATGGTCATTCCTTCTATACACTGCTATCATTTTAATTGTTCTGTACTTAACAATTAAAGAAATACCAAAACCTAAAGAAAAACACGAACTATAAAAAAATGCCATTTTGGCATTTTTTTTTTGGACAAGCATATATTTCCTAACAAAGGAGTGAGGAATATGAAGAGACTTAGCGCACTCTTACTTGTGCTTGTTCTCGGTTACGTGTTTTATTATGATATTAAAATTGGTACTTTACCAATGTTAAGTTCATACAAAAAAACAACAGCTACTCAAACTGTAAAAAAAGAAAACGTAGATACAAAATCCAAAAAAGAAACAAATATACAATATAAAGCAATTGAAGTAAAAACAGGAGATACTGTTTTATCCATTACAGAAGCAATTAACAAGAGAAAGATTCCTTCTATTGAAAATGTAATCGATGATTTTAAACAATTAAATACAAATACATCTTCTACAAAAATTCAAATCGGGAAATCTTACAAATTCCCGTTATATCAGTGAATCATCACTTAATCCTTGTCAATTACATAAAGGCGCTGATACAATAGTAAAAGTGAAACCGAGCATATAGGTTTCTATCGTTCCATATCACATATACTATTTTTGATATGGAAGGAAAAATAAGAAACTTCTTTTATAAGGAGAGCGATCTATTCGTGAATGAAATGACTCATCGTACAAAAACACGTCCTGTTAAAGTCGGTAATTTAACAATTGGCGGTAATAATGAATTAATTATACAAAGTATGACAACAACGAAAACGCATGATGTAGAAGCAACCGTTGCTGAAATCAAACGGTTAGAAGAAGCGGGTTGTCAAATTGTCCGCGTTGCTGTCCCAGACGAACGCGCAGCAAATGCGATTGCTGATATTAAAAAACAAATTAACATCCCACTTGTTGCTGATATTCATTTTGATTATCGTCTTGCTTTAAAAGCAATTGAAGGTGGCATTGATAAGGTACGTATCAATCCAGGAAACATCGGCCGTCGCCATAAAGTAGAAGCTGTTGTAAATGCAGCGAAAGAACGCGGTATTCCAATTCGTATTGGTGTAAATGCTGGCTCATTAGAACGCCACATTTTAGAAAAATATGGCTATCCTACTGCTGATGGTATGGTTGAAAGTGCCTTGCATCACATTAAAATTTTAGAGGACTTAGATTTCCACGATATTATCGTATCGATGAAAGCCTCTGATGTTAACTTAGCTATTGAAGCATACGAAAAAGCAGCTCGTGCTTTTGATTATCCATTACATCTAGGCATTACAGAATCTGGAACACTATTTGCTGGGACAGTAAAAAGCGCCGCTGGTCTGGGTGCGATCTTAAGTAAGGGTATCGGAAATACACTTCGTATTTCATTAAGTGCTGATCCTGTTGAAGAAGTTAAAGTTGCTCGTGAATTGTTAAAATCATTCGGTCTTGCATCGAACGCTGCAACACTTATTTCTTGCCCAACATGCGGTCGCATTGAGATTGACCTTATCAGCATCGCAAATGAAGTAGAAGAATATATCTCTACACTGAAAGTACCGATTAAAGTCGCTGTACTTGGATGCGCAGTAAACGGACCTGGTGAAGCTCGTGAAGCTGATATCGGTATCGCTGGCGCACGTGGAGAAGGTTTATTATTCCGTAAAGGAAAAGTCGTACGTAAAGTACCAGAAGAAACAATGGTAGAAGAACTCAAAAAAGAAATTGATGTAATTGCTGCTGAAATGGCTGCGAATCAAGAAAAAGAAAAACAAGAGCAATAATAAAAACGGCTGTCTGGATATTACCAGCAGCCTTTTTATTATACCTTAGTAGTGAAACTAAAAATAAAAGCTCGTCAGTTTCAAAACTGACGAGCCTTTATTTTGTACACTTCGGGCAACGACCATATATTTCAAACTTATGCCCCGTTACCTCGTACCCTTTAAAATCTTTATTCATAAAATCCATTGGACAAGAAGTAATTTCTTTTGTCCCACCACAATCCAAACAAATAAAATGATGATGATGTTCCATAATTGAACATGTAAATCGGAAATGTTTCTCCCCATTTAGTTCTGTTTGTTCTAAAACACCAATTTCAGCAAATACTGTTAAATTACGATAGATTGTATCAAAACTTAGTCCTGGATAATCATCCTTCATATGCTCTAAAACGTCCTTTGCGGTTAAATAACGATTATGAGCCGCAAATAACCGCAACATTTCTTCCCTTTTTCCAGTATGTTTATAGCCTTTTTCTTTCATAAGGCGTAAAGCTTCTGTCAGATTCATAACTATCCCTACTTTATGCAGTTTTTTTCTTCTTCCATAAGATTGCACCGATTAAAATAAGAACTGCTAGCATAACAATTGTACCACCTGGAGCTAAATCAAGCTGATAAGAAGTAAACAGTCCACCTATCACAGAAATTTCACCAAATAAAATGGAAAAGAAAATCGCTTGTTTAAATCCTTTTGCGATGCGGATACTTGCGGCAACTGGTAACGTCATTAAAGATGATACAAGAAGAACCCCAACAACTCGCATCGATATCGCTATAACAAGCGCAACTAAAATAATAAAAACAAAGTGGATCCACTTCGCACCAAGCCCTGTTGATACAGCATATTCCTCATCAAATGATAATAAAAATAACTCTTTATATAGTAGAATAATCGTTGCAATAACTACGATTGCTACAATACCAATAAGAATTAAATCTGTGCTTGTTACAGCGCTAACGCTACCAAATAAGTAACTAAATAAATCCGTATTAAATCCATTAGCAAGCGAAATGAAAATAACTCCAATTCCCATCCCAGCTGAAAGAATAATCGGAATCGCTAATTCTTGGTAATGTTTATATACAGTACGTAACTTTTCGATTAATAGCGCTCCACCTATCGAAAAAATCATCCCCATATATAACGGATTTAAAAATCCACCTGTAAAAATGGTTTTTTCAAGCAATAAACTTGCAGCAATTCCCGATAATGTCACATGGCTTAACGCATCTGCAATCAGTGACATACGGCGAATTACAACAAATACACCGATTAATGGGGCAACCAGCCCTATTAAAATACCAGCGTATAAAGAATTACGTAAAAAATCATATTGTAAAAAATCCTGTATCATTATATCCTCCCGTGATGCTCATGATCATGCTCTAAACGATGAACATGATGTCCATATAAAATCGACATTTCTGCATCTTCTAACTCTCGGAATTTCTCAACGTTTCCATGGAAATGTAAATGTTGATTTAAACATGCAACATGCGTCACTTTCTCTGTTACAGCCCCCATATCATGTGTAACGAGTATCAGTGTGATCCCTAGTTTTTTATTTAAATCTTCTAGTATCTCATAAAAACTCTCCACACTCTTTACATCGATACCCACTGTAGGCTCGTCCAAAATCAGTAATTCTGGGTTACTTACAAGCGCACGCGCAATAAATACACGTTGCTGTTGTCCACCGGAAAGCTCTCCGATGTTACGATTTTGAAATTCACGCATCCCTACGTCTGCGATTGCCTTAGCTACTTTCGCTTTATCGTCTTTTGTTAAGAAGCGAAACAATCCTCTTTTAGAAACCAGTCCCATTGAAACAACTTCAAATACAGTCGCTGGAAAACCAGAATTAAAGCTGTTTGCCTTTTGAGATACATAGCCAACCTTGTTCCAATCTTTAAATTTTTTGCTATCAACATCGAATAACCGAACACTTCCCTTTTTCGGTTTCAAAACACCTAATATACATTTTAGCAAGGTCGATTTACCAGATCCATTCGGCCCAACCAAACCTAAAAAAGCTCCCTGCGGAACTTGCAAATTAATATCTTCTAGTACATTTCGCTCTTCATATCGAAATGTCAATCCTTCGATTTCCAATATATTATTCATAGCATCTCACCTATTTTAATTCAGAATGATTCCGATTTATTCCTACTTGAATTATAGTATAGCTTATTATAGTTGTAAACCAATCTGCCCTAAAATAAAGAATATGTTTTAGGGCGACCTTATTATTATAACAAAAAGCAGAGAAAATCTCTCTGCTTTTTAAGACTATTTAAAAACCACAACAAAGATAACTATCACATTTTTTCATATTTCAAAACCGATTAGCTCTCTTTCCTTTTCGTTTTTGAACATCCGCTTTTAATGAATAGCAGATTTAAATTTACCACCATTCGTCTCTTGCGTACTCATAATTGTAATAAAGGCATTTTCATCAATTTCATGAACAATTGATTTTAATTTCGTTACCTCAAGACGTGTAACAACAGCATAAATTACTTCTTTTTCTTTATCCGTATAACCACCCTTAGCAACAAGTTTAGTTGTCCCACGACCAAGGCGGTGTAAAATGGCATTTGATACTTCTTCATACTGATCTGATACAATCAGTACTGCTTTCGTCTCATCCAACCCTTGAATAACCGTATCAATTGTTTTAAATGCAATATAGTATGTCATAACGGAATACATCGCCTGTTCAACACCAAATACAAATGCCGCCCAAGCAAAAACAAATAAATTCACAAACATAACAAATTCACCGACAGAAAACGGTAATTTTTTCGTTAATAAAATCCCCATAATTTCTGTTCCGTCTAATGAGCCACCGTGTCTAATAACAAGCCCTACACCAAGCCCTAAAATAAGCCCTCCAAAAACAGTCGCTAAAATGGGTTCAGTCGTAAATGGTTTAATAGAATGTAATGTTGACTCTATAAAAGCTAAAGCCACAATCGCAAAAGCAGAAGATAACATGAAGGTTTTCCCAATTTGTTTATATCCGGAATACATGAACGGTAAATTGAGGATGACAACTAAAGTAGAGAAACTTAACCACCAAATGTTTGGTGTAAGGTAATCTAGTATGAGGGAAATACCGATAATACCGCCATCAATAATTTTATTCGGTATTAAAAATAATTCAATGGCTACCGCAGCACATGCCGCTCCAAAAACAATCATAACTAAACGATACAATAAATGAATAACACTTTCTTTTCGATGTTGTTTTTTCTCCATACGCCCTCCTTATACATTCTATATGCAGTTTCATTCTTCTATTATAACACACTCCCCTTTTTCTTTTTAAAAAGCAATTAGAGTGTGAATATACACAAGCATCCTACACATATATTTCGGTATAAGAACCACTGAAGGAGGACGACATCATGAACCTTATCAAGCACATTGTAAACAAAAAATTAAATCACATGACCACAAAAGAATTATTAAAATATAGTACAGAATATGGAGTTTCCATTACAACTGAACAAGCTGAACAAATTGTCCCTTTAATAAAAGGAAAAAACATCAATATTTATGATACGGGAGAAAGACTAGAACTTTTGAAAAAGATTGCTAAAGTAACTTCTCCATCTACTGCTCAACAAATCAATACGTTATTCCAGAAACTATTAAAATAAGGAGGGAAAATTCCCCTCCTTACTGTTCTTTAACCTTCTCTAGAAGATTTTCATCAAATGAACCATTCTTTAACATTTCAATCTCAAACTTATATGGTGGTTTTTTATCTTTCTTATCTTCACCTACATACGGCGTTTCAAGAATTTTCGGTACATGCTTTAGTTGCGGGTGGTGCACAATGTAGTGCAACGCTTTATATCCAATATGACCGAAACCAATGTTTTCATGACGGTCTTTTCCAGCTCCGCGTACATTTTTACTATCGTTAATATGCAACACTTGCAAGCGGTCAATTCCAACAATCTTATCAAATTCATTTAGTACGCCGTCAAAATCGTTAACAATGTCATAACCTGCATCATGTGTATGACATGTATCGAAGCATACAGATAGTTTTTCGTTATATTTAACGCCTTCGATAATTTTTGCAATTTCTTCAAAACTACGCCCACATTCTGTACCTTTTCCAGCCATTGTTTCTAATGCAATATTCACTGTTTGTTCTGGTGTTAACACTTCATTCAACCCTTTAATAATCTGAGCAATACCAGCATCAGCACCCGCACCAACATGAGCTCCCGGATGAAGTACAATTTGTTTCGCTACCCCTAGCGCTTCCGTTCTTTCAATTTCCAAACGAAGGAAGTCCACACCTAATTGGAATGTTTCAGGTTTTATCGTATTACCGACATTAATAATATAAGGTGCATGGACAATAATTTCTTCGATGCCACTCAGTTCCATATGTCTTCGTCCTGCTTCTATATTCAAATCTTCAATTGGTTTTCTTCTCGTATTTTGCGGTGCACCTGTATAAATCATAAACGTTGTCGCACCGTATGAAACAGCCTCTTCACTTGCTGCTAATAACATTTTCTTACCACTCATAGAAACATGAGATCCAATCTTTAACATCTAATCACCTCTTCAATATACAATAGCTATAATAATAGCATAATTTGTAGAAATATGTAGTGAATTGTTTGCTAGCACAAGAAACCACTATAAAATAAACTTTCCTAGATCACTTCTACTACGAGCGAATAGCAATAAAAAAAGATAANNTTATCTTTTTTTATTGCTATATTTTTTCTTCACTTTTTCACGTTCAGTGGCAAGCTTTTTCTTATATCCCGGCTTAACCTTTTTCGGTTTTTTAACAACTTTAGTCGCCATAATATCTAATTCATTATTCGGCTTTTTGCGACTTTGACGACGACGGCGATCGCCTAAGTCCACCCATTCATCTCCACGTAAATCTACATGGTTAAATGTGATATTCCGTTGTTTCTCTAAGCTATCTAATGCTTCTTCATTTGCTGGGTCATAAATCGTCACTGCAATACCTGAATAGCCTGCACGAGCTGTTCTTCCAACGCGGTGAACGAAGAAATCTAAATCAGAAGGAAGTTCGTAGTTAATTACATGACTGATTCCCTCGATATCAATACCACGTGCTGCTAAATCCGTCGCAACAATATATTGGAATTCTAAATCACGAATTTGTTTCATCATTTTTTTACGATCACGCGGAGATAAATCACCATGAATACGTCCAACTTTTAATCCACGCTCCGTTAATCCATTCGCAACTTCTTCTGCCATCTTTTTCGTATTTGTAAAGACAATTGCTAAATACGGCTTAAATTGAAGTAACATTTTGTTCACTAATTCAATCTTATTACGATGTCTAGAAGGAACTAAATAATGCTCAATATTTCCCGCCGCAACTTGTTTCGGATTAATATGAATGTGCTCTGGATTCTCCATGTATTTTTTCATAAACGGTTTTAATTTTTGAGGAATCGTTGCAGAAAAAACGAGCATTTGCAAGTTTTTAGGCATACGTGCTGCAATTTTATCAACATCTTGAATGAATCCCATATCAAGCATCAAATCTGCCTCATCGACAATGATAGTAGAAGCCGTGTGCACAAATAGTGCTTGTTCTTCTACTAAATCTTTAATACGCCCTGGTGTTCCAACAACAACATGAGGTTGCTTCTTAAGCTTTTCAATGGATCGTTGTTTGTCTGTTCCACCAATTAAACAACGCGCTGTAATCATTTGACCTTCTGCACAAAACTTTGTTAACTTTACAATCTCTTGATAAATTTGTTGTGCTAATTCACGAGTAGGCGCTGTAATAACTAATTGTACCTCTTCTCGTTTTGCATCAATTCTGTTTAAAGTTGGAAGTAAGTATGCGTGTGTTTTTCCAGAACCCGTTTGAGACTGTCCAATTACACTCACACCTTTTTTCACAACAGGAAAAATTTTCTTTTGAATTTCTGTCGGCTCCGAAAAGCGTAGTTCACGAACTGCATCTATTAAAAATGGTTGAAAATTATATTGTGTAAATGTTTGTAGTGTCATAAGTTACACCTTCTTTCTAAAATTTCTACTGCGCGCACAAATCAGTCAAGTCTACATTATATCGAAATCTAATAGTAAAATCCATCTTTAGTTTAGGTTTTTACTTCAAAAACTAACCTTCTTTCTTTTCATTGCATATTGTATGTGTATATACCTAACTAAAGAAAGGAGGATTTCTCTTATGTATCCGAAACCCCCTATGGGGCAAATGTATGCAGGACAACAGCAACCATACAGCCCATATCCCATACCTAATTTACCGCCTATGATGCAAAAAAAGAAAGGATTTCTCGCTAGACTATTCAAAAAACACGATCCAACTCAGCCATTTATGCAAATGGCTCCCCCCTATCGACAAATGGAAGGGCAACCGATGATGCATCAACATCAGCAACCCTATATGCAGCAACCTCAACAAATGATGCCGCCTCAAATGAACGATCCGAATGAAATGCGCGGCTCAGCACCGGTAGCACCTAGCGGCGGTATAGGTAGCTTTTTTTCCAATTTAATCTCCAATCCTACAGGCATGTTAAATAATATTGAAAAGGTTGCTCAAGTCGCTCAATCTGTTGGACCTGTCGTGCAACAATACGGTCCCATTGTCCGCAGTATACCGAGCATCGTAAAAATTCTCACTTCTGGAAAAGGTACTGCTGAAGAATCGGCGGAAGAAGTGGAAGTAATCGCTACACCTCCACCACCTTCACAAGGGAAAAAAAAGAAGAGAATAGTTTTGGAGCCAGTTATTGAAAAAGAGCCCATGAAAGAGAATATCCCGCGTACGGCACCAAAACCCAAACTATATGTCTAACAATCCTTTGTTTTCTGTCCGCTCCTCCTTTATAATGGAAAAGACTATGTACAAAAAAGGATCTCTTGTTTAGAAGGAGAGGATTACTCACATGAAGATTGTAAAAATTTCCCCTCGTGGTTATTGCTACGGTGTTGTTGATGCAATGGTCATTGCACGCAATGCCGCACTAGATAAAACATTACCGAGACCAATTTATATTTTAGGTATGATTGTTCACAACAAGCATGTAACCGATGCTTTCGAAGAAGATGGCATTATTACATTAGATGGTCCAAGTCGATTGGAGATTTTAGACAAAATCGATTCTGGTACTGTTATTTTCACAGCGCATGGTGTTTCTCCAGAAGTTAAACAACGTGCAAAAGAAAAAGGATTAACGACAATCGATGCAACATGTCCAGATGTTACGAAAACACATGACCTCATTGAAGCAAAAAAAGCGGAAGGATACCATGTGATTTACATTGGCAAAAAAGGACATCCAGAACCAGAAGGCGCGGTTGGTATCGCACCTGATATCGTTCATCTTATTGAAAAAGCAGCGGATTTAGAGACACTGGAAATCCCAACAGAGAAAATTTTAGTTACAAATCAAACAACAATGAGCCAATGGGACGTTCAGCACCTTATGGAGGACATTCAGAAAAAATTCCCAACAGCTGAATTTCACAAAGAAATTTGCTTAGCAACACAAGTACGTCAAGAAGCTGTTGCTAAGCAAGCTGATGTTGCTGATTTAACGATTGTTGTTGGTGATCCAAAAAGCAACAACTCAAACCGTTTGGCTCAAGTATCCGAGGAAATTGCCGGTACAAGGGCATACCGCGTTGCAGACGTAAGCGAAATTCAATTAGAGTGGCTGCAAGGTATTGAAAACGTCGCTATTACCGCAGGTGCATCTACACCAACGCCAATTACAAAAGAAGTAATCGCCTTTTTAGAACAGTACGATCCGATGAACCCAGCAACTTGGGAACGCAAACGGAATGTACCGCTTCAAAAAATCTTGCCGCGTGTAAAAGCAAAAAAACAATAAAAAAAATCCGTTGCTAATGGGCTAGCAACGGATTTTTTTATTTTACTTATACAAAAGTAAACGGATCTGTATGTAACTGAGAAGCATGAATTTGCACAGCAAATTTTTTCTCATCTACCTTTTGTTGTAATTGTTTTTGTACACCTTGTTTCATCACTTTTTCCACATTATGTCCTGGGTCAACAATATTTAATCCAAGCATCATCGCATCGTGTGCAACATGATAATACATATCGCCTGTCACATACACATCTGCTCCTTTATATTTTGCTTGCGTAATATATTTATTCCCATCACCGCCAAGCACTGCTACTTTCCGTACTTTATCGTCTAATTTCCCAACAACTCGCGCTCCGTTTACATCTAATGCCGATTTCACATGTTCAGCAAACTTCCCTAATGTCATTTCTTCTTGCAAGTATCCAATCTTTCCAAGCCCCAATGTCTCCCCCTTATTATCAAGCGGGTATACATCGTAGGCAACTTCTTCATATGGATGTGTTGTTAACATTGCTTTTACTACTTTTCGCTCCAGTGAAGCTGGAATAATTGTTTCGATCCTTATCTCTTCCACACGCTCTAACTGTCCAGTTTCGCCTATATAAGGATTTGTTCCGTCCTGAGGTATAAATGTACCTATTCCTTCGCTATTAAACGTACAGTGGCTATAGTTACCGATATATCCAGCTCCAGCATTTCCGAGAGCTTTGCGAACATCTTCAGCATGTGTTACAGGCACAAACACAACAATTTTTTTCATTTCTTCCGAGTATGTCGGAACAAGTACTTCTGTATTTTGCAAGCCTAATGCATCTGCAAGTAAATCATTCACCCCACCTTTTGCGACATCGACATTTGTATGCGCCGCATAAACAGCGATATCATTTTTGATGCAAGTTTCAATAATCCGCCCATACGCCTTATCTGTATGGATTGCTTTTAATGGATTAAAAATAAGCGGGTGATGAGCAATAATTACATTTGCTCCTATTTGAATCGCTTCTTCTACAACCGCTTCTGTAACATCCAGTGCAATCAATACATGCCCGACCTGCTTATTTAACGCCCCAATTTGTAAGCCTATCTTGTCACCTTCCATTGCTAGATGTTTTGGATACATGCTTTCAAATAAAGAAATCACTTCATGACCATTTGGAATTTTACTCATGATAAAACCTCCTCTATCATTTTCATTTTCTCGACTACTTCAATCCGTTTCGCTTTTGTATCTTCCGATTCTGTCGCACGTTCCAGCTGCTTCAAGATATTTTGAAAGTTTTTTAGTTCATTTTCCCATTTTTCTACAAACGCATCACTTTTTTCCTTCATCAAAAATGGTCCGATAAATAGCTCAGCTTGTTTGTCTTCATGATAAGGAGTGAGTGGATCACCTTTTTCTCCCACTAAAATCTCATAAATCTTTCCATCTTCTTTTATAATTTTCTCATGGATAAGCTCCCAGCCATTTTCAATAAACCATTCACGAATATGATGCGCTGCAATATTAGGTTGTAAAATCAAGCGGGTTACACCACTTAGCTTCTCTTTTCCACTCTCTAAAATATCACGAATTAACGCTCCACCCATGCCAGCAATTGTAATAACATCGACTTCTCCTGGTGTAATAACAGCTAGACCATTCCCTTTACGAACATCTACTTTTTCTTGCAAGCCGCTCTCAGCTACCGTAGCTTGCGCAGAACGGAACGGTCCATCTACCACTTCTCCTGCTACTGCCTTTGTAGCAATATTATTTATAATTGTATAGCACGGTAAATACGCATGATCAGAACCAATATCCGCAACTGTAGATCCTACTGGAATCTCCCGTACTACTTCTTCTAATCTTTTGGAAAGCTTCACTTCATTCATTTATTTCCATTACTCCTTCTCTTGTCAGTCTGTCTCCATGATAATGAATTTACAGTAGTTGTTGCAAGTAAAGGAATAAAACAATTCCTTTATCTAATCGTATTCTAGAAAGAAAAGACAAGAAAAACAAGCCTTTTGCTATAAGCAAAAGACTTGTTTTTTAAACTTTATTTTTTCTTCGCTAACCAGTCTGCTACTTTAGAAGCTTGATCTGCCGGAATTAAATTCGGTGGCATGTTTCCTTTTCCTTTTGAAATCACTTCTTTAATTTCATCTTTAGAGAGTTTTCCGCCAATTTTTTGTAAATTCGGCCCCACAGCACCTTGCAACTGATCACCATGACAACTCGTACAATTTTGCTTCACAATGTCCTCTGGTTTTGATGCCGCTTGTGTAGTTTTCCCTCCATTTTTTTTCGCTTCAGCTAGTTCTTTTGATTTATACAATCCCTCAAACGAAAATACAAACATAATAACAATTCCTAGTACAGCAATGAGTGCAAACGGAATCAACGGATTACGTTTCATATTTCTTCTCCCCCCTCTATGCCCCCTAATAATTAGATGATTCAGTTATTTCCATTGTACTTGAAAACGCTCTATCAGAAAAGACAAAACTATCAGTTGTTACAAATATTCCATAAATTCAGTTTATTTACTTTCTTCCTTTTATCACATATTATTTTGATAAATATCAACGCTTTTCATCATATTTTTTGTTTTTCTACATATATTTTTGTATAGAATAAACGAAATTAATCGAAAAATCGAAAAATGAGCATTTGCAAATCAAAAGACAATTCTGTAAAATAAATTACAAGAATTGTAATCGTTACTGACAACTAAATTTTAACAAAAATTAACAAAATAAAAAAGTTTACTTCACAAATGTGAAGTAAACTTAGAAAGAACCCTATTCTAAGAAATCTTTTAGACGTTTGCTACGGCTTGGATGTCTTAATTTACGAAGCGCTTTTGCTTCAATTTGACGAATACGCTCTCTCGTTACGCCGAATACTTTTCCAACTTCTTCAAGCGTACGAGTTCGTCCATCATCTAAACCGAAACGAAGACGTAGAACATTTTCTTCACGATCTGTTAATGTATCTAACACATCTTCTAATTGTTCTTTTAGCAGTTCATACGCTGCATGATCTGCAGGTGATGTTGCTTCTTGGTCTTCAATGAAGTCACCTAAATGGGAGTCATCCTCTTCACCAATTGGTGTTTCAAGAGAAACCGGCTCCTGTGCAATCTTTAAAATTTCGCGTACTTTTTCTGGAGCAAGATCCATTTCTTCACCAATTTCTTCTGGAGATGGTTCACGTCCTAAATCTTGTAACAATTGACGCTGTACACGGATTAATTTATTAATTGTTTCAACCATATGAACTGGAATACGAATTGTTCTCGCTTGGTCTGCAATGGCACGTGTAATCGCTTGGCGAATCCACCAAGTTGCATACGTACTAAATTTAAATCCTTTACGATAATCGAACTTTTCAACCGCTTTAATTAGACCCATATTCCCTTCTTGAATTAAGTCTAAGAAAAGCATACCTCGGCCAACATATCGCTTTGCAATACTTACTACCAGACGTAAATTCGCTTCCGCAAGACGGCGCTTCGCTTCTTCATCGCCTTCTTCAATACGCGTTGCAAGTCGAATTTCTTCTTCAGCAGATAGTAAGTCAACGCGGCCGATTTCTTTTAAATACATGCGAACAGGGTCATTGATTTTCACACCAGGTGGTACGCTTAAATCATTTAAGTCAAATTCTTCTTCTGTCTTTGAGATTTGATGAGTATTAGGACCTTCATCGTTGTCGTTGTCACCAACTAGGTCAATCCCTTGTTCACCTAGATATTCATAATATTCATCCATTTGATCGGATTCAATTTCAAATCCACTCATGCGTTCTGCAATCTCTTCATATGTAAGAACGCCACGTTTTTTTCCGAGCTCAGTGAGTTGTTCTTTCACTTGCTCAAGGGTCATTTCAGTTTCAATTTGTTTAGAACGAGCTGGTTTGTCAGCCATCTGTTCCCCTCCTTACGCGAGATACAAACATTCATTATACTAAAATTTTATCGAAAAAGCTATTTTCTTGCTTTTTGATTTTGTAAATATGCTGCATAATATTTAGCAGCCTCTACAGGATCTGTTTTTTCCATTTGCTTTAATTCAAAGATAATTTTCATCTTTTCAAGCTTTTCCTTATGACGTTTTAACGCCTCTAAATGACCTTGTAACACTTCTTCTGTGTATTCTGGATTAATAAATTCATCCGTTGAAATGTTAGTGATAATATTTTTCAACTTTTCATCAGAGAGCCAGCTTAAGAAATTTCCGATTGAAGGTTCATTTCCCTTTTCATAATATGCGTATAGTTCATATAAAATCCCTTTATGTTCTTCTGTATGAAAATCTTCTATATGAGGTTCAATGCGGAAAGCAACTTCTGCACTTTGTAGCATATGGTAAATGAGCTCTCTTTCTGCCCTTTCAAAACCTGAAAATTTCGGTTTCGCCTGAACAATTTGAGTCAGCTTAGAAATTTGCTTCGTTTGTTTTTGCTGTATCTTTTGTTCTTTGCGATATTGGTGCAATTGGCCTAAAAGTGTTTCCATTGAGTAAGCAAATTCTTGTGATAATGATTTTAAATATGACTCCGCTTGCATTGCATCTTGCAATAATGCTAACTCTTTTAAAACACTTTTCACATATTCTTCTTTACCAGACTCATCTTGCAAATTTTTCCCTAAACGCAAGTAATTTATTTTGAATCCAACAAAACTTATACTAGCCTTTACAAGATTTTCAAACGCCGCTGTTCCATATTGTTGCACATATTCATCAGGATCAAGCTTATCTGGCAATGAAGTAACCTTTATTTGACAACCAACTTGTAATAACAATTGGCCTGCTTTCATTGTCGCTTCTCTTCCTGCTTTATCACCATCATAGCAAAGAACAACAGTTTCAACATTACGCCGCAGAAGTTTCGCTTGTTCTTCTGTTAAAGCTGTTCCCATCGTTGCAACTGATTCTTCAACCCCGCTCTTTACAGCAGCTAATACGTCAGCATATCCTTCAAATAGAACAACTTGCCCTCTTTTTCTGATAAACGGCCTTGCTTGATGGAAGTTATACAGCAACTTACTTTTGTAAAAAATAGGTGTTTCTGGGCTGTTTAAATATTTCGGAGTATCATCTCCTAACGCCCTTCCACTAAACGCTGCAACTTTCCCTTGCAGTGTGTGAATTGGAAACATGACCCTTCCACGAAAACGATCATGATGACTGCCATCCCTCTCACTTCTTACAAGAAGACCTGCTTGTTCCATAAGAGACAGCGAAAAACCTCTTTTTTGCAATATTTTCGCTGCATCATCCCAAGCTGGTGATGCATAACCAATTTCAAACTTCTCAATCATCTCTTTTGTAATACCACGTTTTAATAAATACGAAAGAGCTTCATTCCCCTCTTCTGTATTTACCAATAAATGATGATAATACTTTTTCAGAAGTTCATGTGCTTGTAACATGATGGCATTGTCATCAGATATATTTTCTTGTTGCCCTTGCCCTGATGTATACTCTGCAACCGCAACGCCATTTCTTTCTCCAAGCTTTTGCACAGCTTCTATAAAAGAAAGTCCTTCCATTTTCATAAGAAAAGAAAAAACATTTCCACCCTCTCCACATCCGAAACAATGGAAAATTTGCTTGTCGGATGAAACTGAAAACGAGGGAGAATTCTCACCATGAAATGGACAAAGTCCAAAATAATTGCGCCCCTGCTTTCTCAGCTGAACATACTCACCAATCACTTCTACGATATCGGATGATGTCCGAATCTGTTCAACAACTTCTTCGGGAATTCTGTTCCCCATAACTCCATCTCCGTGTCGTATTTTGTATTCGATACAAATTAAAAGATTCCTTTATAATTCGACAATATTTTTTCTAAATTTGTTAGAAAGTACTGTCGATCACGCTTTGTAAATGATTTTGGACCTTTTGTATAAGTCCCTTGTCTGCGTAGCTTCGCAGATACATACCTACTATATAAAATTGTATCCATTTGCTCATCTGTCACAAATGTACCCCGTGGAGATAATACATATACTCCTTTTTTGACAAGAAGACCAGCAAGTCCCATATCCTGTGTGATCACGAGATCCGAAGCTTTGGCATGTTTATAAATATAAAAATCCACCTCATCTTGCTCAGAATCTACATAAATCCAATTCCCTTGCTGTTTTCTCGAACGATGGGCGTAGGATGCGACAAACAAAATTTCGACATGAAATTTTGTTCCCACTCGCACAATTTCATCCTTCACGGGACATGCATCTGCATCAACTAATATCTTACTGATGTTTTGCATATTTCTGTATTCTACATCCCTTCTGTGAATCCTTCCATAATGTGCGTTTTCTTGTTCAGATTTTTGTCGATTTTACGTAAATATATACCTTTTCCGTAAATCCTATCCCTAGTTTATTCTGAAAAATTAAAGTCTAAACGTAAAATGTACGTTTTTATCACAATTTTTTATTATAATATATTTTCTCTAACTTCGCTACATATCCTTTAAAATTTTATTATTCTATTGATAGGCAATAAATTTTCCTATCTAACATGAATACAGAAGAAAAGAATATAGGTTCAATCATTCTAGCGTGAAATAAAAAATACTAAGAATGCATGCCCTTTATTTTGAGCGAAAAAAGCACATTCACCTTTGGTAAATGTGCTAAAACATTCTTTGGTTTTGCACTGCATTCACAATAATATTCGCCGTTTCCTCAATCGCCTTATTAGATACATCAATTACTTGACAGTTTATTCTACTTACTACTTTCTCAAAGTGATCAATTTCTTCTTTAATACGATTGATATTCGCGTATGTTGCTCCATCACTTAACCCAAGTGATTTTAATCGCTCTTTTCGAATATGATTTAACTTATCCGGCGTAATTTTCAAACCAAAACATTTTTCTTTTGCAACTTGATATAATTCTTCAGGCGGATCTACTTCTGGTACAAGAGGTACATTCGCAACCTTCAATCGTTTATTATGAGCTAAATACTGTGAAAGTGGTGTTTTTGATGTACGGGACACCCCAATTAAAACGATATCAGCCTTTAAAATCCCGCGTGCATCTCTACCATCATCATATTTAACAGCAAACTCGATTGCTTCAATCTTTTTAAAATATTCTTCATCTAATCTGCGGACAACACCTGGTTCATACCTTGGAACTTGTCCTGTAATTTCTTCAATTTGATCAATAAGAGGGCCAATAATATCATAGGCCTCTACTCCCTCTTTTGCCGCTTCTGTTAACAAATATTGACGCATGTCAGGTTTTACTAACGTAAAACAAATCAGCGCTTGGTTACTCTTTGCAATTGAAATTACTTCTTTTAATGTCCCCACATCTTCCACATAGGGTACACGTCTAATATCAGGAGCGAATGGAAACTGTCCCATTGCAGCTCGAACAACTAAATCAGCCGTCTCTCCAACAGAATCAGATACGACATATACGATTTTATTATCCATTACATTACCTCACTTTAAACAAATTACATTTAATCATTGTTTACTAAATTTACAAACGCTCGCGTAATATTTGTTTTTGTAATTCTACCAACAACTTCTAATCCTTGTTTTGTGTCTTTTACAACTGGCATCGCATCAATCTGTCTTTCTATTAATTCCATCGCAACATCATATAGAGAGTCCTCCCTACGACACATTGCGATATTTGGCATCCTAGTCATGATAATATTAACCGGAAGTGATGTTAAATCCTGCTTTCCTAAGCTTGCACGTAATAAATCTTTACGAGAAACTACCCCAACTAGAAGCGTTGCTTGCTCTACAATAAACAAAGTACCTACGTCTTCTAAAAACATAGTGCAAATCGCGTCGTATACGGAAATATTTTTATCAACAACTACCGGCCTAGATTGATAATCTTGCACCTTAACTTTCTTAACTGCTTCTGATAATAACTGTCCCCCAGTTTTCCCTGTATAAAAATACCCCACACGCGGACGTGCTTCTAAATAACCTGCCATCGTTAAAATCGCTAAATCAGGTCTTAACGTTGCACGTGTTAAATTTAACTGTGCCGCAATTGATTCCCCTGTAATAGGACCGTGATCTTTTACAATCTGAATGATATGTTCTTGCCGTTTATTCAGTTCTATGATAATCACCACCTTCAATGCAAAACGAAAAAAGTTATACTATCTCTTAAATATTATATACTAAATATGCTTTTCGAAAAAGAAAGTATGTAAAAAGGACCTACATATGGTCCTCGTTATATCCGAAATTTATCAAGTTGCTCCAGAAAACGTCTTGATTTCAAATAGATTCCACAATATTCATCATAATATGTATTTAATACTGTACGCATTTGTCGCTTCGTTCCATCTTTGACAGATACATTGCCAAGGCGAGCTAAATCAAAATGATAAAAGAGACGTAACAATTTATGAACGGCCTCTCCCACTGGAATACGGTACGGATCTTGCTCAGCATGACGCGAGCACAGAAAACCGCCTTCTCGGACAGAGAAGGCGACAAAATCTGTTTCTTGGTGACAAATGGCACATGTATCAAAATATGGATGCATCCCGAGTACAGGGAGCATTTTCGTTTGATAAATTAACGACAATACTTCGGAATCAACACCCTCACACATATAGTGCAACGTTTGATATAGCATTTCAAATAAGTACGGATTATGTTTCTTATCTTCAGTTGCTTTATCAGTCAATTCAACGATAAATGATGCATATGCAGTTAAAAATATATCCTCACGAATTTCTTTCATCGATGAAATTATTTCACCTTGCTGCAAAGTCCCAAGTCCAGACCCCATTTGAATCAGAAAGTGACCATGTGTCATAAGTTGCGAAATAGATGCTAACCTACTTTTCGGTTTTTTCGCCCCTCTTGCCATTGCACTTACCTTTCCAAGTTCACGGGAGAATATCGTAACAATTTTATTCGTTTCTCCGTAATCTGTTGTCCGGATGACAATTCCCTCAACTTTTTGAAACATGTTCGTCACCATCCAAGGTTTGAACAAAACGGGTCAAGAAATTGGAGAATCTAGATGCGCTAGCTCCTCTTCATGTTGATCCATCTCATCGTTTACGTCTTTTTCCATTTCCTTCAAAAGCAAATACGTTTCAATGCTTCCTGTCTTGGAGAAAAACTTCCAGGTAAAATCTAGCATAAGAATCCACCTTTCTCAGTAAGAGTAGCATATAAACCAATTTCTTTTGTTGTTATTAAAATGACCCATTTTGTCCATTTTCATGTGAGAAAAATTTTTCCTAATTTTTATTAATACTCATCTTCACGGAAACCAAGATCACGAAGCTGGGACATTTTATTGCGCCAATCTTTTTGCACTTTTACCCATACTTCTAAGAATACTTTTGAACCGAGAAGCGCTTCAATATCAAAACGAGCCCGCTTCCCAACTTCTTTCAGCATCTTCCCTTGTTTTCCAATAATAATCCCTTTTTGTGAAGGGCGCTCTACAATAATTGTCGCGTTCACATAGACCGCTCCGCCTTCACGCTTTTGAATCGCATCGATAACAACCGCTACCGAATGCGGCACTTCCTCACGTGTTAAATGGAGCACCTTTTCGCGAATCAGTTCTGCAATAATAAACCTCTCCGGATGATCTGTTACTTGGTTGTCCGGATAGTATTGCGGTCCTTCTGGTAAATACTTCTTAATCGCTCCAATTAACGATTCAACATTATTACCTTCTAACGCAGAAATCGGTACAATTTCTGCAAAATCATGTAACTTACGATATTGATCAATTAATTCCAGCAATTTCTCTGGATGAACTTGGTCAATTTTATTGATTACTAGAAATACTGGTTGTTTTGTTTCTTGTAGTTTTTCGATAATAAATTCTTCACCACGCCCAAAACCTTCAGCTGCGTTGACCATAAACAGCACAATGTCAACCTCTTTTAATGTCGTTTGTGCCATTTTCACCATAAAGTCGCCTAGTTTATGCTTCGGCTTATGTATTCCTGGCGTATCAATAAAGATGACTTGTGAATCATTTTCTGTGTATACACCTTGAATTTTATTACGAGTTGTTTGTGGTTTGTCACTCATAATCGCAATTTTTTGACCGATAATACGATTTAAAAATGTAGACTTTCCAACATTCGGTCTTCCGATTATAGAGACAAAACCTGATTTATAACCTTTTCTATTCATGTAAATCCTCCGCTAAAAATGCTCCTGGTAACAATTCCCCGACCGTCGTCTCCTGAATGTCACCATGTAAATTTGATAAGTATACTTTCGTATCCTGTTTACATAATTCTATCATAACTTGACGGCATGCTCCACATGGAGGTACCGGACGGTTCGTATCTGCTACGACCGCTATCGCTACAAATGCTTTATCTCCTTCAGAAATCGCCTTAAATAAAGCGGTTCTTTCTGCACAATTACATAATCCATATGATGCGTTTTCAACATTACATCCTCGGTATACCTTTCCGTCCTCCGTTAATAATGCCGCACCTACTTGAAACTTAGAATATGGTACGTACGCCTGTTTACGCGCTTCGATTGCTTCTTGAATTAATTCTTTGCTGTTCATGCTCTCGCATCCTTTCCGCTTTCAATTGTGAAAAGATAAAATGAAACTTTTATTAATGGTGTTTTGAACGCTACCAAAGCATAACAAAAACTTTGGAATGCAACTATACCATATAAGGTAAAAAGATAATAGCACCAATTATAACAGCGATAACAGTAAATAACAGTACTGATCCAGCAGCAACATCTTTTGCAATTTTAGCAAGTGGTTTAAAATCTTCAGTAGCTAAATCAACCGTTTTTTCAATTGCCGTATTAACCATTTCCAAACTCATTACAATTCCAATTGTAATGAGTAATATGAGCCATTCCGTTATCGTTACATGGAAATAAAAGCCGCAGCATATAACAATAACTGCGGCCCCAAAATGAATTTTCATATTTCTTTCGTGACGAAGACAAAAGTATATGCCAGCTATAGCATATCCGAAACTATTTATAAGCTTTCCTTTTTTCATCGCCCTAATCCAAATACCTCTAAAATTTCCTTTTGCTTTCCAAACATTTCTTTTTCGTCTTCATCTGTCATATGATCATAACCAAGTAAATGTAGGAATCCATGTAACGCTAAAAAACCTAGCTCACGATCAAAGGAATGTCCATATTCTTCAGCCTGTTCTTTCGTTCTTGGGATAGAAATAATAAGATCCCCTAACATACGTGGCATTTCCGCGCCAACGATCTCCATCTCTCCCTCTCCCATATCCTCCATCGCAAAAGAAATAACGTCTGTCGGTTGATCTTTATCACGATAATCACGATTAATTTCTTGAATACGTTTATTATCAACAAATGTAACAGAAAGCTCTGTTCCATCTTCTACGTTCTCCATTCGTGCGGCTTGCTCTAACAAATCGCGAATCATATTCACATATTCTTCTTTCACTTCTTCTGTTTCATCAAAAAAATCTATTAACAAACTCATTCTTTCACCTTTTCTTCCGGCGGCTCCGGATATTTAATACGAGAATGGAAAATACCG
Organism: Bacillus sp. AFS023182; assembly: GCF_002560575.1. Taxonomy (NCBI): domain Bacteria; kingdom Bacillati; phylum Bacillota; class Bacilli; order Caryophanales; family Bacillaceae; genus Bacillus; species Bacillus sp. AFS023182. The sequence continues at coordinate 56,461 of NZ_NTRO01000004.1, read as the reverse complement.
TTTAACGTTTCACACAAAGTTTTTCCAACAATTTGTAATTCTTTAAATGTCAAATTACATTCACTAAATTGGCCATCCTGCAAGCGATCTTTTATAATACTTTGTACTAAATTATTAATTTGTTCTGGTGTTGGATGGTTCATGGAACGCACTGCCGCTTCAACGCTGTCAGCAATCCCAACAATCGCAGATTCTTTTGACGTCGCTTTTGATCCTGGATAACGGAACATTTCTTCTGTATATTTCTCTTTATCTTCTTTAATTGCTTTATAGTAAAAATATTTAAGTAATGTTGTTCCATGATGCTGTCCTGCAATATCAATAATTTCTTGTGGAATATGATGTTCTTCTAACATTTTTACTCCATTTGTCACATGAGCAATGATAATATCTCTGCTCGTTTCAGGATCTAATTTATCATGCGGGTTTTCAATCCCCATTTGGTTTTCTATAAAGAAATGAGGTTGCAGCGTTTTTCCGATATCGTGATAATACGCACCAACACGTGCTAAAACTCCATTTGCTCCAACCGCCTCACAAGCTGCCTCAGAAAGATTAGCAACCATAACGCTATGATGATACGTTCCCGGTGCTTCTAATAAAATCTTACGAAGGAGTGGATGATTCGGGCTTGAAAGCTCCATAAGCTTCATACTTGATACAATACCAAGACCACTCTCTAAATACGGTAAAATACCCATAGCTAAAATAGATGAAATGATACCAGAAGCTGCAGCCATTAATAATTGCGAACTAATTTCAAGCGGTGAGAAATTTCCATTTCGTAAAAGTAATAGGGCAGCTAATACAACTACATTCAAAACGGAAACAAGGATACCAGCTTGCAAGATCATTGTACGTCTGTTTTTCTCTCTCAAAAAGATGCTAACAGATAAAGAACTCAGTAAAACGTAAATACCTACACTATAATTCAGTGTACTCGTTACACCTTCATTAAACAGGATACTCCCACATACAGAGAAGATCATACTTGTTATAAAAACAAAACGATCACCAATCATTAATTTTACCAATATTGTTCCCATCGCGACCGGAACAACATACGCGATTCCTGCATATTCCAACTTTTGAAACAAACTAATAATTTTCATCAAAACAACTGTAATTGCTACAATTGTTGTATACGCTAAAATATACGGTTTTTCTTCTCTTTTCAATTTTAAAAACGATTCAAATTGTTTATGCATAAAGAATACGAGTACACCAATAATGATTGCTAATCCTACAAATGGTTGGAATGTATTCCCTTGTTCGAGAAGTCCAACCAATTTTAACTGATCGTATACTTCTCTTGTAATTGTGTCGCCTTCCTTAACCAGAATTTGTCCTTGTAAAATATACACTGGTGCTACCGCATCCATCGCCATTTGCTTTCGTTCTTTTGTAGCAACTGAATCATAGAAATAATTCGCTTCAATTGCATATTTTCCAAGTACATTAAGTGCTTCTTTCAAATCACTATTTACATTAACATTGCGTATTTCATTAACAAATCGTTCTCTCGCATCATTTTCTTCATTCATTTTAATGTGCGTACTCATAATATTATTAATTGCTGTTACCACAGCATCCCTCGCCAATGACAATTGATCTGGCTCAGCATTTACAAACTGCAACAGTACAGAATCAGATAAACTTTTTGTCAAATCAGCCGGCAATTTCTTTTTAAGCTTTTCTAATCGTTCCGCAGCAGAAATCTTTTTCTGTTCATCAGGACCGGCAGGCTTCGTTTCAGCTTCCACTTCTTTTATCGCATCAAAGACAGAATTTACAATATCCACTTTATTTTGCTTATATTCGCTTCGATATGTATATTGATCTTCAATCTTTTGAGCGGCTTCCCTCTTTTTTCTATCTGTCGTTACTTTATCTTCAATTTTAATAGGAGAGTGGATTGTTTGTTTAGAAATAGATAGCATTTTAACATCTAGTTGTTCTGGTTTCACATTGTTCATAAGTGCAAAAAACAGTACCGCTCCTAATAAAATATAAGAAATCCAGCTTAATTTTTTCGAATGTTGTATGTTACGAAACCACCTAGAAATTTCTTGAGATCTTGACATGATTTCAATACCTTCTCCTCTCCAGACATAAAGTGAAACTTTAATTAATCGAGAACTTTCTTCATCTCCACTAATGATTAATCCTCACCAATCAAGCTTTTTACAAGCAGGCTTTTAAATTGTATTGTACACTCACAAATACATAAATCTACTTGTCCATCCTTTAATGATAGTAAAAAATAAGCTATTCGCCAACCCTTTCCTCTATCTCTATCATACAAAAAGAAATGATCCTTACAAATAGGATCATTCCATTTTATCATATGCCTCGATAATCCGCTGCACAAGGGGATGTCTTACAACATCTGATTGTTCTAATATAACAAATGAAAGACCTGATACTCCTGATAAAACGTTTGCAGCAATTGAAAGACCTGACTTTACTCCCTTTGGTAAGTCAACCTGTGATGGATCGCCAGTAACAACCATTTTTGAGCTAAAGCCTAGGCGAGTTAAAAACATTTTAATTTGAGCACCAGTTGTATTTTGAGCTTCATCCAAAATAACGAATGAATCATCCAACGTACGCCCCCTCATATACGCAAGAGGTGCAATTTCAATCGTTCCTCTCTCTAGCATACGCTGCGTATATTCTTGCCCAAGAATATCATGAAGTGCATCGTATAAAGGACGTAAATAAGGGTCTACCTTTTCTTTTAAATCACCTGGTAAAAAACCTAAGCTTTCCCCTGCTTCTACAGCTGGTCTCGTTAAAATAATCTTTTTTACATACCCTTGCTTTAATGCTCGTACAGCCATTACCACAGCTAAATACGTCTTCCCTGTACCAGCAGGCCCTATTCCAAATACAATATCATTCTTCTTCATCGCATGAATGTACTGTCTTTGCCCCATTGTTTTCATACGGATGGATTTACCTTTTGCTGTTTTAAAAATTTCCTCTTCATATAGCTCTTCAAAATGAGTTATTTTTCCTTGCCGACCAAGCTGAATTGCATATGCAACATCTCGTTCAGAGATTGATACACCTTTACGAATAACAGCAAGTAATTGCTGTAAGATTTTTTCAACAAGCACCACCGCTTCATCTGTTCCAGATACACGGACAGATTCACCTCGCGTTACGATAGATACAGCAAGTTCTCGCTCAATTACTTTCAAATGTGCATCATTCACTCCAAATAGAGCAATTGCTTCATTATGATTTTCCACTTGTTGATTCATTTCTACTAATTGTTCTGCCATTACTCAGTCTCCTTGAATGTCGGATTCAGATATCGGTTGTGGCTCTGCAATATTTTCAATCACTGTATAATGTAATGTCACTCTTAGATGATCTACCTCAACCTCTTTACGCAAAATCTTATCACTTACAATCATAGCATGTTCATCCAATTTTTTCTTTAGTTCTTTTGCAGCCATTTCCTTTGCTACTTGCATCGCTTGTTTTTCTGTATATTCACGGTTCGCTTCTTCCTCTTCACGCACAATTTCCTTCTCATAAGAAATAGGCAATGAAAAACCGAATAGTTTCACATCATGTTTGATATTCTCAGTACGAGGCCGCTTATACTTATCATGCTGAAATCCCCATATTTTTATTTTAACACTTCCAAAACGAAGATAATGCTCATTATATGAATTTCCTGTATACACTTGAAACGTTGTTTTTAAAGGAACTGTCACTTCAGATTCATACCATGTTTCGCCATATACAATTCCTTTAGCAGAAACAATCGTTGGATTATCCTCTTTTCCAAACATTCCTGACACAAGAAGTTGTCCCTTTTGCACATAATCATTTTTCATTACAACTGGTTTTCCAGTTTCCACAAATGTTTTTGTAACTATCGCCTCTTTTTTTGCAACTAAATGTTGTGGCTTTTGCTCTTTCTCCTTCTCCGGCTCATTTTTTTCAACGATTTTAAAATGATATGTTGTTCCCTTTATCTCTAAACCAGCCCACGTAATTGCATTAATATTATCTGTTAAATGACGTTGAACATCCTCTACACTCGGCATTTGAAATTGCAATCTTCCTTTTTTAATGCCCATTTTGTCCAATTCTTTCATAAGAATATATTCTGTTTCCGGTTTCGCCCCTGTAATCTCAATTTTCCAGACCATGTTTGATAAAGCAATCATACCGAAAAAAAAGATAAGAAACCCAATTAGAAAACCACTATTCTTAAGCAATCGCTTATTCCAAAACGGAAAACCGAAACGTCCAATAAAGTATAGCTCGCATTCATTTTTTCGATAAATCGGTCTCAGCCGTTTCACATCACGAAGTAACATAAAAAATACTAATGTATCTTCTGCAATCTTTTTTACATCCCATACAACTAAATTTCTACGCACACATTCATTAATAAAACGCTCCGCTCCTCTACCTTCAATTCGAACCTTCACATATCCAACCCATCGTGTAAACCATTGATTTTTCATCGTCAGCCCCCACTACCTTTCTCAAAAGCACAGGTGTTATGCGACTATTTTCATAGTGCTTTTTTCAACTTTTAACATTCAAATAGCTCGTACGAAGCGAGATAAGAAGAAAAACTTCACTAATGGAAGTTTTATTATGGTGTATCTTTCTTCTCACTTTCTAAAAACATTACTTGTTCAATATTCCCCTCCAACAAAAGTTCTTCTGGAAGAATCGTTTTAATCACAAATGATTGCCCTTTTATTAATAATTGACCATGTTTTAATAACAACCGTACTTCTTTATCTGTAAATACTAATAATCCTCGATGATTTTCTATATAAATATGCACTTGCCCGACAAGAGTAATACGAGGTAGATCCATTAACACATCCACTGGTAGGTCTATTTGCTTCGTTAGCCAATTTTTCATTTGCACTAATTTCTTCATCTCCAAGACCCCCCTCTCATCCCATATGTATGAAAAAAGGGCTTGTAATATCACGTCCAAATAGAAAAAAAGCATAAAAAAACGTCTCATTTCTCATGAGACGCTTTTTTATGCTAATAGCTGTGCAACCAGCTTATTCACTTGTGATCCGTCTGCTTTACCTTTTACTTTCGGCATAACAGCACTCATCACTTTACCCATATCTGCTTTAGAAGCAGCACCAACCTCAGAAATTACTTGCTTAATTACATTCGCTAGCTCTTCTTCTGTTAGTTGTTCAGGTAAATACGTATTTAAAATCTGAATTTCACTTTGCAGTTTATCAACAAGGTCATCACGACCCGCTTTTTTAAATTCAAGGAGGGAGTCCTTACGCTGTTTTACTTCACGAGTTAAAACTGTTAATTCCTCTTCTTCAGTAAGAGTTTGTTGCAGTTTAATTCCTTCATTTTGCAAAGCAGCCTTAACCATACGAATAACGGTTAATTTTTCTTTTTGTTTATTCTTCATCGCTTGTTTCATATCATCGTTTAAACGACCGAGAAGACTCATAACTTACACCCTCTCTTAGAATTTACGCTTTCTTGCCGCTTCAGATTTCTTCTTACGTTTTACACTTGGTTTTTCATAAAACTCGCGCTTTCTTGCTTCAGCAAGTGTACCAGTTTTAGAAACCGATCTTTTAAAACGGCGAAGTGCATCCTCCAAAGACTCGTTTTTACGAACGACTGTTTTTGACATTCTCTTTCCCTCCCTCCGAAACATCACACTTACATACTAACTTCAGCATGCAAAAAGAAACACTTCTTCAGCATGTCTTTTACGATTATAATACATTTTGTCACTTCAGGTCAACTATTTGACAGAATAAAAGAAGAGTATCAGCTTCAATACCCTCCAATTCTGAACGAACAACTTCCACTTTTAAATTAATAATCCGTTGTTGCTGTTTTTCCACTCACTAAAGCTACGCCTGCACTTGTACCGATACGCGTCGCTCCTGCTTCTACCATTCTATCCATATCTTCTCCGTTACGAACACCACCAGAAGCTTTCACACCAATTTCTGGTCCAACTGTTTTTCTCATTAGTGCTACGTCTCCCACTGTTGCTCCACCTGTTGAGAAGCCTGTTGATGTTTTTACAAAATCCACACCTGATTTTACAGATAATTTACAAGCACGAACTTTTTCTTCTTCTGTTAATAGGCACGTTTCAATAATAATTTTCACAAGCGCTTTTCCTTTTGCAGCCTCTACAACCGCACGAACATCACGCTCTACTAATTCATCATTTTTATCTTTTAATGCACCAATGTTAATTACCATATCAACTTCCGTTGCACCTTTTGCAATTGCATCTTTTGTTTCAAACGCTTTTGTTTCTGGTGTATTCGCCCCAAGCGGGAAGCCGATTACTGTACAAACTTTTACATCTGTACCTTTTAATAATTCAGCTGCAGTCTCAACCCAAGTAGGGTTTACACATACAGACGCAAAGTCATGCTTTTTTGCTTCTTCACATAACGTAACAATCGCTTCTTTTTTTGTATCCGGTTTTAATAATGTGTGGTCAATTAATTTTGCATAGTTCATTTTTCATATGCCCCTTTCTTCACTACACGGTCGTCTGACAACCATAACGGTTAGCATTATAGCATGAAATATTACATCTTCATATCTTAACTTCTCCAGCAAAGAAAAAAGCATGCAAACCCTTTTTCGTTTGCATGCTTTCCTATTACGCGCTTGCTGATTCTTTTTTCACATCATCTTCAAGAACACGAACAAATTGCGCTTCGTTATATGGATAACCAGCTTTTGTAATCTTCACTTTTACTAGTTTACCGATTAATTCTTCAGATCCTTCAAACACAACTTTTAAGTAATTATCTGTATAACCTACATATAATCCTTCTCGATCGCCATCTTTGAAAGGCTCTTCTGGAATAATTTCAAGAACTTCCCCTTCAAATTGAGAAGCATACTCTTTCGCCAATTGATTTGATAATTCAATTAGGCGGTGCACACGATCATTTTTGACTTCCTCGGGAATTTGGTCATCCATACGAGCCGCAGGTGTTCCTGTACGTTTCGAATAAGGGAACACGTGTAATTCAGAGAAACGGTTTTCTTTAATGAAATTATATGTTTCCATAAACTCCTCTTCCGTTTCACCAGGGAAACCAACAATTACATCAGATGTAATCGCAAGGCCTGGTAACGCTTCTTTTAAACGATCTAAACGCTCTTGGAAAAACTCCATTGTATACTTACGGCGCATACGTTTTAGTACAGTGTTAGAACCTGATTGCAGCGGAATGTGCAAGTGACGCACAACTACTTCAGATTTATCTAGCACTTCAATTACTTCATCTGAAATTTGACTCGCTTCGATTGAAGAGATACGAAGGCGTTTTAAACCAGTTACCTCTGCTTCCATATCGCGAAGTAATCCAGCTAAGTTATAATCCTTCATGTCTTCACCGTATCCACCTGTATGAATACCAGTTAATACGATTTCTTTATACCCTGCATCAACTAATTGCTGCGCCTGATGAATAACTTCTTTTCCATCACGAGAACGCATTAAACCACGTGCCCAAGGAATGATACAGAACGTACAAAAGTTATTACAACCTTCTTGTATTTTTAAAGATGCACGTGTACGATCAGTGAAATACGGTACATCAAGCTCTTCATATACACGTGTTTTCATAATGTTGCGGACGGCATTGATTGGCTGACGTTCTTTACGGAACTCTTCAATATACCCTAGCATTTTTTCACGATCTTGTGTACCAACTACGATATCTACACCTGGAATCGCCATGATTTCCGCTGGAGATGTTTGTGCGTAACATCCTGTTACACAAATAACAGCGTCCGGATTTTGACGTACCGCACGTCGAATAACTTGACGGCTTTTTTTGTCTCCAGTATTTGTTACTGTACATGTATTGATTACATATACATCAGCTTTCTTTTCATACTCAGTTCTTTCATAACCACCCTGTTTAAATAATTGCCAAATTGCTTCTGTTTCATAGTGGTTTACTTTACAACCTAACGTGTGAAACGCAACAGTTGCCATTAATCATCACTCCATCAATTCAAAATGATAAGAAGCAGCACTTAACGCGTAAAGCGGCGCCGTTTCCGTTCGTAAAATCCTCGGTCCTAAACTACATGGTACAAATTTATGTTCACGAAGCGCAGAAATTTCTTCCTCAGATAGACCACCTTCTGGGCCAAATACAATCAACAGCCTTTGACCGCGTTCAAGTGCTGCTAAAGCCTTCGCAAAATTAGCTTTTTCGCCTTGCTTTGCTTCCTCTTCATACGCAACAAGACAAGCATCATAATCACTACTCATCGCAAGCAATTGTTTAAATGATGCCGGGGCCTGTACATCTGGAATTTCACTTCTATGCGATTGTTCTGCCGCTTCTTTCACAATTTTTTTCAAACGCTCAACTTTTTTATCTGCTTTTTTCGCATCCCATTTTACGATAGAACGAGATGCTTGAAATGGTAAAAATGCAGCTGCTCCAAGCTCAGTTCCTTTTTGGAAAATAAGCTCTAACTTGTCTCCTTTAGGCAGTCCACTTGCAATCGTTACGAACACTGGCAGTTCGCTTGACGCCTCTACCCATTCTACAATAGCACTATCCACAAATTCACTGGTAATTTCAGCAATTGTACACATTGCCGTTTTACCGTTTACACAGCAATAAATGTGATCACCTGCTGACATGCGCATCACTCTTGCGATATGATGTACATCATCGCCTACAATGCGAATACTTGCATTATTTACATATTTTTCTTCTACAAAATAACGTTGCATCTCATCACCTTAGCAAAGTTTCGTTCCTTTCGTAAGTCCATACTTACGAAAAGAACGAAACGTTATCATTTTCATATAACAAACGGCAAGTCCCTCGCTTTATACAGCGAGAGACTTCTACGTTTATTATAAATATAAATTATATATTACGCATTTCGTGCAATGATTGCTACCCAATCTTCCATTCTTAAAACTTCTTCAATTGTAAATCCAGCTTTTTCTAGAGCTTCAGAAATTATTTTTTCTTTTGCTGCAATAATACCAGATGTAATAAATAGTCCGCCCTGCTTTACAACTCTCGCTGCATCTTCAGGGAATAAAAGAATAATTTCCGCAAGTAAATTCGCTACAATTAAATCTACTGGGCCTTCAATACCTTCTAATAAACTATTTTGTCCTACAGATACGACATCGTCCGTTTTATTTAAACGAACATTCATCTCTGCACTTTCAACTGCAACTGGATCTAAGTCATATGCTTGAACAGACGCTGCACCTAATTTTGCTGCTGCAATACTTAATACACCTGAACCTGTTCCAACATCAATTACTGTATTACCTGGCTGAACTGTTTTTTCTAACGCACGAATACACATCGTTGTTGTTGGATGCGTCCCTGTACCAAACGCCATACCTGGATCTAACTCAATAATTTTTTCATTTGGAGAAGACGGTGTATATTCTTCCCATGTCGGCACAATTGTGAATGTATCAGAAATTTGAACTGGATGATAATATTTTTTCCAAGCAGTCGCCCAGTCTTCCTCATCGACTTCATTAATCGTGATATTTCCTGTACCAATTTCGATGTCGTAAGATGGAAGTACATCAATAGATGATTTTACACTTGCAACTGTTTCATGTAAAGAATCCGTTTGTGGGAAGTATGCTTTTATTATCACGCCATCCTCTGGATATTCAGCTGGATTCAACGCATAAATTTCTCCATACTGTTGCTCACGCTCTTTTGTTAATTCTGCCGGATCTTCAATCGCTACGCCACTAGCACCTGCTTCATGTAAAATATGAGAGACAGCTTCTACTGCTTCCTCTGTTGTATGAATACTAATTTCTGACCATTTCACAATTTACCAACTCCATTTTTTATTTCCATTATTCCCCTTTGAAAGCCCGTTTAAGCTTTCCAAATAAGCTATCATCTTGATCTTCCTGTCCTGCAAATTCACGCAATAATTCTTTTTGATGTGCTGTTAATTTCGTTGGTACAACAACACGAACTACTACGTATTGATCTCCTTGTCCATACCCACGTACATTTGGAGCCCCTTTTCCTTTTAGACGGAATTCCGTTCCAGTTTGTGTACCCGCTGGAATTTTTAGTTTTATTTTCCCATGAACCGTTGGGACTTCCACTTCAGCACCAAGTGCTACTTGTGCGAATGTTAATGGCATTTCACAAATAATATGATCCCCATCACGCTCGAAGAATTCGTGATCTCTTACCTGAACAACAACATATAAGTCCCCAGCTGGGCCTCCGTTCACACCCGCTTCACCTTTACCAGACACACGGATTTGTTGGCCATTATCAATACCTGCTGGAATTTTAACGTTAATTTTTTTACGTTTACGTACTTTTCCAGATCCATGACATGTTGTACATTTCTCTTTAATCATTTGTCCTGTTCCTGAACAATGTTTACACGCTTGACGATTTACAATGCGACCAAACGGCGTATTTTGTTCTACACTCACTTGCCCTGTTCCTGAACAGTGTTTACATGTCTCTTTTGAAGTTCCTGGTTTTGCACCGCTACCATGACATGTATCACAAGGATCTTCCACTGGAATTTCGATATTTAATTCTTTACCAAAAATAGCTTCTTCAAAATTTAAAGTAACTTGATATTGCAAATCAGCGCCTTGGCGTGGTGCATTTGGATCACGACGTCTGCCGCCACCTCCGCCAAAGAATGAGCTAAAGATGTCTTCAAATCCGAATCCACCACCAAAATCTCCACCGCCAAAGCCACCAAAGCCTTGATTTGGATCCGCATGACCAAACTGATCGTATTGCGCACGTTTTTGATCATCACTTAACACTTCATACGCTTCTTGTACTTCTTTAAATTTTTCAATTGCATTTTCTTCTTTACTTACGTCTGGATGATATTTTTTCGCCAAACGACGGTATGCTTTTTTGATTTCATCTTTTGATGCGCCCTTGCTAAGGCCAAGCACCTCATAATAATCTCTTTTATTCATAAATTTGTAACCCCCGAATCTTTCACATAAACGTAATTTTAACACCGAAAGAAAGTGCTTTGCAACAAAGTTTCCTTACTTACAGTATGCAAAAACAAAAACGTAAGACCCTTAACTAAAATACTTAGTTCATACTAAGCCCTTTTCTTATTCGTGAAAAAAGCCAAAGTCAAGGCACGCTTGACTTTGACTTTTTGTCATCTTACTTATTTTGTTTTATTACTTGTCTTCTTTTACTTCTTCAAACTCAGCATCAACTACATTGTCATTTTTTGCACCAGCGTTACCTTGTGCACCTTCTGCTTGCTGAGCACCAGCAGCCGCTTGAGCTTGCTCATACAATTTTACAGTTAGTTGTTGTACGATTTCTTGAAGAGCATCTTTTTTCGTACGGATTTCATCAAGATCATTTTTCTCGATTGCCGCTTTTAATGCATCTTTCGCTTCTGTTGCTTTCGCCACTTCAGCTGCATCTACTTTACCTTCTAAATCTTTTACAACTTTATCTGTTTGGAATACAAGTTGGTCAGCTTCATTACGAAGTTCAACTTCTTCCTTACGTTTTTGGTCCGCATCAGCATTTGATTCTGCTTCTTTTACCATACGCTCTACTTCTTCATCAGAAAGACCTGAAGAAGATTGAATTGTAATTGTTTGTTCTTTGCTTGTTCCTAAGTCTTTTGCACGTACATTAACGATACCGTTCGCATCAATATCGAATGTTACTTCAATTTGTGGAATACCACGTGGTGCTGGTGGGATATCAGTTAATTGGAAGCGACCTAATGTTTTGTTGTCAGCTGACATCGGGCGCTCACCTTGTAGTACGTGAATGTCTACTGCAGGTTGGTTATCAGCAGCAGTTGAGAATACTTGTGACTTACTCGTTGGAATTGTTGTATTACGTTCGATTAATTTTGTAAATACGCCACCCATCGTTTCGATACCTAAAGAAAGTGGAGTTACATCTAATAGTAGAACGCCTTCTACATCACCAGTAAGCACGCCACCTTGAACTGCAGCACCTAATGCTACAACTTCATCAGGGTTAACACCTTTGTATGGTTCTTTACCAGTTTCACGTTTAATAGCTTCTTGTACAGCTGGGATACGAGTAGAACCACCAACAAGGATAACACGATCTAATTCGCTTGCAGATAGACCAGCGTCTTTTAATGCACGACGAGTCGGTTCTAACGTTCTTTCAACAAGGCTTGCTGAAAGCTCTTCGAATTTCGCTCTTGTTAATGTTAATTCTAAGTGTAATGGACCAGCAGCCCCAGCACTAATGAATGGTAATGAAATTTGTGTTTGTGTTACACCAGAAAGATCTTTTTTCGCTTTTTCAGCTGCATCTTTCAGACGTTGAAGCGCCATTTTATCTTGGCTTAAATCAATGTTGTTTTCTTTTTTGAATTCAGCTACTAAGTGATCGATGATAACTTGGTCAAAGTCATCTCCACCAAGACGGTTGTCACCAGCAGTTGAAATAACCTCAAATGTTCCATCAGCTAACTCAAGGATAGATACGTCAAATGTACCGCCACCTAAGTCATATACTAAGATTTTTTGTTCTTCATCTTGTTTTTCCAAACCGTAAGCAAGCGCTGCTGCTGTTGGTTCGTTAATAATACGCTCAACTTCTAAACCAGCAATACGACCAGCATCTTTTGTTGCTTGGCGCTCTGCATCGTTGAAGTATGCAGGTACTGTAATAACAGCTTTCGTTACTGTTTCACCTAAGTATGCTTCAGCAGAAGCTTTTAAGTTTTGTAAAATGATCGCAGAAATTTCTTGAGGCGTATATTCTTTACCCTCAACTTCTACTTTGTAGTCTGTACCCATATGACGTTTAACAGACATGATTGTGTTTGGGTTTGTAATTGCTTGACGTTTCGCAACTTCCCCAACTTGACGCTCTTCATTTTTGAAAGCTACAACAGAAGGCGTTGTACGGTTTCCTTCTGGATTTGGGATAACCTTTGGTTCTCCACCTTCCATAACAGCTACACAAGAGTTTGTTGTACCTAAGTCAATACCGATAATTTTACTCATGGCGAATCCTCCTACTTTTATGTAAATTATTGATTTACTTTTACCATTGATGGGCGAATCACACGGTCTTTTAGTCTATAACCTTTTTGGAATTCTTCCACAACCGCGTTTGATTCAAATTCACTGTCTTCTACTTGCATAACAGCTTGGTGTTCATGAGGATCAAACTGTTTACCAACAGCTTCAATCGCTTCCACACCTTCTTTTGTCATCGCTTCTACCAATTGACGATACACCATTTCCATACCTTGTAATAAGGACTTCATTTGCTCGTCATTTGCTTCCACTTGCATTGCTCTTTCAAAGTTATCAAGAGCTGGCAAGATATCTGAAACAAGACTTTGTGCTCTATATTTTTCAGCAGCCTGTTTATCCATTTGAACACGGCGCTTATAATTTTCAAAATCAGCTTGTAGACGTAGCATGCGCCCTTCCGTTTCCGTCAGTTTCACTTGCAATTCATCTACCTTTTCTTGTAAAAGAGCCGCTTCACTTTTTTCTTCTACCACAGTTTCTTCACTGCTCTTTGCTGTAATAGTTTCTTCATTTTGCGCTTCTTCAACTACTTGTTCGTTACGCTCTTCCACAACTTTCACCTCCTTAAAAGGCACCTGGGCTCATGCTAAGCATGAGCACCCAAGCATATTTTATGTTACACACCAGCAATGATTATGTTCACCGCTTGAGCGAATTTATTATTTTGATTTATACAATCCGTTTAAGCCGTCTGTAAATTGTCTTGTAAACAATTGTAACAGACTAATCACGCGAGAGTATTGCATTCTCGTTGGTCCTAAAATTGCAATGGTCCCAATCTGTTCTTCACCAATGGAATAAGTTGCAGAGATTAAACTACAATCCTCCATAGCAATCGAAGAATTTTCTCGACCAATTTTCACTTGAATACCGACTTGTTTATTACGCAAAATATCGTAAAATGCGGCTTCATTATCAATCATAGTTAGCAAGGAACGTACCTTTTGGATGTCATGAAACTCCGGTTGCGAAAGCATATTGGCTTTCCCGCCAAAGTATATTTTTTCCGATAAAGGCACTTGAAATGTACCATCCAACATTTTTATTGCACTATCATAATTATGGACGTAGCCACGCAGAACCGTCACAATCTCTTTGAAAATTTTATTATGCAATTCCGCCATCGGTACACCCGATAGTTTTTCATTTAAAATATTAACCATTTTTTCTAAATCTGATAAATCAACAGATTTCGGAACGGTAATCGTTTTGCTTTGCACATGCCCTGTATCTGTTACAATAATTGCGACTGCTGTTTGATGATCAAGCGGAACGATTTGTACATTTCTCAACTTATTTGTACTCACTTTCGGCCCAAGAACTATCGCCGTATAATTTGTGAGTTCTGATAAAATTTGAGCTGATTGCTGTGCAACCTTCTCTGCTTCAAAAATTCTTTCAGCAAATAAATCTTTAATCTGTACAATCTCCTCGTTTGGTAAATTCTGTGGCGCTAAAAGATGATCTACATAAAATCGGTATCCCTTTTCTGAAGGAACCCTTCCTGAAGAACTGTGTGTTTTTTCAATAAAACCTAGTTCCTCTAAATCAGCCATTTCATTTCGAATAGTAGCGGAGCTAAATGTAATTTCATCTTTTTTAGCCAACGTCCTTGACCCAACAGGCTGCGCTGATCCAATAAAGTCATCAATAATTGTTTGTAAAATTAAGAGCTGACGTTCCGTAAGCATCTCATCATCACCTCTGTTAGCACTCTTTGTCTTCGAGTGCTAAATCTATTAATAACTTACCAAAATTGACATTCAATTGTCAACGGAAACGTCACGAAATATTAAAACTTTTTCATATACATGAAACATCTAAGTTAATCAACTAAAAACGATTGAAACACTTCATTACCTAATAACTTCCCTTGTCTCGTTAAACAAACATGACCATCTTTTTCCTCTAGCAATCCATGCTCTTTGTTATATAGTAACTGTCTCGCAAAGATTTCATCCATCTCCACTCCAAATTTCTGTTGAAATCCTATTCTAGAAACACCTTTTGTTTTTCGAAGTCCTAAGAATAATTCCTCTTCCATTTTTTCTATTTTTGTTACCTCATGG
This sequence comes from Bacillus sp. AFS023182, assembly GCF_002560575.1. Lineage (NCBI taxonomy): Bacteria > Bacillati > Bacillota > Bacilli > Caryophanales > Bacillaceae > Bacillus > Bacillus sp. AFS023182. The sequence goes on along the minus strand of NZ_NTRO01000004.1, from coordinate 41,302 downwards.
ACATCTAAATAAGGAAATCCTGTCTCATCGATTTTTGAAAAATACTGTTTAAGGGGCCCGACATTTTGAATACGCTCACCATTTACATAACTATGAGCACCAGCTCCAAAACCATAATACGTTTCATTATTCCAGTATGTGAGATTATGCCTACTTTCATAGCCTTCTTTTGAAAAATTACTAATTTCATACTGATGGTAACCGTACTTCTCCATCTCATCCATTACTATTTCATACATTCGTGCCTCATGATCTTCCCCTGGAAGCCTTAATTTCCCCTTATTCATTAAATTATAAAAAACTGTTTTGGGTTCGACAATTAATGAATATGCAGAAAAATGTTGAACTCCAAGCGTAAAAGCAATGTCCAGTGTGTCTTTCACGTCTTCTATCGTTTGTCCTGGCAGCGCGTAAATTAAATCAACATTAATATTCGTAAAGCCAACTTCCTGCGCCTCACGAATCGCTACAAATGCATCTTCCCTCGTATGCTTACGTCCAATCTTCTCTAGCAATTCATCTCGAAACGTTTGCACACCAAAACTGATTCGGTTCACGCCACCTTCTAATAATAGGTTTAATTTTTCTTTCGGTAAATCTCCAGGATTCGCTTCAAACGTTAATTCACACTCTGGAGCGAACGGACGTAAACGACGATTAATAATAGCAAGCAACTTTTTAGTCTGCTCCATATTTAATGCTGTTGGTGTCCCGCCCCCAACAAAAATCGTTTTCATATTTTCAAACGGTACCTTTTGAACCGTATTTATTATCTCTTTCTCTAAATACTCCAAATATTGATCAACTGGCTGACGTTCAATAAAAACTTTATTAAAATCACAATAGTGACAAATATGCTGACAAAACGGAATATGAATATATGCAGTTTGCATCAAATTTTACTCCTACCTTTCTAAAAAGAAAACCTCCGCATTTCGGAGGCCCCTTTACTTCTCTAACCCATTACGAATTTGCTTCATCCGCATTTTCCCCCAATCATACATCATTTCGACGATTGGTAAAAGCGACATGCCTAAATCCGTCATAAAATATTCTACGCGCGGAGGCACTTCTGGATATACCGTCCGATCAATAATCCCATCTTCCATTAATTCTTTTAGTTGATTAGACAATACCTTATGAGAAATGTTCGGGAATAAGCGTTGCAACTCACTAAAGCGATGTGGTCCTTCTACACCTAAATGCCACAAGATTACAACCTTCCACTTCCCACTAATAATAGAGAGGGTTAATTCTTTTTCACAATTAAAATCACCATTTTGCATTTTTTCTTGAATATCTTTTCGAATATTTTCAGACATCATTCGTCTCCTAACTCTATAGCAATCCTTACTTTCTTCCTTGTACGAAAGATACAGAAAAAGAAGCCGCACAAACGGCTTCCTTTCTTATTAGTTATCATCCATTTTCAACACAGCCATGAATGCTTCTTGTGGTACTTCTACAGAACCAACAGACTTCATACGTTTTTTACCTTCTTTTTGTTTATCAAGAAGTTTACGCTTACGAGAAATGTCACCACCGTAACATTTTGCAAGTACGTTTTTACGCATCGCTTTAATTGTAGAACGCGCTACAACTTTGTTCCCAATTGTCGCTTGAATTGGCACTTCAAACTGTTGTCTTGGAATTAATTCTTTTAATTTTTCTACAATTACTTTACCACGGTCATACGCTGAATCACGATGTACGATAAATGATAATGCATCAACTTGTTCAGAATTTAAAAGAATATCCATCTTCACAAGTTTAGATGGTTTATAGCCGATTAACTCGTAGTCAAATGACGCATATCCCTTCGTATTTGATTTTAGTTGATCGAAGAAATCATATACGATTTCAGAAAGTGGGATTTCATATGTCAATGTAACACGTGTTTCATCTAAATATTGCATATCAATAAACGTACCACGTTTACCTTGGCAAATTTCCATTACAGCTCCAACATAGTCATTCGGAACCATGATTGCAGCTTTTACAAATGGTTCTTCTACACGGTCAATGGACTGCGGATCTGGCATGTTAGATGGGTTATCGACAATCAAATCTTCACCGCTTGTTAAATATACTTTATAAATAACACTTGGTGCTGTTGTAATTAAATCAATCTTGAATTCACGTTCAATACGTTCTTGAATAATTTCCATATGAAGTAAACCTAAGAATCCACAGCGGAAACCGAAACCTAATGCTTGAGATGTTTCAGGTTCAAACTCAAGTGCAGAATCATTTAATTCCAATTTTTCTAATGCATCACGTAAATCATTATAACGCGCAGAATCAATTGGGTATAAACCACAGAATACCATTGGGTTTAATTTACGGTAACCTGGTAATGGCTCTGCTGCTGGGCGTTTTGCATGTGTGATTGTATCACCAACGCGTGTGTCTCCCACATTTTTAATAGATGCTGCTAAGAATCCTACATCACCTACTGTTAATTCTTCACGCTGCGTTGTTTTCGGTGTGAATACACCTACTTCTGTTACTTCGAACTCTTTACCAGTTGCCATCATACGTACTTTATCGCCAACTTTTACTGTCCCATTTACAACACGGATATACGCAATTACACCGCGGTACGGATCATATAAAGAGTCAAAAATCATACATTGAAGCGGCTCTTCTGGGTCGCCGTCTGGAGCTGGTACTTTTTCAACAATTTGTTCTAAAATGTCTTCAATACCAATACCAGCTTTCGCCGAAGCAAGTACAGCTTCCGATGCATCTAAACCGATTACATCTTCTACTTCTTGACGAACACGTTCTGGATCAGCGCTCGGCAAATCGATTTTATTAATAACTGGTAAAATTTCCAAATTATTATCAAGCGCTAAATATACGTTTGCTAATGTTTGTGCTTCAATACCTTGCGCTGCATCAACAACAAGGATTGCACCTTCACAAGCCGCTAAACTACGAGATACTTCATACGTAAAGTCGACGTGTCCTGGTGTATCGATTAAGTGAAGAATATATTCTTCACCATCTTTTGCTTTATACGTTAATTGAACTGCATTTAATTTAATTGTAATACCACGCTCACGCTCTAAATCCATAGAGTCAAGTAACTGAGCTTTCATTTCACGTTGTGTTAAAGCGTTTGTTTTCTCCAAAATACGGTCTGCTAACGTTGACTTTCCGTGGTCAATATGAGCAATGATGGAGAAGTTACGAATGTTAGACTGCCTTTTTGCTCTTTCTTCTTTATTCATCTATGTTCTCAACTCCTAATAGTCTCGCCAATATACACTAGCACTGATTATATCAATAGAGCAGCAAAGATTCAATGAAAACTAGTGCTGCTTATCAGACAAATCTTTCTCTCTTTATCTTATGCGAGCAAAACATAAGAGACAAACCTTTTTGTAACAAAAAATGGTTGTCTTACAAAATTATAAGACAACCATTTTTTATTCTCCCAATTAATTAAAAATATCTTTTATTTTTCCAACTACTACATCTGTACTAAACTTAGTGATACTTCGCATACATTCCGCAATTCCCATTCCCAACCCTTCTACAACATTAAAGCTTCTGAGATTTTCTAACTGCTTTTGTTTTTCACGTGCCGAAAATATGCCTCCTAAAATTTCGGGATTAACATCCCCACTCCCAGTTCCCGTCATTTGGGCAACTTGTTCATACGTTGGTTGCCGATAACCTTTCATGCTTTTTAAGCCATGATTAGCCATCCCAATTCCCATTATCATAAAAAAAAGAAACAGAATCACACAGCTCATACACTGAAGCGTAAATCGACTCAATTTCGGCCGCCCCTTTTCATCAATGCGTATATGCACCTGTGTTATCTTGATCAATTTGATGATGAAGTGCGGCATTTAAACCACTCGCGATTACATTTGCCATATCTTCAATAAACGCATCTACTTCTTTTGGGGTCACCATTAAATTATGTCCAAGAGGTGATAATACCTCATAAATTAACTTTCGCTTTTCTTCTTCTTCCAATGTACCGACTGCTCCTAAAAACATATTACGGCTTTTTTCATCCGGCATATCTTCCTCTGTTAATTTTTTCTTTTCTCCAAATGTAAAGCCGGCTGGTAATAAAGAACGAGACGGTTTATCGCCTTCTCTCATTTCACGACCAAAATGTTTTAAAATAAAATCAATTGTATCGCTCGTAATGGAAACAGCATCTACAACCGTCGGAACACCAATGGCAATTACCGGGATTCCGAGCGTCTCTTTACTCAGTTCTTTTCGTTTATTTCCTACACCAGACCCAGGATGAATTCCCGTATCTGAAATCTGTACCGTACTATTTACTCGTTCAATAGACCTAGCAGCAAGTGCATCAATCGCAATAACAAAATCTGGTTTTGTTTTTTCAATGATGCCGTAAATGACATCACTCGTTTCAATCCCTGTAATCCCCATTACACCTGGGCGAATTGCACTAACGGGACGATACCCTTCTTCCACGCTTTCAGGCTGTAATTTGAAAAGGTGACGTGTCACAAGCACATTTTCTACAACGATTGGACCGAGCGCATCTGGTGTTACATTCCAATTCCCTAATCCGACGATTAAACAGCTTGCCTCTTTAGAGACTCCAATTTCTTCCAAAAAATGAGAGAATTCTTTTGCAAAAATACGTTCCACTTTTTGTTGTAATTCTGTATCTTGTTGACGAATCCCCTGCACTTCAAGCGTTAAATAATTTCCAGGCTTTTTACCCATCGCTTCCGAAGCACTCTCATCGATGATCACTTTCGTAATCGTAACCCCTTCTTCTTCACGCTCTTTTACAACAACACCTTTAATTCCCGTTTGTTCTTGCTGACGTTCTTGCAACATTTGATGAGCTTCTACCGCAAGGTCTGTTCTAACACTGTATTTACTTAAATCTAATGGTTCTTTCATCGTATCTCCTCCGCAATTCATAGTAAATATAGTTAGATTCCCCAAAATTATATAAGGTCATTCTTTCCTTTACATGAAATTTCATTGATCTCGCTATTGCAATTCTCTTCTTCGTTTGATAGAATATCACTTGTTCTATGTAAGTATCGAGTCACTCGATCGCACCAGGGAGGTGAAAAGTATGGCAAACATTAAATCTGCTATCAAACGCGCTAAACTTAGCGAAGAGCGTCGTGCACATAACGCTTCTATCAAATCTGACATGCGTACAGCTGTTAAAACTGTAGAAGCTTTAGTTACTAATAACGATCTTGAAAATGCTAAAGAAGCTTTCAAAACTGCTTCTAAAAAACTTGACAAAGCAGCTCGTAAAGGTCTTATCCACCAAAACGCTGCAGCTCGTCAAAAGTCTCGCTTAGCGAAACAAGTAAACGCGTAAGGCGTTTAAAAACGATCCATTCGGGTCGTTTTTTTATATACAAAAAAGTTCACGCAGCAAACGGCATGAACTTTTTATTTTATCCAGCTACGGCAACTAGAAACTCCAGCCATTTCACACTCTCGGTCGAAGCCAAAAGCGCTTCTCAGTCGAGCGCTCCAATGCCTTACGCTTCTTAGCAAGCTGCCTTCGCTTTTATTTTATCCAGCTACGGCAACTAGAAACGCCAGCCATTTCACACTCTCGGTCGAAGCCAAAAGCGCTTCTCAGTCGAGTGCTCCAATGCCTTACGCTTCTTGGCAAGCTGCCTCCGCTTTTATTTTTTATCCAATATGATTTAAACGCATTAAGAAAAACTCTAAGACAAGTTTCTTATCCATTTTCCCCGTTTTCATACTATAATCAGCTTCAGCTAATTCTAAAATAACCTTTTTTAATTCTTCAAACGAGAAAAGTTTCGTTTGATTCATCGCCAACTTTACTCGGTATGGATGAACACCAATATGCGAAGCAATTTGATTTTGTCCGTATCCGCGTTGCTGCAATTCTTTTACTTGGTATAGCAAACGAAATTGACTTACTAATAATGCCAATAATTTAATCGGTTCCTCTTGCTGCGTAAATAATCCATCTAAAATTTGCATAGCCCCAGCAATATCTTTTTTCACTACCTTTTCTGTTAACGCAAACACATTTTGTTCAACCGATTTTGGTACAAGTTCTGCCACAAGTCCTGTTGTAATTTCTCCTCCCATACCAACATAAAGGGTCAACTTGTCCATTTCCTTTGCTAACATCGTTACATTGCTTCCTACAAGCTCTAACAGCAAACCAACAGCTGTTTCCTCAATATGTACATGCACTTCATCCGCACGAGCCACAATCCATTTACGAACGTCCTGCACTTGCATCGCATTGGCTTCTACCACATCTGCAGTTTTCTTTAATAATTTTGTGATTTTTTTCCGCTCATCTAATTTTTCATAGGGGGCCACAAATACAACAAGCGAAAATGGAGATGGTTCTGCAATATACTCCTCTAAAATCTTTATATTTTGTTCTAATTTCTCTTTTTGTGAAGTTAAAAACAACGGGGATTTAATTAGTAATATTTTACGTTCTCCAAAAAAAGGAAGCGTCCGTGCATCTTCTACTACATCTTCTAAATACGCTTCTTCTAAGTCATACGTTACAACATTAAATTCACGATCTTCTTCAGCTAGCGATTCATTCGTTATAAGCTTTATTGTTTCATTTATAAAATAAGCTTCCGTTCCATATATTAAATACAGCGGCGCAAACTGTTTCTTTTTAATCTTCTTATGTATATCACTCATATTTTTTCCTACTCCCTAACTTGGCAATATATCTATATACTAATGCGGTATCTTTTGTTTTACAAGTACAAAGGAACAGGCTTAAGGCCCGTCCCTTTATCTATATAAAACGCCACGCAATAAGTCCCGGGATTCTTATTGGTGTGCGGTAACCGCTTTACTATTATTATTCGCAACTGCCTGATAAGTATAATTGTTAACTGTTAACATGCATGGAAATCAAATTCCCGCCTTTTACTCACATAAGATTCAACACTTACCTCTACTCATATCTTCTCATTTCTTTCGCTATTTACGAGTAAAACCCTCACTCAAAATTTAACGAAAGAAAAGAAGTTAGATACAGGATCAAACGCTCAATTAGTTAAGAGAGATAATGAGTAAGGGCGAAAGTATCACTGATTAAAACCTCCCTTTATCTTCATATGGAAATTGTAGATTTTTTTCTGACAATATTTTATACTAAAATGGAATGTTGGGGAGGGATTCTAAATGAATGAATTTGAGCAAAACGTTCAAAGTAAACGCAATGACGCTATTGATTCAGGGGTAGGTTTTATCGTCTCATTTGGTTTTTTCGCAACACTTTTCATTATCGCAACAATTATTAAATTTATTGGTTCTTAAAGGCTGCTACTTGCAGCCTTCTTTTTTCACTTCATCTTTTCTATCATTCATCATATGTCATTTTACTTTGAAACGTTCCCTTTTCACCTTCAAAAACATAGGAAATAGCTCCTTGCTTGTCCGTTCGCCATATTTCAATATCCATTTCTAACAAACGTTCTAACACTTGCTGATGCGGATGACCATATCGATTATGTTCTCCAGCGGAAACAATTGCTTTACGGGGCTGGATGAGTTGCAAAAAAGATGATGAGGTTGATGTCTTACTACCGTGATGCCCAACCTTTAAAATATCAGCTCGCAATTCTGGGTACTGTTCTACAATTCGACGCTCGCCCTTCTCTTCTAGATCTCCAGTAAACAGCCATGCAAGTTCACCTATCTTTGCCCATAACACAATTGAAGAATCGTTATCCCCATTTTCTCTGCCCTCTGGAGATAACACAACAAATTCCGCTTCATCTATTTGCCACCTATCCCCTTCTCCCACGATGTTCGTTCGTATATTCTTTTGTTTTGCCATATGCTTCAATTCTTTTTCTAACACCGTATCCTCTAGCTTCCTTCCAAACACAATTTCTTCTACAGTAATAGATGATACTACTTCTTTTGCAGCTCCCATATGATCTGTATCACCATGCGTCACAATCAACTTATCAATTTTTCGAATACCTTCTTTTTGTAAAAATGGGAGAAGAATATCATGTCCAACAGAAAACTCATGTTTTTTCTTCTGCCACACTTCTTTTTTTACAGGAATCGTCCCTCCTGTATCAACGAGATAAATTCCCTTGTCATATGGAAGACGAATCAAAATTGCATCCCCTTGTCCAACATCAATAAAAGTCACACTTCCGCTAGCACGGAAATAAGGCGAAACATAATGAAAAATACACATAGAGAGGAAAATTCCGGCGACTAGGAACAAATAACGTTTTTTGGCCGCTTTTTCCCAGACAACAAATATACCAATAATACTAAAACAATATAAAACCATAAGAAATAGAGGTGTTTGTCCAAAAGTAAGACGAAGAAGCGGGAGGGTTTCACAATATTGAAGAATCTCATTCGAAAGCGTTAAACAGACTGATAATCCGTGTGCCATCCATGTCGATATAAAAGGAACAAATAACATACAAAGAAACATAACGATGCTACATGGTAACACAATACAAGATAAAAACGGGACATATATAAGATTGAGGAAAATACTGTATGGGGAAAAATAACCAAAATGATATAACAAAATAGGAATACTAGCAAGTTGTGAAATCAATGAAAGATAGATTGTATTTTGAATTAGACCGTTATCCTGTTTTAATAAACGATTCGTTGAAAGCAATAGCGCAAAACTACCAACAAACGAAAATTGAAATCCAATATCAAAAGCCATATAAGGATCATATAAAAACATCAATATAGCCGTCATACTAAGTGCATCTAAACTCGTAACACGGATAGAATGCATGAGTGCTAGCAACAACATAACACCCGTTACAGAAGCTCTCACGACAGATGGAGATGCCCCAGCTAAAAACATATAAAGGGGAATACAAACAATGAGACATATTGTTGTCATTTCCCTAGTTATTCCAATCCTAAGCAAAACAAAGTAGCCAATTGCCGTTAACAGCACAATATGCGACCCCGAAATCGCCAATAAGTGAATAAGGCCAAACTGTTGGTATTGTTCTTCTACTTCAAATGTCATCTGTTGCCGATCACCAAACAACAACGCATTCATAAATGCTCCAGGTTGCCCAGGAAACATTTCTGTCACTATCGACACTGCGTTTTGGCGTAATAAAAAAAACCACTGTGTGAACGTCAAAGATTTTTGGGTACAATTCGAAATCTCTTTTGCTTCAAATAAAAAATGAATCTTTTGCTTATACAAATAGTCACGATAGTCAAATCCATGAAAATTCCTTGCTTCTGATGGTACTTTCATTTCTCCTTTAAATGTACAACTCATACCCGCATGTAATTGCTCCAACTGTTCTTTTTGTTTAGCTGACTGAATTTTGTAAAATAATTGCAACGTATCCCTCTCATTGACCTCTATTTGAAAAGAAAGCCGATCACCATTTATAAGAGGTGTCGTTTGAATTACACCATCTGTCATTTCAAATTCTAACCCTTTTGAAGGCTGATTTTCCAGTTCCATATATGAGGTATAGAGGAAACCACATAAACCTGCCAGTATACAAAAAATGAGGACTTGGTGCGAAGTACGATATATACAGAATAAAATATAACAACCAAACACACTAACAGACAACAACTGAAACGAGGAACAGGAAATTGCAATCCCCATAGCAAACGAGATTGCAACATAGCTCCATTGTCCACGCAACTTATACTCACCCCTTATAGTGGGTGTTCGAAAAGGCCGGTAAAGATGACTATTACATTTCTTCACCTGCACCGCCAGTCCGGTACTCATGTAGTCCCACCTACACTCCGCACTCTCCTAGCTTCCGTGCCTCGAACCACCAGCCTCTCTTTATCCTCCTTTTTGAACACACATCTATATGATCTCTTTTGCTTTAGCGAATACTTGTTGTAATTCATTCATTGTTAAATCATCTTTTTCTAAAGATGAAAACAGTTCTTTTAATTGTACATTACGCTTTTGTTGCTCTATTGATGTAATATCATATTCTAGTGGAACATGTTTCACTTTCACATTTGCTTGCTCAAACAATTCTATAGCGTAAGGGTGATTTTTATAATCTTGTGCATAATAAACAGCTGTAATACCACTTTGAATAATGGCTTTACAACATTGTAAACAAGGAAAGTGCGTGACATACATCTCCGCATCTTCTGTTTTCGCACCAAATTTCGCACATTGCAACAGTGCATTCATTTCAGCATGAATTGTACGAACACAGTGATTATCAATGACGTAACATCCATCATCTATACAATGCACACCACCCTTGATTGAACCGTTATATCCGCCCGCGATAATTCTCTTATCACGGACAATTGTCGCTCCTACCGCAAGCCTTGTACATGTGCTACGCAGTGATAACAAGTGACTTTGCGTCATAAAATATTGATCCCAAGAAATTCGTTCCATATGTTCACCTACTTTTTCATCTACTTGTAGTGTAGCGAAAGAAGAAAAAGTTCGTCAATCCTTACGGAATAATTATTTTATTTTTTATTTTTTCAAGAGACTTCTCTCCGATACCATCTACCTCCAGTAAATCTTCTATTTTTTGAAACGGACCATGTTCTTCTCGATATTTCATAATATTTTCTGCTTTTCGAGGTCCAATTCCCGTTATTTTTTCGAGTTGCTCTTTTGATGCAACATTAATTTGAACTTTCTCCTCCTGCCCTGAAGGTAGATTGGCTCCCTGAACCTGCTCTCCTTTTTTTGGGACATAAAGTAGCATTTGATCTTGCATACGCTGTGCTAAATTTACTTTTGCACGATCCGCTTCAGGTAAAAAACCACCTGCTTTTTCAATCCCATCTTTTACACGTGCATCCATCTCTACCTCATATACCCCTTCACGGTGCACTGCTCCTTTTATATCAATCATCATTGTTTTTTTCTTTTCTTTTGAATCTGCTAATTTCAATTTTCCTTTTTTCTCTTCACTCTTTATATTTGTGTCAATTTTCACAGCCGATTGCATAGCTTGCTGCTTCGTCTGCCACATAAAAAGGATACCTACAACACCAACAACTCCTAATAAAGCGAGCCACTTCTTTTGAAAATTCCGCATGATTTTAATACCTCCAATTCATAAATTCACAACATGGTTCATATTGTTTAGGAGAAAGATGTTACGAAGGAGGGATGAAACATTGAACATAGGAATTATAGGGACAGGAAACATGGGGAATATACTGATCGATGCATTTTTAGAAACCCATGCTGTCAAACCTTCGTGCCTTACTATTATTAATCGTACGCCTGCCAAAGCATATCATACAAAAGAGAAGTATCCTTCTGTTCATATAGCAAAGACTGTGGAAGAGGTAATTGAACGCTCTCAACTTATTTTTATTTGTGTTAAACCTTTAGACATTTATCCAATTTTAAAAAAACATGCTGACCACTTTACTGATGAAAAATGTTTAATTTCTATTACAAGCCCCATATCAGCAGATCAAGTAGAAAAGGTTGTATCTTGTAACGTCGCACGTATTATTCCGAGCATCACAAACCGAGCGTTCTCTGGCGCCTCACTATTTACATTCGGCAAAAACTGTTCGAAGGAATGGAAACAAAAGTTACTTCGTCTATTTGAAAATATTTCCACACCTATTGTAATTGAAGAAGGTATTACACGGGTTTCATCTGATATCGCAAGCTGCGGGCCTGCATTTTTCAGCTACTTACTACAATGTTTCATTGATGCTGCTGTAGATAAAACAAATATTACCAATGAAGAAGCAACTATTTTAGCAAGTGAAATGATTATCGGGATGGGGAAACTACTAGAGAAAAAAGTTTTCACATTACCAACTCTGCAAGAAAAGGTATGTGTAAAAGGCGGCGTTACAGGAGAGGGTATTCGGGTTTTAGAGGCTCATGTCGGAAATATGTTCCATAAATTATTCGAGCGAACACACGAAAAATATGATGAAGATTTAGAAGGCGTTGAACAACAATTTAAGAAGCACACGTAAATAATACGCCGCAATGATACAAAACCCTCTAAAAAACGATGATCTTTTCTCATCCTATTTTTTATCAAACTTTTATTTTTATATTTTCTAGGTATTACTTTTCTACTTTTCTATAAATAAAATATCATATTCTAAACAAGACAAAAGCAACCTAATCGGTTGCTTTTGTTTTATCTATTCTTTTTCACCATAAAAAAGATACGTTCCGTTTGTTCAGTTACTTCTATTCGTTCAAAATCACCTGTTACACGAAGGATTGTAAATCCAGCTTCTTCAAGCCATTTTGTTACTAATTCAACTGAATAAGCACGTTGCATATGGCATTCATCAAAGCGATGATATACACCTTCCTCTGGATCCTGTACAAAAAATGACAAGTCATGTTCTACACTATTTGATTCTTCATCAAGGAAGCAGTTCCAAATAAGAGCTATCTCTTCCCCATTAACTGTGTACGTTTCATTTTGAAATACATGATGAATTTTATATAAAGAGTGTATATCAAATAAGAACAAACCATCTTGGCGCAAGTGATGATATACGCGTCTGAAAGTCTCTTGTATCCCTTCTTCTTCCAATACATAATTCAATGAATCACAAAAGATTGTAATACAATCAAATTCACCTGGAACATCCAGCTCTCTCATATCTTGTTGATAAAAAGGAATAAAAAATCCTTCTCCTCCAAGTTTTTGTTGTGCAACTGTTAACATTTCTTCTGAAAGATCGACACCAATCACGTCATAACCTTTTCGCACAAGCGGAAGTGTTACATTCCCAGTCCCGCATGCTACATCGAGAATCTTCGCCTCTTTCATACCTGCCTGCTGTAAGCTTTCTTCTGTGAATTCTACCCATTTATCATATGGAACATCATTCATAAGTTCATCATACAACAAAGCAAATTGCTCGTACCTCATTGACCTAACTCTTCTGTAATATCTTCACGTGGTACATCGCCCCATAGGCGCTCTAAATTATAATGATCACGCTCATCTTTATGGAATACATGTGCAACTACATCGCCAAGGTCCACTAAAACCCAACGTGCTTCATCAAAACCTTCCATGCGTTGTACGTCGATTTGAAACTCATGTGCCTTCGCTTTAATTTCACGTGCAATTGCTTGTACCTGCTTATCTGAATTCCCGTGACAAATAATAAAATAATCTGCAATTGGTGAAATACCTTGCATGTTTAGTACAACCATATCTTCTGCTCTTTTATCATCAGCTGCTTTTGCTGCTAACACTAATAACTCTTTATCTTTCATTCCGTAATTTCCTCCTTGATAACTGCGTTGTATGTTTGAAATGTTAACGGATAGATCGTTTGATCTTTTTCCATTAAAAATTGAATTGTGCGCTTTAATGCAAATAATAAGGCTTTATTTATATCTTCTCCTGCTAACTTCCGCGCTTCTTCCACACCTGGAAATTTGCGGCCTGGTTCAATATAATCCGCCACATAAATAACTTTATCAAGCATTGTCATCTTTTCATGACCACTTGTATGATATGTAATAGCTTGCAGGATTTCTGGATCCGTAATGCCGACTTCTTTTTCTACTAAGTATGCCCCAACTGGCGCATGCCATAACTCTTTGTTGTAGTGAAGTAAATCTTTTGGCAACTCTTCCTGCTTAATAATATCTTCCATTTCTTGAATCGGTCTACATTTTGCATAATCATGAAATATAGCAGCCATTTCCGCTTTTTTCTCATCCACACCATATAACTTAGCAAGTTTAATTGCCGTTTCCATCACACCAATTGTATGTATATAGCGCTTTTCATGCATTTGTTGTTTTACAATCTTAAGTGCTTTCTCACGATTCATACAACCCATTCCTCTCGATATATACGTGTACTTGTTCTGGAAGCAAATATTTACACGTTTTCTTCTCCTTATACCTCTTTCGTAATAAGGAGGAAGAAACCGCAAATTCCGGAATCTCTACTGTAACGATTTCATAAGGTGTATGTAATGTATATCCCGGTCTTGCAACTCCAACAAAGGTTACAAGCTGCAGTAATTTCTCAATGTTATACCATTTGGGCAAATACTCAACCATATCTCCGCCAATAATAAAATAAAACTCTACATCCGGATACTTCTTTGTTAATTGTAACATAGTGTCATATGTATAGGATGGGCCCTCTCTTTTTAGCTCTTCTAAACAAACCGAGAAATACTCCTCTTTCCCAATTGCTAACTCTAGCATGTTTAATCGATTTTCCACACTTGTAATATTGCGACCCTGTTTATGAGGTGGAATTTGATTCGGCAAAAACCATACTTCATCAAGAGCGAGTGTATCATACACCTCATTTGCAATTAACAAATGTCCATAATGAGGCGGATCAAACGTACCGCCAATGATTCCGATCTTTTTCAAAGGAAACGCCTCCTTTAGTTCACAAGCAGTAATCTTTCCGAAACAACATGAGGAAAGATTACTGCCCGTAAAAGTTCAATTGGTCTAAACCCTATTAACAAGAACAAATCCCGAACATAGCGGGCATAAACTATGGAAACGACCTACACCATTCTAATTACTATTGTGGAAGTTTGATTTGTTTATTTTCTCTTGATTCTTTATATAAAACAATTGTGCTTCCAATTACTTGGACGATTTCTGCTCTCGCACCTTTAGATAGTTCTTCTGCAACTTCACGACGATCAAATTCACAGTTTTGTAGTACGCTCACTTTAAATAACTCACGAGCTTCTAATGCATCTGCAATTTGTTTTACCATATTTTCATTTACGCCGCCTTTTCCCACTTGAAAAATCGGTGTTAAATGATGTGCTTTTGCACGTAAAAATCTTTTTTGTTTTCCTGTTAACATATAGTTAGCCTCCAAGCTTTCTCATTACTAATTGTTTCATTCTTTCGATATTTGGCATACGTCCTGTCCACATTTCAAATGCAAGTGCCCCTTGATAAACAAACATATCAATTCCATTTTGTACGATTGCTCCTTTTGCCTTCGCCTCTTGCAGAAGCTTTGTCTCAAATGGATTATAAATAATATCCGAAACAATCGTTCCTGGTTTCAAGGATTGAATTTGCAGTGGTGTATTTTGGACATGTGGATGCATACCTATTGTTGTCGTATGAATGATAATATCATAATTGTTTTGTTTTTCTGTTGCTTGCTCCAACGATAGTGCATACGACAGAATTCCCTCTTTACATCCAGCAATTAACTGCTCTGCTTTCTCTATTGTTCGATTAGCAATATCGATTTCTTTTACACCTGCATCTACAAGTGAAAAATAAATACCACGACATGCCCCACCAGCACCAAGTAATAAAATACGCTTTTGATAAAGTGGCTCTTTACTAATTGATTGTAAAGAACGAACATAACCAATTCCGTCTGTATTATAACCAATTAATTTTCCATCTCTATGAACTACCGTATTCACAGCACCAATTTGCATTGCTAACGGATCAATTTCATCTAAGTATTTCATAATCGAGACTTTGTGTGGAGTCGTTACATTAAATCCCGAAACTCCTAATGCCTTTAATCCTTTCACTGCTTCCCCTAGCGTCTCTTCTTCAACAAGAAAAGCATGGTAATGGGCATCTATACTTAAATGTTCAAATGCATCGTTATGCATCAGCGGTGATAATGAATGTCCAATTGGATTTCCGATCACACCATATAATTGTTTCATAAATTCCTCTCCATATTAAATTAAAGATTTACGTAATGAAACACTAACTCCTTTTGGTACATGAGCAACAATCTTTGCCCCAGGCTCATTTACAGTAACCCATCCTAAGCCAGAGAATACAACATCTGTTTTTGGCTCACGAATATTAAATTCGTATTTCACAAACTCAGGCATATTTTCTAGTTCCTCTGGGGTTGGTGGATTTAATAATTCCCCTGCATGTTTTTCATACAATTCATCTGCTTTTTCAAGCTTTGTACGATGAATCGTTAAGCGATTTGAGAAATGGCAAGTGAATGCACGACGACCGCCACTCACGTAATCAAAGCGTGCTAATCCACCAAAGAATAACGTTTGTTCTTCGTTTAATTGGAATACCATCGGCTTAATTTCTTTTGTCGGTGTAATCAGCTTTAAGCTTTGTTTTCCAACATAATGTGCCATTTGATGATGATTAATAATACCTGGTGTATCATATAAAGACGATGTTTCATCTAGCGGAATATCAATCAAATCAAGCGTTGTTCCTGGGAAATGAGACGTTGTAATCACATTCTCAGTTTCTTCACTGAATTCCTTAATCATACGATTAATAAATGTAGATTTACCAACGTTCGTACATCCAACAACATATACATCTTTACCATCACGGTACTCTTCAATTGCCTCAGCTAGTTCACGAATACCTTGTCCCTTTGCTGCACTAATTAAAAAGACATCTTCTGGTTTTAAGCCAAGTTGTTTTGCACTATAGCGCATCCAATGTCTCAGTTTATCGTGTTTCACTGATTTTGGAATTAAATCCGCTTTATTTCCAACAAGCAATACTTTGTTGTTCCCTACAAAACGATGTAAACCTGGTAACCAGCTACCATTGAAGTCAAAAATATCTACAATTTTAACAACAAGCGCATCTGACTGACCAATTCCATTTAAAATACGCAAAAAGTCATCGTCTGTTAACGACACATCTTGAATTTCATTATAATTCTTTAAACGAAAACAACGCTGACAAATCACTTGTTCTTTTTCTAAAGATGAAGCTGGTGCATATCCTACTTCATTTTTATTTTCTGTTTGAATTTCTACACCGCAACCAATACATTTAATTCTTTCAGTCAAACTTTATTCCTCCCAGTTAATCAAGCCTTTTTTCTTCATATTTCTCATAATTCTTCGTTCAATCTTTCGATTAAAGCGCGTTACTAATCCATCTGTTTGCGCTACTGGTACAACTAAAATCGTATGAAGACCAACACGATTTCCACCCAGTACATCTGTTAGCAATTGATCTCCAATTACTACTACCTCATCAGCAGTTAAATTCATTTCTCGTATTGCACGTTTAAAAGCACGAACAAGCGGTTTACGTGCACTATGGATAAAAGGAATACCAAGTGGATCAGCGAAATCCTTTACACGTTGCTCATTGTTATTCGAAACAACCGTTACTTGAATGCCCTGTTCTTTCATTTTTAAAAACCACTGTTCAAGCTTAGGCGTTGCATTCGGACGATCCCATTCAATTAAAGTATTATCTAAGTCAGTAATAATACCTTTAATTCCGCGTTTCTTTAAATCTTCTGGTTGAATATGGTATACGTTTTTTACGTATTCATTTGGTAAAAACAATTTCAATTTCTTTCACCTCTTTGAGGAGTTTTCATAAAATTTTTCGACAACATTTTTCGATATCGAGCTTGTGGATAACATTGTACACATTTTCCACATTATTTTTTCAGTCAATTAAGAAATTATTAACATTTCATACACACCTTATCCACGGTGTTATGTGGATAAACAGCCGTTTGTGACTGTCATATTTTTTTGGTACATTAGATGCAACAAAGAACCTATCCTTAATTATCGGAGGTGGCTCACCTTGAAAATGAAACATATGGAACAGTTATCTACTGAGTTACTCACTGAGTCTTATTATAAAGCAAAAGAACTAAAATTAAATCCTGACTTCATTTTACTTATAAAACAAGAAATCATTCGGCGATCATTAGAGGACAAGCTTGCCAAATCGTCTTGAGTACATATAGATGACTACTTCACCTGTAAAAAGAGCCATCTTGAAGATGGCTCCTTTATAAAATGAAACTTCCATCCAGAGGAACTTTTCACCCTGCACATAAGCTCATCTAACTTCTTCGTGCCCTTATAAGTTCGTGATAAAACTTTTACTGTACGTTACCATTAGATAAGCGAGTTGCAATTTTTTCACCAAGGAGAAGTTCTTGGCCACTCGTTAACGTTGAAACAACTTCAACCATTCCTTTTTCAAACAGTAACACGACTGTAGAACCAAATGTAAAGTATGCCATCTCTTCACCTTTTTGAACAGTGTTTCTTTCATGAAGAAGCTCAATACTATTTACAAACATCGCTCCTACTTTTACAAGTGACATATGCTGACCTGCACTATCAACCTCTGTAACAGAACGATAATTCTTTGACAATGGCTCTTTTCCATACTTCATCCCTGCTGCGTTGACTGGATATGATTTTCTTCCAAGTACAAATCGCTCTGTCACAGTACCTGTGAGAGGACTATGAATACGATGATAATGACTTGGACTTAAATAAATAACCATATATGTACCGCCAGCATAGCGGCTTGCTCTCTCTTCATTACCTAGCATGTCCACAATTGAATAACGCTTGCCTTTAATATCAAATGTTTTCGTTTCTTCGATAGGTCCATAATCAGCAAATACTCCATCAACAGGACTAACAATACTTGATGGTGCCGCATCAATTTCTCGCTTTCCTTCTTGTAACTTACGTGTAAATAATTCATGCAGCGTCTTATATTCCTTTAAATCTTTTTCCATCTCATCTTGATTCAATTGAAACACTTTCGCATAAGAGGAAATAATAATGGAACTTAAACGAGACTGTGCAAATTTACGTAGTATATAAGAAGTAAAACGTCCATTTGTAAGTTCGATCATAAGTCGATATAATTTACGTCGCAAACCGCGAAACCTCCTAATAATTCTTCATGTAACAATTAAGTTTAGCTTTCCCTTCTTTTCTTTCTATATCATACAGTAGAACTCCTGAAAATAGTTTTTATATTCAATTATCGTAAACAAAGCTGATGATAAAAAAGAAAAGGTATGTACTATTTCATTCTTAAATTCGTTAGCACCTTTTAATATTACAGATAGAACCCATCATTTTCAACAGTGAACGTATATTTCTTCTTAGAGTTTCTTGTTTTATTCCCTTTTCATTAAAAGAAAAACGGCTGCGTTTCAACCGCAGCCGTTTCATGCATCTTTATGCTTTTCCTTTTTTCTCCTTTTCTGCCCGCACAAATTCATGAAACATTTTCATCAGTGCCCGCTTCTCAATCCGTGACACGTAACTTCTTGAAATCCCTAGTGCTTTCGCAATTTCTCGCTGTGTTTTTTCTTTATCCAATCCAAGCCCAAAGCGCTTCACAATGACTTCTTTTTCGCGCTCATCTAAAATATCGATATACTCTTTAATTTTTTCTAATTCCATACTAAGCTGAATCATATCAATGACATCTTCAGACTCAGATTTCAAAATATCGATAAGTGATATTTCATTTCCTTCCTTGTCCTGTCCAATCGGGTCATGAAGTGAAACGTCTTTTTTGGTTTTCTTTAGTACACGCAAATGCATTAAAATTTCGTTTTCAATGCAACGAGCCGCATATGTCGCCAACTTCGTCCCTTTCCCTGCTGAATAACTTTCAATTGCTTTAATAAGCCCAATCGTTCCGATAGAAATTAAATCTTCCGCATCTTCACCTGTGTTTTCAAATTTCTTAACAATATGAGCCACAAGCCGTAAATTATGTTCAATTAACAAATTTCTCGCATGAGCATCACCTTGTTCCATCAGCTCTAAGTACTTTTTTTCATCATCTGATGACAGTGGTTGTGGAAATGCATTGTTTTTAACATAAGAAACAAATATAAACACTTCGCGAATCATGTATCCAATTGCGGCGAACAGACTCAAACTCTTCACCTCCGCAAAAATAATGGTCTTTACTATATGTATGTGGGCGGGTGGTTGTTTGTGTCTGTACCTACTTAAGAATAGCGATGCATAAAAAAATTCTTGTGACATAGCCACAAGAACTTTTAAAAACTTATCCTATGTACTCCAAATCACCTCTCCAGTATGTGCATCAGTATAGCGAATTCCTCGTCCCATGGAAGAAATAAAAAAACAGCTAGATTTCTCTAGCCGCTTTACTTCGTTTCACGATGCAACGTCACTCGCTTTAAACGTGGACAGTATTTTTTTAGTTCAATACGTTCCGGATTATTTCGCTTATTTTTCTTCGTAATATAATTACGATCACCGCATTCTGTACAAGCTAATGTAATATTCACGCGCATATGTAGGCCTCCTTTTCTTAAAAAATCACAACTAAAACGTAATCATTACGATTTATATAATAAATGCTATTATTCTTTTTGTCAATTTCCCTATTATAAACTCTATCCAAATGATTTGTTGAAATCATTCTAAAAAGACAAAAAACTGAAACAATTAGTTCATACGAAATTCACATCAATCTATTATTATTAGAGCTGTACATAATCAATTTACTAACAATCCATTTTATTGATATATGAAATTTAATTAGAAAGGAGATACAGAAATGAAAGCCAAATACCGTTTTATGATCTCATCATTTGCTGCATGTGCTTATATGATCTGGTATTTAGTATAAATAAGCAACCTTATTTGCAAATATGAAAAGGTGTGTATATAAATGAAATATAATCAATCAACCGTTAACTATTGGAAGGCATTTGTATTACCTTATACATTCGCTTTAGAAGAGTTGAAAACAAAATTCGAAATTATGAACCGGGAAGCTCAATTTCTAGAGGACTATAACCCGTTTGAACATATAAAAACAAGATTAAAACAACCTGACAGCATCGTTAAAAAACTCGAGCGCAAAAATTTAGCACCAACTATCGAAAACGCGCAAACGCATTTGCAAGACATTATCGGCATCCGGATTACATGTTGCTTTGTGGAAGATATTTATCACTTAAAGCAAGTCATTGAAAATCGTGAAGATATGGAAATTGTAGAAGTAAAGGACTACATCGATAATCCAAAATCCAATGGCTATAAAAGTTTGCATATGATTATTAAATATCCATTAGCGTTAAATTCTGGTACAAAAGAGGTATTTGCAGAAATTCAATTGCGTACACTCGCAATGGACTTTTGGGCAAGTTTAGAGCATAAACTCTACTATAAATATGAAGGGAATATTCCCGATTATTTAAAAGATGAACTTCACGATGCTGCCATGAAAGCAGAAGAACTAGATAATAAAATGGCGACCATTCGCCAAGATATCGATGAGATTGAAGCATGTTCAAGTCAAATTTTACTCCCATTATAAAGAAAGGTTCTCCTCATATGAGAACCTTTCTTTCTTTATGTCTTTTCTATCGTCCGAACTTCTTCAATTCTCCAATGTTCTTCTTCTTTCCCAAGTGCATACTGTACCTTTTTCTGAAAAGATCTTCCACCATCTATTTCTTTCTCCGCTGTTTCAACAACAACATAATCCCTCTTGAAGTTTTTCACCTGCACATCATTCAACTCAATTTTCTTATTTTCTCTTTGAAATGCAGCTGCCTTTTGTGTTCGTAAGTCTTCAGCACCAACTATTTTGTCCGAAAACAGAGCCATATGTTGATCGAATTTTTTTTCGTTTGTCGTCTGTACAAACGCCTCTATTACATTATGAATTTCTTTTTCTTCTTCTGGTGTTACATGTATCTTCGTTTCTTTTTGTACCATTACTCCTTTCTTCTCTCCATCTATTTTCTTCATTTCCTGCTCTGATTGACATCCCATTAACAATAGTCCCACTATACTAACAAATCCTATTTTCTTAGTGAAATTTCGCATTCAATATTCCTCCCAAAAAGAAAAAGCAAGGCAAAACGCCTCGCTTTACTCCATAACTATTGTCTGCCTTTATTAGGGTCACCGCCACCAACAATATCGAAGACACGTTTTGCTATGTTTGTATTTTCTTGAACGCCTGTGAATAGATATTTACCTGGTCCAAATGCATATACATTCACGTCTTCCCCAGTATGTCCACCTGTTGTCCAGCCTGTAAATGAACGTTTATTGAAGATTTCCTCAATCGCATTATCAATTTTTGTTACATCTTTTGATGACGCAATATCATTCACAGCTTTAATTTCTTCTGGTGTTAATTGTAAATCAATGTATGTTTTCAACGTTTCTTCTACATTTGCACCTTTTGCAATTTCATTTGCCATAAAGTCCGGTGTACGTTTTGCCGCTTTAATTGCATTTGCATCAAAGTTATATTCACCATTTACACCAAGAGAGAACCCACCTGTAGAATGATCAGCTGTTGCAATAACTAATGTATGTTTATCTTTCTTCGCAAATTCAATCGCTGCTTTAAATGCTTTCTCAAAGTCTTCCATTTCACTCATCGCACCAACAACGTCGTTATCATGTCCAGCCCAGTCAATTTGGCTACCTTCTACCATTAAGAAGAAACCTTTATCGTTTTTATTTAAACGATTGATTGCTGCATTTGTCATTTCTTCTAACGAAGGTGCTTTTTCATTACGATCAATCATTTTATCTAAGCCACCTGGTGCGAACAAGCCAAGAATTTGATCACTTTTATCATTCAATAATTGCTCACGATCTGTTACATAACTATAACCTGACTTCTTAAATTCTTCTGTAAGATTACGATCTTTTCTTACAAAGTTATTTACACCACCACCAAGAAGAACATCTACCTTGTGTTTCCCGTTAATTTTCTCATCGAAGTAATCATTTGCAATTGCATCCATATTTTTACGGCTAATATCATGCGCTCCAAAAGCAGCTGGCGTTGCATGTGTAATTTCAGAAGTGGCAACTAAACCTGTTGATTTCCCTTGCGCCTTTGCTTGTTCAAGTACTGTTTTTACTTCTGCCTTATCATTATCCACCGCAATTGCTGCATTGTATGTTTTTACACCTGCCGACATTGCTGTTGCAGCTGATGCAGAATCTGTAATATTTTGATGCTCATCTTCTGGATATGTTTTTTGTGTTCCTACAAGATGTTTATCAAATTCTGTTGACTCCATTTCAAATGTTTTTGGATTATCTTTCATATAACGATGGGCAGTCATATACGAAGGTCCCATGCCATCTCCAATTAAAACAATTACATTTTTAATTTTTGTATCACCTGCTTTTCCATCCGCTTTAATTACATCTGAACGTGTTACGCCCCACGTTACAGCTGAAGTAAGTGCTAACGATGTCACAACCGCAAATGGCCATGCTTTCTTCATAAACTTTTTCACTTTTCATGTCCCCCTAATAGGTTATTAGTTATTAAGTTCCCAATACCCAATTTAAAGGAAGACTATTAAGGAAAAGTTAGCTTCATGTAAACATTTTGTTAAGTTGTGTAAATTTTCGTTATAATTTGTATATCTTTGTCTTATATTATCTAGTTTGGTCACCTTTACAAAAAAGAAAGGTGATCATGTGTATTTTTCAATACTTTACATTCTCTCTATTTATAATTGAATATTTATTTTTCATGATAAAATATTTCTACTAGATTAGAAATGTGGTGATTCAATATGCAAATACAAAAGCTAAACGACCCAAGTATTCCACAGCTCATTTCTCTTTGCGAAGCTGTTGGATGGTTACAACCCCGATTATTTATGCAAAAACAATTTAAAATGTACCTATCTATCGGAAATTTATTTGGCTATACACATCATGAAAAACTAATTGCTACTTGTGGGGTATTCCCTTCTGAATCTGGATTTTCTTCTATCGGTATGCTAATGGTTCATCCCGATTTTCAAAAACAAGGGCTTGGTCGTACTTTACTCGATATTTGCATGCAGCAAACATCCGCTTCCCTTCCTGTTATGCTCATTGCAACAGATGCTGGTATACCTTTGTACCAAACATGCGGCTTTACGACCGTTACAACAATCCATCGCTTTGAAAAATTTGTTACGAACACACCTACGAACCACTCCCATTTAAAGCAGATTGAGCCATATGATCTTAACTCTCTCATTAAGCTTGATCAAACCGTGACAGGGGCGCATCGTCCAAAGCTCTATTCGATATTACTATCTAGAGCAACACTCGCATTCAAAATTGAAAAAAAACATAGAATCGAAGCTTTTGCACTGTGTATACAAAAAGGAAATACACTCTGCATTACCCCTCTTATAGCTAAGCGTGATGAAGATGCAATCCAATTATTACAATCCATTTGCATGAGCTGGAATGGAACAGTCCGTATAGATGTTCCACACTCACAATTCACATTTCGAGCACACTTGGAATCGAAAGAGTTTCAAGAAACACTTCTTTCGCCGCTTATGATAAAAAATGGAAGTCACCCATCTGGAAATCGCGACCATTTATTTGCTATGATGGATACAGCGTTATGTTAGAAAGGGGACACCTGCTTGAAACGAATGAAGTGTTATATGGTAAGTTGCCTTGCTATTACATTATTAGTGGGTTGCAATGCAGCAGACAAGCCAGTAGAAGCAGTAAAACAAGTTAAAAATACAATTGAAACAAAGCTAACAACAGATGAAAAAATGGTCGAGATAGACGGGCAAACTATTTACTTTAAACAAATTGGGGAAAAGAAACCACCATTACTTATGCTTCATGGGTTTGGCGGTTCATCCAATGGCTTTAGCGATATTTATTCAGACTTAGCAAAAGATCATACAATTATCTCCGTTGATGTTTTAGGATTTGGCCATTCTTCTAAACCAATGGATTTTCCATACTCTTTTCCTAATCACGCCAACCTTTATTATAAGTTAATGAAAAAACTAGGATATGATACTTTTGCAGTACTAGGTCACTCTATGGGCGGGGAAATTTCCCTTAATTTAACATATTTATATCCAAGTGCAGTTACCCATCTCATTTTAACGGATGCTACAGGGGCTATATCATTAACAAATAGAAATGCTTCACCTAAACCACAGTTATCCACTGATTTGAATACTGTATCTTCTATTACGGATTATGATGAAAGCAAAGTGAAATTTAAACGCGATGATACAGAACATTATAACCAAATGAAAATGTGGCCAAGGCGACTTAAGATTAATGCTAGTGAAATCAAACTTCCGACTTTAATTATTTGGGGCAGAAATGATAGTAGTGTATCATGGAAAGAAGGCGAATCTTATCATCAGTTTTTAAAAAACAGCACCTTCCATATTATTGAAAAGGGTTATCATGCCCCATTCCGCCAAGAACCGAAAGAATTTATAGGCTATGTAAAAGAATTCTTTGAAAAGAATCCAATCGAAACAACAAAGCAATAAAAATGGGTATCTCATCTTTGAGATACCCGTTTCATATGTTAAGCAGCTTGCTTCTGTCTTTTTTGCCTTTTTGATCCTAGTAATTTAGGTACAATCCAACCATCCACTCCAAGTTTTCCAGCATTCATGCCAGCAACTAAAACGAACATAGATAAAATAACCATTTGTGGATTTACACCTAGAGACCCACTAAACATATAGGAAAAGTTCATTACAA
Organism: Bacillus sp. AFS023182; assembly: GCF_002560575.1. Taxonomy (NCBI): domain Bacteria; kingdom Bacillati; phylum Bacillota; class Bacilli; order Caryophanales; family Bacillaceae; genus Bacillus; species Bacillus sp. AFS023182. Next base: position 16,021 of record NZ_NTRO01000004.1, on the reverse strand, counting down.
GGCCAAAAAAGACAGCTGTTTTCGTTAAACAACCTACAATTAAACCTATTCCAACTAGAATTTCTCCCCACATTACAAGCGTGTTAAACATATCAACATTCGGAATTGCGAAGTCTTGCAAGAATGACGCCCACCAAGATTGTACGGCTGGTTGTGCTCCTTTTGACTTTTCAATAGCCCCCTGTAAATAACCTGTCGCATCAAATCCTTTCCCTTGTAACTTTCCGATTCCAGCCATCAACCATGTGTACCCCAAATAAACACGGATAACTGCTAATACAAAAGAAACTGCTTTGTTTTCTCTTAAAAATTGAATAACCATACTCTCCTCCTCAAGATGTAATTAAGTTAGTTACAGGTAATATAATAACATTAGTTACTTATTTTTTAAATATTAATTATGAATAATTTGTGAAGATTACACGAAATGTTAAAAACTAACATTTATATAGTTACTTTTATTCTCCTGTAAAAACTTGAAAATATCATACCATAATTGATAATGATTTTCATTATTTTTCACAAAGAAACTATGCGGTAAATGTGAAACGTGCTTATCCAATATTCGGATAAGTACGTTTCATTCTCTATATAATTCAAATGTCAAAGTCTCATCATCTAATAATTTCGCATCTTGAAATGCATCATCTATTGTTTTTTGATGATTAATAAGCCCGTAAAATAAACGTATTGTAAACATAAGTGCTGCATTTCCATCCACATAATCTGTTGAGCCTATATAAACTTTTACACCACTATTTAAAAATGCTGTTGCAAGTTTTGGATCTCCTAAAGTACACCCGCTATTGATAATATACTTGTTATGCAATTTTGCATATTGTTTAATTTCAGCTACACCAAAGTTCCCTCTTGGTTCATCTTCTTCATATATATCTTCCCCTAATTCCCCCATTACAAATTCGCCTTCTTCACCATGAAAGCAAAAAATAATATAATCCATATCTTCATACAAACTTTTCCCCGAAAGAACATCCATCAAATCTTGCGGTCGACCAATCCAATATGTAATAACTCTTGCTCCAAAATACTCAAGCGTCGCTCGAAGCGATTGTGCTTCTAAATCTGAATTATCGCCAACTACTAATGCAATATTCAAATAAAAAACCTCCATTCATACGTTTATTTCATACACACCTGTTTCTTCTAAAAAATCCTCTCTTGTTAATCTCTGCTTTTGTAAATATTGTCTATATGCTGTAATTGTTCCATCATGGGAAACGATGCAGATCCTTGCAACCTTTAATGTATAACACCAATTGATAAATTCATCTGCTCTATTCTGAAATTTCTTCTCTGAAATCGTATTTATTCCCTGATTCCATAACATATCGTTTGTACTTTCTCTTAAAGAAAAACTAGGAAATAACTCTTGGATTACCTTTGTACTTAACAACCTGTCACATGGTAATGTTCTTGCTCCTTCACGATAAGGAAAAATATGCGGGGAAATATACGGATGTGTTATTTTGCGGCAAACTACTTGTGAGCTCCATATCGCTGCAGTTTGTAATGTTCGAAGCGTAGGGCTTGCGATTAATACATCATTTTCTTGTAGTGGTAAACTGCTTTGAAGTAACAATGCTTGTTTTTCGCCTTCTTCTGTTAAAGGTGGATTTTCTAATTGCAAGCTCATAGGTAAATCTTTTGTATGTTTCCCTTCACCATGTCTTATGAAAATAAGTTTCATAGTTTTATCTCTCCTACTACTAAATGAATATGTATATTTTTTGCTACACTCTCTACTCTTCCATATCTTTTTCCCAATTCCTTCTCCCTTACCTGTAAAAAACCTTTGACATATAACTTGGAAATTATTATGATAATATATGTAAAAAACCTTTTACAACACTTATTTTTAATAGGGAGGAACTTACCAATTATGAATTGGGTAATTTATTTTATTGGCATGATAATATGGGGATACATAAATGGCTTCTTTACAAGCGATAAAGCTTCTACACCTTGGATGAAAGACGATGAACGCGAGACGAAAATTAAACAGAAAGCTATTTCAGCAAGTTGGTCCGCCGTTTTTATGTTTTGTATCATTAGTCTCTTTAATAAACTATTAGGCCTAAGTGGCGGAGGCAAATCTCCTTACTTACCAGATCCTTTAGCAACAATTTTAAAAGAGAATGTAGAATTACAAGTTTTACTCATCCTTTTCCTAATGTACGGAATGTATTATTTATATTATCGAAAAAAAATGAGTGCTTGAATATACGAAAAGTAGCGTGATACAAAACGAAGTCTTTCTTACTCGATTTATCTCTAATTCAACCGAGTCAATTATTTTTAAATACAGAAAAAAACATACAACCTTTTAATTTTCAACTTATGATTCCTTCCTAAATGGATATAGTAAAAAAGATAAAACGAAACCTACGGGAGGATTCATTAATGAACAACTCAAACGATTTTTTAGATACAATACACGAAAAACAAGCAAAAGACGAGCAGAATAGAAAGCGTCAAGGTAATGGAAATCCTGGAAAAAAGAAACCAAACAAAACACATAAATAATTGTGAAAAAGCCACCTAAAAGTATCTTTTAGGCGGCTTTTTTCAATCTTCTTTTACAGCAATAACATTTTCCCAATTCCATTTTTCATAATACCACTCGGGTACATCTATATTTTCAATCCATTTCTTCGCTTTTGCTCCATCCCCATTCGCCAACCACATATCTGCCTTTTTACGGTCAGAACGCATCCATGTCAGTTGATTTTCACGCTTTATATAAACTGGATTGTAATCCCCATATTTTTTTGGGGGAGTTGTAATTTGGCGCTGGCGATTTGATTGAATATTTACTTGGTATAAAGAAGGGAATGATCTTTTTTCTTCTTCATTTTTCCACTCCATTTCTCGAGCTCTTGAAAGTGTAATAAGTTCGTCATTATGCCATGTGAAATCCCAATCAACATCCCCTTTAGGCGTAAATTTTTCTTGCTGAAGGGCAGGGACTTCTTTTGTTTTTAAATGTTTATTTTCTAATGCAATTCTCCCGCTTCCTTCAATATAAGCCAATGTATTTTTCGATGGAGCCCATTGTATCCACTGGCTATTTAATAACATTTGATCTACTTTTTCAAAATGACTCCCATCCGCTTTCAAAAGACAAAGTGTATTACTATCCGCTGACCACGAAGCGGTTGGAACAGCTAAAAATGCAATCCACTTTCCATTTGGAGACCACTTGAAATTACTTGCAACATAAGCGAGAAAATCCTCCTGCATACTCGGTAATGTATACAGGTGTTTCATTTTATTAGGATTCATTCCAGCATCCTTTTGTACTTCATATAACTGTGCTCCTGTCCAACCCGTTGGAAGCAACTGAGCCTCAGACGAAACAAGAAATTTCTTTCCATCTGGATACCATGCATAATCACCAACACCCGATGATACATTTTCAAACGTTGCATTCTTCTTCTCTGCATCAAATGTATTTAATGTACCTGTAAATTCAAATGCAATTATATTTTCTACCGGCGACCATTGATAATTCGTTGCTTCTGTTTGAGAAGGAACAACTTTTTCCCCATCCACAACGTGGTACAATTCGAGCTCTTTTTGCTCTTCACCTTTTGCATATGCAATCCACTTTCCATCATGTGACCATTTGGGTTTTGTTATGTATTCTCCTTTTGTTATTTGTTTTTCTTTTCCATCAAGTTTGATCCAGAGATCATGATTACGAATAAACGCTACTCGTATATCTTTTTCCTCAGCTTGAACATCAAGAGTAGTTTCTTGCAAGTAACAAATACAAAGTATAAAAATAAGCAGTTTTTTCCACATCTTTCTCTTTCATCCTCCCATAATTAATCTCCTTTATCATGCCCGCCTATTTACTATTTGAAAAAGATTATTACATTGACAACTTTTTAAATATATTTTTATAAAAAACATAATTTAATTGAACGAATTATAGCTTTTAAGGCATCCCTAGTAGCGGCTTATATCTATGACTCAGTGAACTGATGGTTTGTGCAAATTATAATTTTTCATAATGCTTTGTACATGAAGAAAAAGACGGATTTTTCCGTTATCAGTAACTGAGATGTAAGCATTCTCGTACCTAAGGTGATCCCGCTATTTTTCCGCCCCTATCGGATTTTCCGATAGGGTCTTTTTCTGTTTCTCACAAAACAAATATTAAATAATTCCGAATCTTGTGATAAAATTTTATAAGCGCTTACAAATTTTGAAAGGAGGTGATATACGTAAAAGAAACGAGAGCAGTTTTTACGTATAAAAAGGAGGATGTATGAATGACAACAAAAACAGAAATTCCATCACATTTAAAACCATTTGTATCCACGCAGCATTACGATCAATATACACCAATTAATCACGCTGTATGGCGTTACATTATGAGACAAAATCATAACTTTTTAAAAGATGTTGCTCATCCAGCCTATGTGAACGGACTGCAATCATCTGGTATTAATATAGATGCGATTCCAAAGGTGGAAGAAATGAATGAATGTTTAGCACCAAGTGGCTGGGGCGCCGTAACGATTGACGGTCTTATTCCTGGCGTAGCGTTCTTTGATTTTCAAGGGCATGGTTTATTACCGATCGCAACAGATATTCGTAAAGTAGAAAACATTGAATATACGCCAGCGCCTGATATCGTTCATGAAGCAGCTGGGCATGCACCGATTTTACTTGACCCTACATATGCAAAATATGTAAAACGATTTGGACAAATTGGAGCAAAAGCATTTTCAACGAAAGAAGAGCACGATGCTTTTGAAGCTGTACGTACTTTAACAATTGTGAAAGAAAGTCCAACTTCTACACCAGAAGAAGTTGTAGCAGCTGAAAAAGAAGTTGCAGAAAAGCAAAAGCTTGTTTCTGGCTTATCAGAAGCAGAACAAATTTCTCGTCTTTTCTGGTGGACAGTCGAGTACGGCTTAATTGGAGATATAAATAATCCAAAAATTTACGGTGCTGGTCTTCTTTCCTCTGTTGGTGAGAGCAAACATTGTTTAACAGACGCTGTTGAAAAAGTTCCATTCTCCATTGAAACTTGTATCCAAACGACATATGATGTTACAAAAATGCAGCCACAGCTATTTGTATGCGAGTCATTTGAAGAATTAACAGAGGCACTTGAGAACTTCTCTGAAACAATGGCTTTCAAGACAGGTGGCGCAAAAGGATTAGAAAAAGCAATTCGTTCTGAAAACAATGCAACCGCTCAATTAAGTAGTGGTTTACAAATTACAGGTACATTTGCAGAAAAAATTCAAGATGATGCAGGTAGAGTGATTTACATGAAAACAAACACACCGACTGCATTAGCACTAAATAATAAACAACTACCAAATCATTCTACAGCTGTACATCAAGATGGCTTTGGTACACCAGTTGGTTTATTAGAAAGAAATATCTCACTCGAGGATTGTACAGATGAAGAGTTACAATCATTAGGCGTTATCATTGGTAATCAAGCGGAACTCTTCTTCACAAGCGGTGTTCACGTAAAAGGAACAGTGACTGATATTGTGAAAAACGATAAAAAAATCGCTCTTATTTCATTTACAAATTGCACAGTGATTTACAAAGATCGTCTATTATTTGATGCCTCATGGGGAGCGTTTGACATGGCAGTTGGTTCAGAAATCACTTCTGTATTCCCAGGTGCAGCAGACGTGGCAGCATTCTTCGGAGTAGAGGAAGAAGCAGAAGAAACACCTACATCACTTACCTTAACGGAGCTTGATCGTATGTATCAAACTGTTCGCGATATTCGAAATGAAGGCATGTTACAAAATTCACATGTAGAACAATTAGTAACAATTCAAGAAGTCCTAAATCAGTTCTTTACAAAAGAATGGTTACTTCGTCTTGAAATTTTAGAATTGCTTTTAGAACATAACAAAGGACACGAAACATCTGCTCAGTTGTTACAACAGCTATCTACTTTTACAAAAAACGAATCTGTTCAACGTTTAATTAATAATGGTCTTACTCTACTCTCAATAAAGGATGTGAAAAATAATGCAACGACTAACAGATGAAGAAGTACGAGAGGAATTAACAAAGTTAGATAAATGGACAGTGAAAGATGAAAAATGGATTGAAAGAAAATATATGTTTTCCGACTACTTAAAAGGTGTCGAATTTGTCTCTGAAGCAGCCAAACTATCAGAAGAACACAATCACCATCCATTTATCCTTATTCAGTATAAAGCAGTCATTATTACTTTGTCATCATGGAATGCAAAAGGTTTAACAAAACTTGATTTCGAACTCGCAAGACAGTTTAATGAACTTTTTTTACAAAATGAAAAAGCAATTATAAGAAAGTAAAAAAAGAGAAGCCTTTATTTAGGCTTCTCCTTTTGTAATTAAGTGAATACAGTGGCCAAATGGATCCTCTACTTGTAATATTCCCTCTTTGTACATAACAACCGCGCCAATATATTTTAAGCTTTCACACATTTGCTCTTTTTGTTTTTCATCTGCTAGTACAATGGTGAAATATTTCAAACCAACGGAATCTTGCATTTGCGGCGGCACACCTTCGCCTTGCCATGTGTTTAAACCAACATGATGATGATAACCACCTGCTGAAACAAATAATGCACCGTTTCGAGCTGGAATCGTTACTTCAAATCCAAGTCCATCTACATAGAAACGTTTTGCTTCTTCTAAATCAGCAACATGCAAATGGATATGCCCCATTACCGTTCCCCTTGGAAATCCGTTCCACGCATTTCCTTGTTGCAATAATCCTTCACCATCTAATGGGTTGCTAACAAACGGAAGCTCTCCCTTTTCATCTCGCCACACTTCTCTTTGACGATCTTGATAAATTTCAATTCCATTTCCATCTGGGTCAGCTAAATAAATTGCTTCGCTAAAGTAATGATCTGCCCCGCCATGTAACGGATATACTTTCTGCACAAGGTGACGAAGAATATTTGCTAAATCTTGTCTACTTGGTAGTAAGATTGCAAAGTGATATAAACCAGTTCGACTTCTTTGTTTTGGAAGAGCATTTTCTTTCTCCTCTATTATAAGAAGCGGTTCATTATTTTCATTACCAAGCGTAACGATCATTTCTTCTTCTTTTATCACTTTCAAACGTAATACCTCTGTGTAGAACGTCAGTGATGTCTTTACATTCGATACATATAAATGCACAACACCGAGTGTTGTATTGGGATGAAGTTGAAAGCTCATATTGTTATGCCCCCATTTCGATTAATCTTTTTTGAATACAGTTGCTTTTAAGAAATTATCTACAAAACCTTCAGCTTTAACAACGAATAAGTAAAGGCCCATTGCTAATAAAGCAAGGTCTAGTTCATACCCTGGATTCTTTCCATCGCCTAATAAACCAGCAGACCATTTCACTTTTACAATTGCCCCAACTAAAATAAGTGCGAATAATAATCCAATATAACGTACACCTAAACCAATAATCAATAATAGACCACCAACTAATTCTACCGTCGCTACGCCGTATGCAAGCGCTCCAGGTAAACCAATGCTTGTAAACCATCCTGCAATATTATCAATCCCTGATTGAAACTTTGTCAAACCATGCATAAAGAACGTTACTCCTAATACGATACGAATAATTAAATTACCAATATGTTGATTCATTTTGTTCTCCCCTCTATTGTTTTGTAATATAAATCTTTTATTCACATCACAAAACATACAATAAAAATTTTTATTCGTCAATTTATTTTTCTTGAGAAAAAAATGTTTTTTTTTGCTATGATACAAATAGTTGTCTACAAAAAAGGAGCTTGATTATTATGAATATCGGTTCTGCAATACGTGAAATTCGTCAACGCAGAGGCGTTACTATCGCCCAAATTTGTGAAGGGACGGGACTTTCTAAAGGTTTTATGAGTCAAGTCGAGAATAATAAAACGTCCCCATCCATCTCAACTTTAGAAACAATTTCCAAATTTTTAAACGTTCCTCTTCCTTATTTATTACTTGAGCAAAAAGATCACATGAAAATTGTAAAAAAAGAGGAACGAAAATATAGTGTATATGGAAAAGATGAACAAAGGATTGAGCATGTCGCTGAACAAGGAGGCCTTCGTTTATCTTTAGTAGAGATTCCAGTTGGATTCCCAAAAGAAAACACACCAAATGCTCATGAAGGTGAAGAATGTCATCTTGTATTACGTGGTAAATTAGAAGTACAACATGGAGAAGATATCGCGATTGTGGAAGAAGGAGATTCTTTCTCCTGGAGTGCATGCGTGCCACATATTGTGCGTAATATTGGCGAAGAATCTGCATTATTACTCATCTCTAGCCATGCTGAAAATCGAAAGCGCGTATATTAAAAGGCATTGCAAACGATATGTTTGCAATGCCTTTTAACTTTTATATGAACAATATACACGTTACTCTCGTATGATCCCGTAACTTGTTCCTACTAATACGTCTTTACCTTTTTGATTACGATAAATCAACTCCATAGATACCTTTTTGTACCCTTCCATTTGTTCTACACTTGTAAGAGTTACATCACAAGTAATTGTATCTCCAGTAAAAACGGGCCTGATGAATTCACTTACAAATTCCCGTGCTATGTAATGTACATCTCCACCAATTTTCGTTCCAATGCTTGCAGTTAATAAACCATGTACCATTAAACGTCCCTGCTCATCATGTTCCATATGATGTCTCCCTTTATCCCCTGTAAGATGAGCAAATTCCAAAACCTCTTCTTCTGTAAATGTTCTTTCATAACGAAACATATCTCCTACTTTAATATTCAATTCCATCCCCCTTTTCAAGATTCTGAATTTTCTTTATAATTTTAACATAAAAAAACTATAAAATGAATGATAGTTCATTTTATAGTTTTCAAACGCTATTCTATCGATGCCCCTCTTTTTTTGCTTCATTATAACCGTAATAAGCACATGTCCCATTTTGGGATAAATCACGTACTTCAAAACCACAACTACGATAAAAATCAAAATTATTCGCAGATGTATGTGCAAACCAATCCCCATGGGGTAGTTTCTGCATACAAAGGGAAACGAGCTTCTTGCCTAATCCCTTTCCTCTATATTCATACTTCACAACTAAATCCATAATATTGGCAGCCATGATCTGATCAGAAATGACACGAACCATCGCAATCATTTCTTCATCATCCCAAATCGTAAAAGCCCATGTTGAATTTTCAAATGCTATCGTAAATTTTTCAATTTGCCAAGATGGAATGCTATTGTTGCTCCAGCCCGCATCTTCAAATAAACTTTTAATTGCATAAGCTGGTACACCTGTCGTTCCTTCTCGAATAATGAGTCCATTATGATAAATATACAATCCCATTCCCCCTTTTATTGTTATATACTATTCTTTAAGAGATAAATATTACCTTTTTAAAAGGAGAAAAAGATGGAGAAATTTTCCTTACTGCTTTCTTTTACATTCCTTATAATTACCGTGCAAACTACTAATATAGTATTTTTTAGTCTATGGATTCTTACATTACTTCCTTTGCTTAAAAAGCAACATTATCATCGTTTTGTATGGACTTCTCTTTTATTTGGAATGGGATTTTCCTTTTATTTATCTGCTACGAATCAAATTTCATTTTCTTCAAGAGAACTAACAATTATTGTAAAACGTCTTTGCCTACTTCTTGTTTTTTTACCATTTCTCTTAGATGCTCTTGCACGCCAACAGCGGATATCTCTAAATTGGAATCAACCACAATGGAACCATACCTTACATATGCCTTTTATTTGGAAAGGACCTCATCAAGTAAAAATTTATCTATTTCTCATCATCGCCATCTCTATTAATATCATCACTTTTATACCTTTTCTACTGCAAAAAGATTTGTCTTACATACAACATATTATGTTATTTTCCATATTGTTTTCTGTTATCAATGGCGCATTAGAAGAATGTATTTGGCGAGGAATCTTATTACATCAGTTTACAAATCAGTTTGGTGAAAAATGGGCTATTTTGCTTACAAGCATTGGTTTTGGTTTGCAGCATTATTCTTTAGGTTTTTCTTGGAGTGTTTCCACCGCTTTCATTTTAGCTGGTATATTTTATGGAGGAATAGTTGTGAAGTCAAATAGCATCATTCCAGCTACTATATGGCATATAGTTTTAAATCTATTAATGGTATTGAGTGGCCTCATTCTTTAAAAGAGCAGGGTTTATCCAGCTCTTTTAATTGCATATACAAGAATATCTATTCCATGAAATGATGCTGTCTTCTCATAACTCATTCCTGTTTTTCGAGCGACAAAGATAGATGCAGGATGATCTGGATTAATAAGGGAAATGAGTTTATTTAGTCTTAACCCTTGAAAGCCGTAATCTCGAAAAGCTGTTGCTGCTTCCTTTGCATACCCTTTCCCCCAATATTCAGGAAGTAACCAGTACCCAATTTCAATTTCTTCTTTGCCATCTACTTGTTGCCTAACGAGCCCTGCGTGACCAATTGGTGTATCTGTTCCCTTTTCAATCATTAGAAATAATCCTAAACCGTTTTTATAACTAGCAAGCACCCAGCTTTCAAGACTTTTTTTACACTGTGCGTATGTTTTCGGCATTCCATTCCCAATGTAGCGCATTACTTTTTCATTTCCCCATAAGGATGCATAAAACTCTAAGTCAGCCATTGTATATTTACGAAATTGTAAACGATCTGTATGGAACATACTCCTACTCCTTTCTTGTAGATTCTCTTTCTATAACTGAGATAGGCAATTGTATACGCTGTACATGCTCTCCTCGTAATTGTTTATGCAATAATACGATAGAATTCTTTGCCATACTTTTGATGGAGGTATTAATCGTTGTTATATTAGGGTGCATGATCATGGAGAGTTCTTGATTATCAAATCCCATAACACCAAAATCTTGTGGGATACGAATTCTTAATCGCTGCGCTTCCATAATGATTCCAGCAGCTATCTCATCACTACCTGAAAAAATTGCATCAGGTGCATTTTGCATAGATTGAATGATATGTATAATATTCTTTCCATCCTTCAGTCCACAACAATTCGAAAATATCCATTCTCGTTGCACCTGTATATCGTACCCCTTTAAAGCTCGTTTATAGCCTTGGTATCTCTGTCTCTGCGCTTTACTTTTTAATGTATCGTAACAAAACCCTATACGTGTATATCCATTTTCCAAAAGATGCCTCGTTCCAATATAACCGGCTAACTCTTCATCAAATTGAACTGTAGATACGAGTTCTGTTTCTACATGTTCATTACAAATAACAATTGCTCCTGAAGTTATCGCAAGCTCTATTTCCTCTATTGGCAAAGAAAGTGTAGTAAAAATAAGCCCATCTAACTTTTTCGTCCTAATATATTGTAAAAATTCTCTTTCTCTCTCAACTTCATAATTCGATTGTAATATCACGACATCATAACGATCTATTTTTAAAATACCACTTAACTCTTGAATTAACTGACTAAAAAAGGGATGATGTAAATTTGGTACGACTACACCGATTAAATTTGTTTGTAGACGACGTAGATCTTTCGCCGTTGCCACAGGCACATAATTTTTTTCATCAATAATCGCCTGCACTCTCGCCCTTAATTCTGGACGTACATACGGATGATGATTGATCACACGGGAAACTGTTGCTTTAGACACTCCGGCTAATTTAGCGATATCTTCAATTGTAGAAATCTTAACTCCCTCCTTGACCTGTAATGCATTTCAGAATGTACAGTATATGGTAACTATTATAAACGAGGTGACATGAAATATGGGGAAAATTCAAATTTCTGGAGAGGTTATTGAAACGAAAGCAATTGCCTTTGATAAGGATGGTACATTATTTCACGCGATTCCATTTTGGCAGGAAATTGATAGACTGCGAAAATACAAGTTTTCACAAATTGTCGGTAAAAAGTATGAACCGCTGTGGGAAAAAGCAGTTGGATTTGTACCTCCAAACAAAGTTGATTTTAAAGGCCTATTAGCAGTCGCATCTGAAGAAGAAGAAATTATTGTTGTTGCTAGCCTTTTATATCAAATCAAAAAATATCCATGGCATCGTTGCAAAGAGCTTACTACTACCATATTTGAAGAAAGTAATGAGCAATTATCCATTGAACAAGCTTTTCATCCTATTCCAGGTATAACTGAATGCATTATTTCTTTGCAAAAAGAAGGAATATACACAGGTATTCTTACCTCAGATAATAAGGTGAGAACAAAAAAATGTATTGATTTACTTAACATACCATCTCTTCAATTTCTCTTTACGCCAGAAGATGTAGAAAACGGAAAGCCTCATCCAGAAATGATTACCAAAGCATGTGAACAGCTTAATATTAAACCAAATGATCTAGTAATGGTTGGAGATACTATTGTAGATGTAAAAATGGCTAAAGAGGCTGGAAGTATTGCTGTAGGCATTGCCAATCATGAACATGCAATAGAAGAATTAACACCGTATGCGGACTTTATCATCACTGATTACAGCGATATACAAGTTTTAACGAAAAAAAGACAGTAGACAAAGACTTGTCTACTGCATCCATATCATAACTAGTATAAAGAAAACTACAGTTGAGGGGGGGATTTTTCAAGTATATACTAGATATTTATCTTGTTCTAACAATGGACAAGAACTTTCCGTTCACAAATGACCTTAAATTAGAAGTTAATTCTACCCCATTCTAATTGATAAAGATTATCAATGTTGATATAAATCGTATATAAAGTTTTATACGAAAAAAACGCTACAAAAAGATACACTCTTTTCATAGCGTTTCATCTATCAATTTGATTCATAATCGTTCTCCTCTAACCTATCACGCAACGCTTTAACACGCTTAAAAAAGAAAAATGACATTCCTAAAAATAAGACTATAACACCCATCATTGCAAAGGATTGTACAGTTTCTCTTCCTCCATTCGGAATCAATAAACCAATCATTAAAAATGTGGCTAGTGCAAGAAGAACTTGACCGAAGCGAATATAATCTGCTATTTTCTGTTGTAATTCTTTCATCTCTTTACCACTCCTCATTCTCACTGTATCATATTCTAATAGCCTCTGAGACAAGCAAATACAGCCAATGAGGGAGAAGTTTTCCAAAATAAAAGAGCCGCTAAAATGCGGCTCTTTCCCATTTATTACACTCCTTTGTATGCTTTCATATATACTTCTTGCAGCTCTGAAATCAGCGGTAATTTTGGGTTTGCTGTTGTACATTGATCTTCAAAGGCTCTTTCCGCTAACATGCCAACAACTTCTTCAAATGCTTCTTGTTCCACACCTTGTCCAGCAATGCTCATAGTAATATTCAATTCTTTTCCAAGAGTAATAATCGCTTGTACGAGTGATTCTACGCCTTCTTCTACTGTGCTCGCTGGAAGTCCAAGCATTCTTGCGATATGGGCATAACGTTCGTCAGCAACAAAGTGCTCATATTTTGGGAATAATGCATGTTTTCTTGGTTTGATTGCATTATAACGAATAACATGTGGCATTAAGATTGCGTTGGCACGTCCGTGCGGAATATGAAATTCCGGACCAATTTTATGCGCCAAACTATGATTAATGCCAAGGAACGCATTGGCAAACGCCATTCCAGCAATCGCAGAAGCGTTATGCATTTTCTCACGCGCCTCTTCGTCTTTGCCATCTTTATATGCTCTCGGTAAATATTTGAATACAAGATCAATCGCTTTTAATGCTAAACCATCTGTATAATCATTTGCCATAATAGACACGTATGCTTCAATTGCATGCGTTAATACATCCATGCCAGTGTCTGCAGTTACATGCGGTGGCACTGTCATGACAAATTGCGGATCGACAATCGCTACATCTGGCGTTAATTCATAATCAGCTAACGGATATTTTATATTATTCTTCTTATCTGTAATAACCGCAAATGGCGTCACTTCTGACCCTGTTCCTGATGTTGTTGGAATCGCAACAAACTGCGCTTTGTTCCCAAGCTTCGGATATTTACATGTACGTTTTCTTATATCTAAAAACTTTTGCTTTATTCCAAAGAATGTTGTTTCTGGATGCTCATAGAAGAGCCACATTCCTTTTGCTGCATCCATTGCCGATCCACCGCCAAGGGCGATAATCACATCTGGCTTGAAACTCCTCATCATTTCAGCACCTTTAAATACAGTTTCATCTGATGGATCTGGCTCTACTTCAAAGAATACCTCCACCTTCACATCATTTGTATGTTTACGTAAATAGTGCGTTACTGTATCCACATAACCAAGCTCAACCATTCCAGGATCCGTTACAATAAATGCGCGTGAAATATTTGGCATATTTGCTAAATACCCTGTAGCATGTTTTTCAAAATAAATTTTAGGTGGTAATTTGAACCACTGCAAATTCTTTTTTCTACTTGCAAGTCTTTTTATATTTAATAGATGCGTTGCCGTTACGTTTTGAGAAACTGAGTTCTTTCCATATGAACCACATCCAAGTGTGAGTGATGGAATAAATGCATTATATATATCACCAATTCCACCTTGTGATGACGGTGCGTTTACAATGAGACGGCACGCTTTCATACGTAAACCAAATTGTTTTTGCACTTCTTTATTTGTCGAATGAATAACCGCTGAATGACCTAAGCCGCCTAATTCTAACATTCCTTCGCAATATGTGAATCCTTCTTCAAGTGAATTTGCTTTTACACAAGCAAGTACTGGACTTAATTTCTCGCGAGATAGTGGATAATCAGCACCTACACCTTTAATTTCAGCAACGAGCATTTTTGTATCTTCTGGCACTGTAATTCCGACTAATGCTGCAATATAATACGCTGATTTTCCGACGATATCACTATTTACTGCACATGTATTTTCATTAATAACAAGCTTCTCTAATTTTTTACGCTCATCTTCTGTCACAAAGTAACAATTATTTGCTATCATTTCTTCTTTCACATCATTGTAAATTTCTTTGTCTACAATGATCGCTTGTTCAGAAGCACAAATCATACCGTTATCAAAAGTTTTTGATAAAATCAAATCATTTACAGCACGTTTTACATGCGCTGATTTCTCTATATAACAAGGTACGTTTCCTGGTCCTACGCCAAGAGCTGGTTTACCAGTAGAATATGCTGATTTCACCATTCCTGCACCCCCAGTTGCTAAAACAAGCGCAACCCCTTCATGATTCATTAATTGCTTTGTTGCCTCAACAGAAGGTTTTTTGATCCATTGGATACAATTCTTTGGTGCCCCTGCCTTCACTGCCGCATCACGTAATGTTTTTGCTGCTGCAATTGAACAATTTTGTGCAGAAGGATGAAATGCGAAAATAATTGGATTTCTTGTTTTCATTGCGATTAACGCTTTAAACATCGTTGTCGAAGTTGGATTCGTTACTGGTGTTACCCCAGCAACTACACCGACTGGTTCTGCAATTTCGATCACTTCTTCATGAGGATCCTCATGAATGATTCCTACTGTTTTGTCTTTTTTCATACTATGCCAAATATATTCAGTGGCAAATATATTTTTGATGCATTTGTCTTCATATACACCACGCCCGGTTTCTTCAACAGCCATTTTTGCAAGTGGCATATGTTGATCTACACCTGCAAGTGCCATTTCATGTACAATGTTGTCAATTTGCTCTTGTGTAAAATCCTCTAATGCTTGTAAAGCTGCCTGACCGTTCTTTACCAACGTATCAATCATTTCTGTTACTTCTTGCATTTCATTTACAACTTTCTCTTTGACTACCATGTGAATTCCTCCAATTCCGCTATATGGACTTTAATCGTCCCTCAGGGTCTCTAAAAGTCCCATTTAGCATAAAAAAATAGAATTACTTTCCCTACATGAATTCCATCGTTTGTGAAATATTTCACAAGTTTATGTATGAAGCATCATTTCATGATTTTACTATACACGAAATATTTTTAATTGTGTGTGTCTAATTTGTGAAAAGTTTCACAAATTTTTTTTTAAAAAAGCACTGCCTTTTTTAAAGTGAACCCCA